>DASPXJ010000062.1:0-79664 GCA_035637355.1 Gemmatimonadales bacterium
TCGCCAGACCGACCGCGAGCGCCGCCGCCGCGCCGCGTCGAGTCAGCCAGCTCACTCGCCAAACAGCTCGCGGAGCACGCGCTTCTTGAGCTCCTGCGGAGCGCCCTGCGCGCGGCAGCGCGCCCGCAGGAACTTCAAGAACAGCTCCTCAAAATCGAACTGTTCGCCGCACGGCGGGCAGTCTTCCAGATGCGCCCGGATCTCCCCCTCGAGCTCCGGCGTCAGCTCGCGGTCCAGGAATTCGTACAGATGCTCGACGCACTCGCGGCAATTCATGCGGGACTTCCTTTGATGTATCCCATCTCGACGGCGTAATCGTACAGCTTGCCCTGCAGCAGCTGGCGGGCACGGAACAGCCGCGACTTCACGGTGCCCACGGGCACCTGGAGAATGCCGGCAATCTCCTGATAGGACATCCCCTCGACATCGCTCAGCACGAGTGTCTCCCGGAACGCCACCGGCAGCTGGTCGATGGCGCGCAGCACCTGATCGTCCACGATGCGATCGAAAAACGCGCCCTGCGGGTCGTCGTCCTGCACCTCCGAGAAGACGGCATACGGCTCGATGGTGTCTACGTCCACCGTCTCCGGATGCCGGCTGCGGCGGCGGTACTCATTAATGAACGCGTGCCTCAGAATGGTGAGCAGCCACGCCTTCGCATTGGTTCCCTTCTCGTACTGGTCCCAGGCGCGGTACGCCTTGAGCATCGTCTCCTGCACCAGGTCGTCGGCATCCGAGGGATTTGCCGTGAGGCGCAGGGCCACGCGGTAGAGCACGTCGAGATGCACCAGCGCTTCGCGCTCGAAGCTGGCGCGCTTCTCGTCGATTGGCGGGGACACCTCTGGGGAAGGGTTGGGCATAGCTGTCAATGAAGGCTCGTGGAGCATCGCGAGTTCCGCAATAGGCAGCCCCGTGGTAGGTTTCGCGCTCCGTGGTGCACAGCATCGTCCCGCTCGCCGTCCTCGAGGCGGTCAAGAATCTCGATACTCCCGTCGAGGATGGGCTCACCGAGTTCGCCGAAGAACTGCTGGTCAAGCGCCTCGGTCTCTCCCCCACCGTCGCCATGCAGCTGGCCGAGTTCGAGCAGCTGGTACGCCGAGACGCGCGCGTCGAGCCGTCGCACGTGGAGGCGTTGCTGCGGCTCGTCGGCCGGCGGCCCGACGCCGATCTGGTATTCGCCGACGCGGGGCGCCGTGCCGCGCGCCGCGCGGTGAAACGGATGTCGTGGGTGTCGCGCCTCTTCGGGCACAGCGCGGCGCGCCGCGCGGCACGCACGGTGCTCGGCGCGGAGCTCGTGCGCGAGCAGCGGCTGCCGGTCGCGCGGGTGAGCGATCCGCTCGCGATTCAGGCGACACCCGACGGTGCGGCCTGCGGGTTTTACGGCGCGGGCCTCGTCGAGCTGCTGCGGCTGCTCGTCGGCTACGAGGGCGCGATGGTGCATGTCGACTGCCGCGCGCGCGGCGGCGCGGGATGCGAGTGGCGCGCCGCCGGCCCCGATCCCCGGCACCAATGAGCCTCCTCGAGCAGTTCGATTTCCCCGCGCTGCGCGAGCTGCTCGGCGACATGGGCGCCGACGGTTGGCTGTTGTACGACTTTCACGGCATCAATCCCGCCGCGACGCGCGTGCTCGGCATCAACGGCATGGGGACGCGCCGCTTTTTCGTCCTGTTGCCGCGCGACGGCACGCCGGTCGCGGTGGCGCACCGCATCGAGCTCGCCTCGTTCGACGGATTCCCGGGCGAGGTGCGCCCGTACGCGGCGTGGCGTGAGCTCCACGACAAGCTGCACGCGCTCGTCGCCGGCAAGACCCTCGCGATGGAAGTCTCGCCGGCCGATGCGGTGCCGTACCTCGATCGCGTGCCGCACGGCGTCGTCGAGCTGATCGAAGGATTCGGCGCGCGCGTCGTCTCGTCGGGCGCGCTGATCACGCGCTTTGCGGCGCGCTGGTCGGCGAGCGAGCTGGCGGGTCATCGGCGCGCGGCGCAGGCGATCGCCGGCATCGCGGCGGATGCCCTGCGCTGGGCCGGCAGCGAGCTGGGCCGCGGCGCCGCAGTGCGCGAAACGACGGTGCAGGCCCGCGTGATGGACGCCTATGCCCGCGCGGGGCTCGTCACTGATCATCCGCCGATCGTCGGCTTTCAAGCGAACTCCGCGAATCCCCATTACGAGCCCAAGGCGGGCGCGGATCGGCGGCTGGCGCGGGGCGATGTGCTGTTGCTCGATCTATGGGCCGGGGTCGCGCCGGGTAGCGTGTTCGCCGATCAGACGTGGATGGCGTTCGCGGGACGGGAGCCGAATGAAGACGTGCGTCGTGCGTGGTGCGTCGTGCGTGATGCCCGGGATGCAGCGGTTGCTTTGCTTCGAGAGCGTTGGATGAACAAGGAGCCGGTGACGGGCGCGGCGCTCGATGACGCGGCGCGAGCCGTCATTACGAAGGCCGGATTCGGCGAGTATTTCGTGCACCGCACCGGGCATTCGATCGATCGCGACCTGCATGGCTCCGGCCCGCACCTCGACAACTTCGAGACGGCGGACGAGCGCACCGTCATCGCGGGGGTCGGGTTTTCGGTCGAACCGGGCATTTACCTGCCGGGCCGCTTCGGCATGCGCACCGAAATCAACGTTTTCGTGGAGGACACGGGGCCGCTCGTGACGCCGGCCGAGCCCCAACAGGAGCTGTTCCTGGTGTAGGGGATGGAGGCTTGGGGGGCCTCTTGCGGGGTGGGTGAATCACGCGCATTTTCGCCCGCCGTTGGATGAGCGCTAGACGTTGACGTGACAACGTCTTGACGGTTCTGGAACGCCCGGCCAGCTTACCCAACATGTGTAGTCATGCCGTCGTTTCGGCGAACACCGAAGGGAGGTGACGTGTCCGGCGTCACAATTCTGTCCGGTAGTCCACGCGCATTCACGCAATTGGAGGACGCATCCATGATGCATCGTCTGAGGAATGTCGTCGGTCGATTCCTCGTTGTCGGTGCCGTTTTCGCGATCGCGGTCGTCGCAGCGCCGCTCGCGGCCCAGCAAACGACGGGAAAGATCGAAGGCACGGTTTCCGACCAGGCGGGCGCAGCCGTAGCGAACGCGCAAGTGTTCGTCGTCGGCACCTCGTTTGGCGCAGTCACCAACGAAAAAGGCTACTACTTCGTCAACAACGTGCCGGTCGGCACCTATTCGCTGCGCGCGCAATTCATCGGCTTCGCGCCGTCCGAACTGCGCAACGTTCGTGTGCTCGGCGGGCAGACGATCACCCAGGACATCAAGATGCAGTCCTCGGCCGTCGTGCTGACGGGAATCACGGTCACCGCCGCGGCGAATCCGATCGTGCCGCGTGACCAGGTGACGTCGAAAGCCATCCTCGCCGGCGATCTGGTCGATCATCTGCCGGTCGATGACGTCCGCTCGGTCCTCTCGCTGACGCCGGGCGTCGTCGAGTCGGGCGCCAATGCGGGCGTGTCGATCCGCGGCGGCCGTCCCGGCGAGGCGAACGTCTACATCGACGGCGCGCCGATCCGCGGCACGAACAGCGGTGGGGCGCTCGCGACCCTCGGCACGAACGCGATTGAAGAAGCGTCGGTAACCACCGGTGCGCTCGGCGTCGAATTCTCCGACGCGCAATCGGGCGTGATCTCGTACACGACGAAGGCGGGCGGCAACACACTGTCCGGCTCGGGCTCGTGGGAGACCGACAACGCTTCGACCAACAGCTCCGGGCTCAACCGGTTCGAGGGCTCGCTCGGCGGGCCGGTGCCCGGCGTGCAGAATCTCCGCTTCTTCGGCAGCGCGGTGTTGATTGGCCAGGTCTCGGGGACGCCGCTCGGTAATGCACAGATTGCGGCGCCGGTGATCGGTCAGGGACGCGGCATGGGTGCCGAGGATCAACCGGTGTTCGTGCGCGCGGGCGTTGATACGCTGGTCCCCACCGTCGAATCGGACGGCAGCGTGTCGACGATTGCCCTGCCGCGCTATGTCCAGTACAGCGGCAAGTGCGGCGCATTCGGCTCGAGCGCGAATGCCGTCACCCAGGAGATCCGTAACAACTACGGCGTTGAGTGCCAGGGCATACGCCGTCCGATGGATTGGAATAGTTCGATTCAGCTCCAGAGCAAGCTGCAGTACACCTACGGCAGCGGCTCGAGCGTGTCGCTCACCGGTCTCGCGGGGGGGTTTCAAGCTCGCAACACGCCCGGCAGAAACCTCAACGACCCGGCGATCTATAGCGGCGTCCATACGTGGACCCGGATGGCGATTCTGAACCTGAACCATCAGGTCAGCCGCAGCGCTGAGCGTTCGTTGGCGATCAACGCGAACCTGGCCTGGGCACGCGATCGGGGGATCGCCGGTCCGCTGACGAACGAGTCCGAGACCAACACGCGCGATCCGGCGCTCGGTCTGCAGATCGGCGCGCTCGATTTCGCGGGGTTCGACAATTTCCCGTTCCCGATTACGGATCAGATCATCCGTGATCAGCGCACGAACTCCGGCACGCGCGGCGTGCCCCTGTTTGGCGCAGTGCCGGACGTCACGCAGAGCGGCCGCATCAATCCGTTCGGAATGATCAACCAGTTCCCGACCGAAGGATTTGCAACCACCGCGACCTTGCTGTCGGAGACGCGGCTCACAGGCCGGCTCGTTGTGGACTGGCAGGCGAACCGCTATCACCGCTTCACCCTCGGCGGCGATGCGAAGCGGACGAATCTCGCCTTCTGGAGCAGCAACCTCGCGCGGCAGATCTTCATGGACGCCTACGTCGTGAAGCCGGTGCAGTACGGCCTGTTCGCGTCCGACCGGCTCGACCTCGGTGACGTCGTGCTCGAGCTGGGCGCGCGCTGGGACTACTACAACAGCCACGCGCTCTTCTCGAACACGCCACTCTTCATTTCGTCCGCGGGTCCGGCGCTCTGGAATCCGATCAGCGCGACCGACGATACCGCGTACGCGAATTCCGTCGCCCGTACGTTCACACCAGCCGTCGGGCATCACACGATTTCGCCGCGGCTGCGCGTCTCGTTCCCGATCACCGAGCACACGGGCTTCCGCCTGTCGTACTCGCATCAGGTGCAGTCGCCGGAGTTCACGACGTTGATGAGCGGCATTAACAACGACATCTCGTTCACGAACACGAACGACGTCGTCGGCCGGGACCTCGACTTCGGGAAGTCGATCCTGTTCGAGTTCGGTGTGCGGCATGCGTTCAGCCAGGACCTGGTGCTCGACGTGTCGGCCTACAACAAGGACAAGGTGTCCGACTTTGCGGCCCGCGTCCTGACGTTCCCCGATCCGAAGGACTCGACCGTCCTGACGGGCATCAACGTGCTCACGAACCGGGACTTCGGCAACGCGCGCGGCGTCGATACGAAGCTCGATTGGCGGATCGGCACCAACCTCAGCACCTCGGTGGCCTACACCTTCCAGGTGTCCAAGAACACCGGGTCCGACCCGTTCTCGTACCTGAACACGTTCGCCCGGCAGGTGTCAGGCCTGGGCGACCGCACCCCGCCGCCGGAAGCCGCGCAGCGGACCAACGACGACCGGACGCATAACCTGGCGGGCTCCGTCGCGCTGCAGCTGCCGCCGGATTACCGCAAGGGCACGACGATCGGCGCGATCCTGCGGGATGTCGGCATCTTCGCGACATTCCGGGTGCAGAGCGGCTTGCCCTACACGCGGCTGGAAAACAATGGTGATGGGCAGACCGCTCCGCGGCTGAGTTTCGGTCTGGGTGGCCGCACGGCCACCGGCACGACGCTCAACGCTTTCGAGATGCCGTGGACCAAGAACGTGGATCTGCGGCTGAACAAGGGCGTGCGCTTCGGCCGACTGGACGCCACGCTGTACGCCGATGTCCGCAACCTGCTCAACTTCCGCAACGTCGTCGGCCTGTTCGCTGAAACGGGTGACGTTCGCAATGACAAGAACCGCATCGCCATCATCGGCGACCCGACGTTGGCGACGGGATCGGCTGAATACGCCGCGTTGTGGGACGAAGCCAGCAATGCCGGCGCCTTCAACTCTGCCGACAAGTCGGTCGATGTCAGCAGCTGCGCAGCCTGGGGCAGCCAAGTCAACTGTGTGTCGTTGCGGCGCGTAGAAGCCCGCTTCGGCAACGGCGACGGGATCTACACCCTGGACGAGCAGGAACGGGCGTTTAATACCGCGTATGACGCTTTTAACGGGTCGTGGCGGTTCTACGCGGCGGCCCGGCAAGTCCGGTTGGGAGTCGAACTGAAATTCTAGCGGGTTCGGGCGGTGCCGGGATGTTCGTTGCCGGTGCCGCCCGCCTGGTCTCTGAACTTTGAGGGGTGATCATGCATTCAACTGTGTGGAATCGCTTCGTGCGCATGGGCGTGCTGGTGTCGCTCGCGGCCTTCGGACTGGCATCCGTTGCCGTCGCCAAGCCGGCGCCGAGGCCGGGTCGGCGCGCGCTCAACTTGTTCGCGACGTCCGGCCTGCTGCTCGAAGCGAACCGCATTCAATGCGGTCTCGATAACACTGGGCAGGTCTGCGTAGCGTTCTCCGGCTCGCCGGTCGGTGGCGGCGGCTTCTGGCCGAAGGGCACGCCGGACCAATACATCTTCAACTCCGGTCTGCAGCTGGCCGGCATCGTCGACCCGCAATCGTTTATACGAATCGATACTTTGCCCGGGCCGGTCTACGACACCGTTCGTTTCACTTGGGCCGGTGACACCGCGGGTGCGTTCTTCTTCGATCCCCGCGGCGATCAGCAAAATGGCGATCCGTTGGGGCAGATCTACAACTCGCTTGACCCGACGGACTTGGCCAGCTGGCCCACCAGCGCCATCGTCCGCGATGCGAACGTCTACAACGACGTGCTCCTGAGTCAAAAGAAGATATCGGACGGGGACTCGTGGGTGCGCTATTGGGAGGGCAATCCGGTTCGCCTCGGCGGCCGCGAGCACCCGGTGGGGATCATGGTCGAGCAGCGCTCGATGGCGTGGAACTTTCCGGTCGGCAACGAAGACATTCTGTACTTCGTGTTCACGTTCTACAATGTGACGGCGCGCAGCGCCGCGGCGTACTCGGGACTCGACCCCGCTATCCAGACTGAGGTGGCCGGGGTCGGGGCGCAGTTCCAGGACCTGAACGAGACGAAATTCGCCATTAGCATCCCCGATGGCGGATACACCATCAAGAATCTGTACGCGGCCTTTGCCATGGACGCCGACGTGGCGGTCTTCTCGCAGAACTACGCGACGGCGTTCCTGCCATTCAACATCGGGGGCGAATACTCCGGAAGGTTCCTGCCCGAGGTGGGCTGGCGGTTCCCCAGCGACATCTTCGGCGATCCGTTCTTCGCAGGTCCGGGATTCATCGGAGTGAAGTACCTCAAGTCTCCCGAATCGTCACCCGGCGTCCAGGTCGGACTGACGATGTTCTCGAACACGACGAACCCGAACGACGCGATTTTCGATGACGCCGTCGGCGACCATCTGCTGTACCGACGCCTGTCGGGGTTCCTCGGCACCGGCGACCAGCCGTGCAACCCGTTCACTGACCCAGCGATCGCCCGGCTGCGGCGGCTGTGCTACCTCGCCCAGGTGGAGGCGGACGCCCGGTTCTATCAGGCGTCGGGTCCATTCGACCTCGGGCCGGGGCAGTCGCAGACGATCGTGGTGGCGTACATCCAGGCCGCCCCGGTCAAGACCGCCGGCGTGACGCAAGGCACCACGTTGCCGCCCGGCATCCCGTTCACGGGTGACTCGATCGCCGCGAACCCGAGCAGGGTGCGACTCATCGACCGGGTCGCGGGCTGGGTGTCGCAGAACGACGCGAACGGCAACGGCGTCATCGAGCAGAACGAAGTCGTGACGACACCCCGCTCGCTGCTCAACAAGGCGCTGGTCGCGCAGGCGGTGTTCGACGCCAAATTCCTGCTGCCCAACGCGCCGTCGGCGCCGCAGTTCTTCCTGGTGCCGGGCGACAACTCGGCGACGGTCGTGTGGCAGCGGAGCGCGACGGAGACCGACGGTGACCTCTACTTCAGCATCGCGAGCCGGCCGTACAACGTCGACTCGGTCGGCGACAGCACGCGCAACGCCCTCTACGACCCGAACTTCCGTCAGTTCGACGTCGAGGGCTACCGCATTTACCGCGGCCGCACCTCGAGCGAGCTGCAGTTGCTCGCGCAGTTCGACTACTCGGGGACACAGATCATCGACTACACCGGCGGAGTCGCGTACGGCGACCTGACCGGGGACGGCCATGTGCAGTGCGCCCCCGAGCTCGGGTTGCAGGCCGACTGCCCCGTCGTGTTCGACACGTCTTGGGTAAAGACCAAGGGTTACCCGACCGAGCTCGCCGGGCAGGTCATCCAGGTTAAGGCGGGCGAACGGGTTCAGCTGGCCAATGGCGACGTGCTGAACCTCACGGCGGATACCGCTATTGTCGGCGGTGCGCGTGGCTTCCCGCCGCTGACGAACACCGGCGTGGCGTTCGCGTATAACGATAACAACGTCCGCAACGGCTTTACGTATCACTACGCCGTCACGGCATTCGACGTGAACTCGGTGAAGTCCGGTCCCAGCTCGCTCGAATCGACGCGGATCACCAAGACGGTGACGCCGCGGGCGCCGTCCGGCCAGGAAGTCGCCGGCACGCTGGCGCCGCAGGAGCTGCTCGCGGCGAACGGCTCGGTGCTCAACGCAGCGGCCCCGCTGCCGACGCTCGATGCGACGACGGGTCAGTTCTCCGGCCCGATGCCCCCGACCGACGGCATTCAGGTGGGCCTGGCGGCGTTCCTGCCGCAGTTGCTCGGCAACGGCAGCCTCACGGTCAAGATCGACTCCATCACCGTCGGCATGCAGGAGCTGGACGTGCTGCCGGGGTCGGCGCGCGACGCCGTCTACTATTTGACGGGCCAGGGCGCGGGGGCACCGGTACATTTCGTTCTGCCGATGCAGCCCGCCAGCGGTTTCGACGGATCGACCGCAGATACATCGGCCAGTGCCGCCTTTGAGGCAACGGCCATCGACTCCGCGAAATCATCCCGCTTCGGCGGCAACCGGACGTTCTCGCTGTTCGGGCAGACCACGCTCGCGCTTCCGGGAACGTTCCGGCTGACGAACTGGGGCCGCGCCGATGCGAATGGCATCCCTGAGAACTCGGCGCGCAATGGTCCGCGCTGGTGGGCGGGAGCGGCCAACGAAAACACGGTCGATCCCGTCGGCGGTAATTGCACGCCCGCGAGTGGCGGGTGCGCCAGTACGGTGAAGGTGCCCGATCTTACCAAGACGGCCGGGCAGATCGCCGGTGTGACGATTGCGGGCGTGCATTCGTACCTGCAAACACCCAACTCTCCGGGCCGGATCCTCGAAGGGGCAACAGCCACCGTGGCTCGCGCCGCCGACTTCCACGTCGTGTGGGGGGCCGCCGGGGCGATCGACACCGTGTGGGACGACACGCACGGTGTGCCGGTGCCGTTCAGCGCCAAGGTGGGACCGAGCTGGGGCATTCTGGACACAGCGTCGTTTGCCAATACGCCGCAGGCGTCGACTCGTGACGCCAAGAATGGCCTGCTCACCTGGTCGGACATCTTCTGCGTGGCTCCGATGCCGCGCTACACGACGCAGTGCGGCGGCATTGCCGACTCGCTCGGTGCCGTGCTGCAGAACACGGCGTCGTTGGACCCGATCGCGATCCGCGACACGTTGGCCAGCTACGCCGGGACCGCTGCGGCCGGGTACACGACCACCGGCGACGGTTTCATCTTCTATCTGAACGGCCACTTCTTCCTGATGCAGATGGCCACGCTGCCCACGGCCGGAACCGTGTGGCACGCCCGCTTCTATTCGGGTGTGATCACGGGTACGTCAGGCTCTTACGCCTTCGCAGGGGAAGTGCGGCCGCCCAACGTGCCGGGCCTGCGCGTGCGGGTGGTGTACACGGGCTCGACGTTCAATCCGGCCACCACGACCGCGGCCAACATGCAGCGGATCCACACGGTGCCCGATCCGTACTATGTGTCGAACGCGCTGGAGACGAACGCCAACAACAAGGTTCTCAATTTCGTGAACCTGCCGGCGCAGGCGATCGTGCGGATTTACTCCGTCAGTGGTGTGCTGGTGAATGTCTTGACGCACAATGATCCCACCGGTGGCGGGTTGCTGACGTGGAACCTGCGGAACCGCAACAACCAGTTCGTAGCCTCCGGCGTGTACTTCTATCACGTCGAGGCGCCGGACGGCCAGACAAAAATCGGCCGGTTCACCGTCGTCAACTTCGCGCCATGAGGAGATACAACATGACCAATCATTTGTGGCGTGCCTGCGGCGCGATGATGCTCGCGGCGGTGCTGGTCGCTCCGGCAGCCGCACAGCAGGGCACACAGGATAACACGGCCTACGGCGGCGCCTCCGGGGAGTTCCTGCTCCTCGGGGCGGGCGCCCGCGGCACGGCGCTGGGCGGCGCGTACGCGGCGCTCTCCACCGACATCACCGCGATGTACTACAATCCCGCCGGGCTGGCGCAGCTCGCCCGTCCCGGCGTGATGCTGTCGACGAGTCAGTACATCGCGGATACCAAGTACGCGTGGGCCGGCATCGCCTTCCCGCTGGCGGGCGGCGTCCGCTCCGTGGGCCTCAGCCTCGGCTCCTTCGGGTTCAGCGACCAGCCGATTTACACTCTCACCGATCCCGATGGGAATGGCCGCACGTACTCGGTGCGCCAGACCTTCATCTCGGGAACGCTCGCGCAGAACTTCTCCGATCGCTTCTCCGCGGGCGTCACGCTCAAGTTCATCAACGATCGGCTCGGCACCGCCAAGGCCAACGGCGTGGCCGTCGATTTCGGTACGAACTTCCACGCCTCGGTGGGCGCGCGGCCGATTCGCGCGTCGTTCGTGATCCAGAACCTCGGCACGAACCTGCAGCACAGCGGCGAAGATCTCATCGTCGGTGTCACGCGGCAGCCGCCGCTCGGCACCGTCGATGTGCCGCAGGAGCCGCAGTCGGCGGCGCTGTCGACGAGCTCCTGGACCCTGCCCGTGCTGTTCCGGGTGGGCGTGGCCCTCGATCTCGTGGCGCAGGGCTCCAACCACCTGACCGTGTTGTCGGAATTCACGCAGCCCAACAACACGAAGCCCGGCGCCGGCGCCGGCTTCGAGTGGGCGATGCAGAACATCGGGCAGCGCGGCTTCTCGGTCGCGGCCCGGGGCAGCTATACGATTCAGCCCGATAACCAGGTGAACGACCTGGTCATCGGGATACCGACCAAGGAGAGCAGCGGCACGTTCACCGCGGACGGGCTGTCGCTGGGCGGCGGGCTCGAATACGCGCGCGGCCAGACACGCCTGGGCTTCGATTACGCGTGGAAGAGCCTCGGCACACTCGGCTCCGTGAACTTCCTCAGCTTCAGCATCGGCTGGTAGGAGCGAGGGGGGGGAGGGGAGCCGTATCGGCGTTGAGACGTAGATGAAGCTGGGAAAAATGCTTCTGGTGGCGACAGCGCTGGCGGTGCATTGGGCCGCCGGCGCTGCGGCCCAGAGTCTCGAGATCGGGCTGACGCGCTTTTACCGGAGCGCGGGAGGCCAGACGGTCGTGGACGGGTTTGCCCGGATTCCGTTTACGGCGCTGGATACCCTCACGCGCGGCCCGAACGGCGTGGCGGCGTATCGCGTCGCGATCTCGGTGCGCGACAGCGCGAATCTGCAGCTGGTCGAGCAGTCGTGGACCCGGAGTCTTCCGGCCCGGATGCTCGCCACCGCACGGGGATCGGCGCTGGAGCACTTCATGTTCGCGGCGAGTCCCGGGACGTATACGGTCGAAGTCACCGTGCACGATTCGGCCTCGGGGCGGGTGACGCGGGAGCAAGTCCCGCTCACCGCGTTCGCGGTTAGACCGGCGGCGTCCGATCTGCTGCTCGCCACGGCAATGCGGGCGGCGGTGAGTGGCGACACGACGCTGGCCGCGGGAGAGCTGCGCAAAGGGAGCGCCATCGTGCAAGCGGCGGTGCGACCTCTGCTCACGCCGCAGCAGGCGCAGCTCGGCTACTACCTCGAATGGTACGGGGGGGGCCGAGTAGGACAGGCGGCGGAGACGGCAGCCGTGAGTGTGCGCATTCTGCGGGCGGACGGAACGCCCGTCGTGGCGACGCCCGCGCAGCAGGTGCCGTTCGGTCTGGGTGGCGGCGTCACCCGCGCGATGATCGATCTGGCGGGACTGCCGGCGGGCGAGTACGGGTTCGAGGTGGTGGTGCAGGGCAGGGATACGACGGCCGCGCGGCGCGCGCCGTTCCGCATGGGCGGGCTCGAGTCGGTCGCGCTGGCGGAGCCTCCCCCGCCGCCCGACGTGTTCGAAGGCAAGAGCGAGGCGACGCTCGATACGCTGTACGCGCCGCTGATTTATTTGATGACGTCGGACGAGACGGGGATCTACAGCTCGCTGACGCTCGAAGGGAAGCGCGCGTTTCTGCGGCGCTTCTGGACGAAGCGGGACCCCTCCCCGGGGACGCCGGCCAACGAGCTGCTGGCCGCGTTCTACGGCCGGATCGGCGAAGCGAACCGCCGCTACCGCGAGGGGGGCTCCGCCGAGATCCCGGGGTGGCGGACGGATCGGGGACGGATTTTCATCAAGTATGGGCCGCCGCAGGAAGTCATGCAGCGGCCGCAGGCGGGCAACACGTTGCCGTACGAAGTCTGGAAGTATTCGCAGGGACGGTTGCTCAAGTACGTGTTCATGGACTTGACGCAGTTCGGAAACTATGCGCTGATATGGACGGATGACCGTCGCGAGCCCAGCCGACCGAATTGGCAATCGCTGCTGGGCCCGGAAGGCGTGCAGGACGTCGCGCGCTTCTAATTCACATGAGTAATCACTCAGAGAGGTTCGCATGAATCGTCGTCTCTTCGGAGCCCTCGGCGTCCTGGCCGTCGCGGCACTTTCCGTCGGAAGTTGCAAGAACGATCCGCTCTCCGACTCGGACGGCAAACCGTCGATGGTGGTCACTGATTTCTCGTATCTACAGATGTCGATCGGTGGTACCGCGACCGTCACGGCATCGGTGCTCGATGCGCGCACGACGCCGCTCGAGATCCCGGTGACGTTCATCGCGTGCACCGCCGACGTCACGGTGGCGCCAGACACGAGCTACCATCCCATCCCCGCGACCTCGTCGCGCGCGATCGTCCACGCGGTCACGGCGAATCCGTCCTGCGTGGTAGCCTCGGCAAGCGGTGTCTCGGACACGATTGCCGTGGCGGTGCTACCGCAGGGCTTCAGCGGGGCCTTCTCGAGCGCGACGCCCAAAGGCGGCGACACGCTCACGATCAATTCGACGACGCTTCTGAATTTCGACACGTCTGCGATCGCGATCACGTTTGCGGGCGCTGGGAGCGCAAGCGCCGGCATAATCGTCTCGAAGACGCCGACGGTAGTTAAGGTGCTGGTGCCCTTCGGCGCGGCCGGTCCGCTGACGATTGCCGGCATCAACGTCACCTATGTGCCCGGCCTGGTCGTGACGTTACCCGCGACCAACACCGTCACGCAGACGGGTGACTTTTGGGCCCCCGGCGATACGGGGTATGCGTCAGCACCGGAGATTCCTCTTCCGACCGCGACCGGCAAAAGCACGAGTCTTGTGACCCTGCTGCCGGCGATTTCGAATGACGCAAACTGCGGTGAGGGTACGGGCGGCGGCGCCACCGGGAAATGCACGATCTTCAAGTACACGGCCAACGGGACGGACTCGCTGACATTCTCCGTGAACTGGAGCCCCGCGACGAACACGACGACGGGCGCGTCGGATATCGACATTTACAGCTGCGGGAGTGCCGGGGTCTCCGCGTGCTTCGAGGGCGGCCCCGCCGGCGCGGCCGGTGCAACAGGGAAAACGCCTGAAGCGTTCACCATCAAGCCGACCGCCGGCGTGCACTATTTCGTCATCGAGCAGTACAGCACGGGCGAGGACCCGAACGTCATTGTGACGATCACCAAGCAGAACTGATCGGTCGCTCGCGCGAAACCTTACACGAGGCTCCGGGACTTCAGTCCCGGGGCCTCGTCGTTTTGGGGAGTGGAAGCGGACAGTGCGGCGAGCACCACCGCCGCCCACACCGCCGCCCCCAGCGCCACGTGCGCCGCCTGCAGCCCGTGCGGCAGCCCCAGCAGCACCGTCGCCGCACCGACACCGATCTGCAGCACGACCAGCCCCAGCACGACCTTTGGCCCGCGCTGCGGCGCACGCACCGCCCAGATCGCGACCAGGGTCGCGAGCGAGTAGGCGAGCAGCCGGTGGATCCACTGGATCACGGCAAGTGGCCCGGCGGTGATCCATATCTGGCCACTGCAGAGAGGAAACCCGCCACACGCGCCGGCAGCGCCGAGATTCGCCGTGAGCGCACCGAACAGCACGGTGACAAAGGCAAGCAGAGCCACAACGGCCGTCCCCCCTCGCCACGAAGTGGAGAGGGGGTCAGGGGGTGAGGACAGGACGAGCAATGTCGCGAGCAGCAGCATCGCCGTGCCGAGATGCAACACGACGCTCCAAGGAGGCAGCTCGAGCTTCACCGTGATGGCGCCGAGCCCTACTTGCAGCACGAGCAGGCCAACCGCGACCATCGATCGCCGCCAGTCCACCACCGCAAATGCGAGCACCAATATCGACACCAGCGCCGCCACCAACCGATGGCTCCATTCGATGACCGTGCCGATGTCGCCCGTCGGGGGAAAGAGATGGCCGTTGCACAGCGGCCAGTGATCGCCGCAGCCCAATCCGGACCCGGTGATGCGCACGATGGCGCCGAGAACGATGAGGAGGTAGGTACACAGCGCGGCGGCCCAGGCGAGCGTTCTGAAGCGCGTCATAGGGCGCGAAATCTAATCGCTGACGGATTAGGGTTGGGGAGGGATGTAGCCCGTCTCGATAATGATTAAGACCCGAGCTGAGAGCCCGGGCTCGGCGTGTGTGCGCAAACCCGGGCTAAGAGCCCGGGCTCGGCATTGTGTGCGCAAACCCGGGCTGAGAGCCCGGGCTCGGCGTGTGTGCGCAAACCCGGGCTGAGAGCCCGGGCTCGGCGTGTGTGCGCCCTATAAGGGCGCACTTTGAAGCCGAGCGCGCCCTCTCAGGGCGCGTCCACAATCGATACGCCGTGCGGCGAATTGGTTGGCGTGATCCTCGAGCGCCATGCACTGTCCCGAGATGCCGGTGCGGCTCTATGGCTTGCTGACGTGGACGACATTGCGAAGACTGCCGCTCATCCACCCGCAGTTGGCGGCCTTTCTCCGTCGCGCGCTTCCGATAATTGCTGGACGCCGTGCGACTCGAGTTGTGGAGATCGGGATTGTGAGCAACCACGTTCATCTGATCATTGAGCTTTCCCCGCGTCCGGATCTCCCCCGCCTCGTCCAAGGATTGAAGGGCGCGAGCGCCCGCATCGCCAACCGGGACGGCTACATGCCACGGGCGCGGCTCCAGTGGGCAACGGGTTATGACTTTCGATCCCTCGGGGTTCGCGACCTGCAGCGCGCGATTACGTATGTCCGGAATCAGTCGCGTCGCCATCCGGAACTCGCAATCGAAGATTGTGTGCGCCCTGTAAGGGCGCACTCAGAGCCCAGCGCGCCCTCTCAGGGCGCGTAAACAACGGAGCTGTGGGGCCGAGCGCGCCCTCTCAGGGCGCGGCATATATTGCGTGACCCATGTCCGCACCCTTGATGCCGGCCGACCGTTGGGGCGAGCGCCTCACCCGCCGGCTCGGCCTGTGGAGCGCGGTCGCGGTCCTCGTCGGCTCGACGATCGGCAGCGGCATCTTCCGCACGCCCGCGGGCGTGGCGCGGCTCGTCGACGACGTGCCGCTGTTCCTGCTCGCCTGGGTGGTGGGTGCCGCGGTCGTGTTGTGCGGCGCGCTCACCTACTCGGAGCTGGCCGCCGCCTTTCCCCGCTCCGGTGGCGTCTACGTCTTCGTGCGCGAATCGTTCGGCCCGCTGCCGGCGTTTCTCTTCACCTGGGCGGAGCTGCTCGTGATTCGCCCCGGCGCCTATGGCGCGATCGGCATCACGGCGTCCGCCTATACGCTGCGCACGCTGGGTTACGATCCCGCGGCGGTGCTGGCGCACGCCGGCCCGCTGACCATCAGCGCCGAGCAGGTGCTCGGCGCCGTCTACATCGTGCTCGTGGGGATCGTCAACTACTTCGGCATTCATCGCGGCGCGGTGCTGCAAAACCTGAGCACGCTGCTCAAGGCCGGCGCGCTGGCCGTGTTGATTCTTGCCGGCCTGCTGCTGGGCGGTGCGACCGCGGCGACGGTGCCGGACATGCTGGCGCAACGCGCGCACGTGGGACTGTCGCCGTTCCTGCTGGCCATGGTGGCGATCCTGTGGGCCTACGACGGCTGGGCCGACCTCGCGTTTGTCGGCGGGGAAGTGCAGCGGCCGCAGCAGACGCTGCCGCGCGCGCTGCTGATCGGCACCGCGAGCGTCGTGGTGCTGTACCTCGGCGCCAATCTCGTGTACCTGCATCTCATTCCGATGCAGGGCATGAAGCAGGCCGAGCTCGTGGCGGCGGATGTCGCGCGCCTCCTGGTCGGCCCGGCGGGAGTCGTCGCGATTTCCGCGGTGATCGCCGTCAGCACGTTCGGGACGTTGAACGGGTCGATGATGACGGCGCCGCGGATCTTCTTTGCGGCCGCCGAGGATCGGGTGCTGCCGCAGGCCATCGCCCGCATCGATCCCCGCACGTCGTCCCCCACCGCGGCCGTGCTACTGATGATCGGGATGGGCGTCATCTTCATTTTGGTCCGGACGTTCAACGACTTGGCGGAGCAATTCATCATCGGGATCTGGCCGTTCTATGCGCTGGCGGTGGCGGGCGTCTTCGTGTTGCGCCGCACACGGCCGCAGCTCGAGCGGCCGTACCTGACGTGGGGCTATCCGTTCGTGCCGCTCGTGTTTCTGGTGGCGGCGCTGTTCGTGTTGGGGAACTACCTGGTCTCGGAAACGCTGAAGTTCGCGGTCGACATCGGCATCATCGCGACCGGTGTGCCGGTGTACCTCGCCATCCGCCGCTACCAGCGTCGCGCGCCGCCATCCGCGATTTCAGTCCGCTAAAACCAGTAGGGGTGCAGCGTGCTGCGCCCCTACGATCCTTTCCAGCGCATCGGCCGTCAGGCCGTCCCACCGTGCTACCAGTTAAACATGTACCGCAAACTCAGCTGCACCCGCCAAACGTCCGTGGCAGTGGCGAGTTTCTGGTAGGTCCTAGAGATCAGAACTGCGTTGGGTGCCGTACCTAGCGTGGCCAACGTATATCGGGACGCGCCTGTAGCATCGACCCCGGCAGCCGTCAACGGACGGCTCGTGACGATGGTTTGCGCGACACCCCAATCCTTGTTCAGTAGGTTCGTCACGTTCAAGACATCGAGCCGGGCCTGGAGGCTATTGGGACGGCCTGCGAGCGTCCGCCCGACATCCTGCGAGATCGACAGGTCCGCGCGGTATACCCACGGCCGGCGCGCGGCATTGCGGCCCGCGTATTCGCCGCGATGCGTGCTGAGGTAGGGATCTTGATTGATGTAGGCTTCCCAGGCCGCCGTTTGCTGTGCGGGCGAGAAAACCTGTGTGTCGGCCTTCGAAGGTGATATCACGGTCAGCGTCGCGAAATTCATTTCGCCCTGGTTGCGCGGGACATAAATCAGATCGTTGCCCGACGCGCCGTCGCCATTCATGTCATTGGAGAAGACATAACTGTCGGTGCCGGCGCTATGACCATCAAAGTACACGCTGATACTCGTTGGTCCCGCAGCCTTGAGAAATGTGTGCGTGTACGACACGGCCGCGAAGAACCGCCCGCCGGGAAAGAACTGCGAGGCTGCAGCAATGGGATTGTTCGGATCGATCGCGATTTGGTTCCCGGTCCACGATCCGGAAGCGATGGACCCGGCGTCTACGGTGTTTCTGCTCGCCCCATAGCTGTACCCGACCTTTGTGAACAGGCCGCTCTGGAACGCTCGCTCGAGCGTCGCTGACGCGTTCCAGGAGTAGCCGCGTCCCTCATTGGTCAACACCGTTGCATCGCTCACGTTCTTTTGGATGCGTGCCGGTAGGCAATTCGCCGGCAAGGGCGGAACGCAGACCCAGCGTGGCCGTCCGTCCGGCCCCGTGAACGCCGATTGCGGTGCCGGAAGATTGGCGTTGAGGTACGCGATGCCATTCACATCTTTGGAATAGAGATACTCGGCCGTGCCGGTCAGCCCCCACGGCAGGCGCTGGTCGATCGCGATGTTGCTGCGCCACAGCTGAGGGAATTTGAAATTGGGATCGGTGAGCGCCAGCTGGAAACTCGTAGCCGGCGCGCCCGTGATCAGGGAGTCGGCCGGCCGATAATGATTGGGGTCAGGATTGAAAGGAAACGCCGTGGTGCTGTCCGCCTGGAGGAAACCCGTCAGCACGCCGGTGTTGCCGACCTGATTCGAGATCCAAACGTAGGCAGGACGGCCCGTAAAGATTCCCGTACCGCCGCGGATCTGCGTCTTCTGCTCCCCGCCGACGTCGTAGTTGAAGCCGAAGCGCGGCGAGAACAGCATGTTCGTACCCGGAAGTGCGCCGCTGTTGTAATAGATTGGACTGCCGCTCTGATCGCGGAACGTCATCGTGTCGGCGATGCTGTTGTCGTACGCCGTGTTCTTGAATTTGGGCGCGTCGACGCGGAGTCCTGCCGTCAACGTGAGGTTGGCGGTCGGCCGCCACTCATCCTGCGCATAGATCCCCGAAAACAGCACATCCAGCGGCTGCACCGGCTCGGAAAGGCCGGGAATGTTCCCATAGCGGTATTGGAAGCGCCGCAGCGTCACCGGCGACACCGTGCGAGTGGGATTGGCGATATAGTCGTTGGCGTCGGTGTAGAAGTCGGCCAGCGAGTTGTAGACGTACACGCTCTGAGCGCCCGGGAAGAACACGTTGGTCGAGTGGTACTTCTCGACGCTCATGCCGAGCGTGACCGAGTGCTTCGGAAGGTAGACGGTGAAGTTGTCCTGCAGCTGGTAGCTGTGGTAGAACAGCTTGTTGTCCGGCGTGAACGGCTCGAAGCCGAACGTCGTGTAATTGTCAGCGCCCTGACGGATCTCGACCAGCGGGAACCAGGGTCCCTCGACGTTCTTTCGGCTTTCGTCGCTCGTGTTGTAGCCCACGATGAGGTTGTTGGACTTGTTGCCGCCGAGCGACGAATTCCACTCTCCGACGATGGAGCGAATATTCTCCAGAATTGCGTAGTTCGAGTTGGCGAAATTCAGAGACTGCTTCGTGCTGCGCCGAAAGCCGAGCCCGAGCGACGCCGAGTTGGAGATCAGAACGTCGGTACTCGAGTTCAGCAGGTTGTAGCGCAGGCTGAACTTGTTGCGCTCATTCAGGTTGTAGTCGAGGCGCGCGATGAATCTCGTCGAGGGGACCTTGAAGTCGTACCCTTCGTAGGGACCCGGATTGTAGTTGAAATTGTTCCGCAGATAACTGCTCAGCGAATCGAGATCGGAGCGCAGCACGCGCGTGATGTTCGCTCCCGTATCGCTGGCAACTCCCGACCAGCCCGTGAATGTCGTGCCCGGCTGCGTCTGGCGATCGTCTTCGAAGCTGCTGAAGAAGAAGAGCCTGTTCCGAATGATCGGCCCACCCAACGAGACTCCGACGTCCCGGTACTCGAACGTGCCGGGGTTGAACCGGTTGTTCCCCGCGTGCCGCCCGACGAAGAAGCCGCTGTTGTTGCGGGTGTTGTAGAAAACCGAGCCGGTATAATCGTTGCTGCCACTCTTGGTGACCATGTTGATTCCGGCGCCCACGAAATTGCCCTGCCGCACGTCGTAGGGGGCGATGTTCACCTGGACCTGCTCGAGCGCATCCAGCGAAATCGGAGCCACACCGGTACGGTCGCCGGGCTGACCAGCCAGCCCGAAGGAATTGTTGAAGTACGATCCGTCGATCGTCATGTTGTTCAGCCGGTTGTCCTGCCCGGCGAAGGAGAATCCGAACGACATCGGGCTGTATTGCGGGCTGAGCCGGAGCAGATCCTCCACTCGGCGGCTGATCGTCGGCAGGTGGGCGAGCGCTTCGGTTGGTACCGTCGTCGCCGCACCGGTCCGCTGGGAGCTGAACACCGTTCCGGTCGTCGCTGTGACGGTGATGGCCTCGAGCTCTACGCTCACCTGTCTGAGCGCGAATCGGAGGTCGCTCGTGACGCCTAATGTCACACCGACGCCGTTCTGCACTTCCGGCCGGTAGCCCACCAGCGACACGGTCACCCGATACGGGCCGCCGACGCGCATCCCCGGGATCGTGAAGCGGCCATCGGCGCGGGTCGCCGCCGCGTACGTCGTCCCGGACGGCACGTGCACCGCGACGACGCGTGCGCCGTCCAGCGGAGCCCGGCTTGCCGAGTCGATGGCGATCCCCGCGACGGCGCCGGTGGTGACGCCTTGGGCATGCGCCGCCCCGGTAACGAACACTGAAAAGACCAACGCGGCCACGATGACGCGGCCTGAGCGGACGATCCAACGCATGAATGGACCTCTCTTCAGAAGGACCGGAAGCAACGTACCGGGAAACATTCGACGGGGGAGAAAGTGGTCCGCGCTGGGGACCCCGTCAAGGACGCTAGGTAGGGGCTTTACGCAGTAGATACACAGCGCCGACGGCAACGAGAATGTTCGGTGCCCAAGCCGCGAGCAGCGGCGGCAGCACGCCGCCCGCGCCGATCGCCTTCGCCAGCTGAAACATCAGCAGCACGATGAAGGTCGTCGCGAGACTCGCCGCGACTCCCCACGCCGCGCCGCTCTTGGGCGTCGAGATGGCGAGCGGCGCGCCGAACAGCGCGATCAACAGACAAATGAAAGGGATTGCGATCTTGAGCGCGAGATCCACCTGCAGCTTCTTTGCGTTCGAGCCGCTGCGCGCCAGCGCGTCGATGTAGCGCCGCAGCTCCGCGTACCGCATCTCCTCCGGCGTCTTCGGCTCGGCGAGCAGATCCACCGGCCGCTCCTGCAGCGTGCGCGACTCGAGCGAATCGAACTCGAACGCGACCTCCCCGGTCGGCTCGCTGCCCGCGAGATAGCGCAGCGCGCCGCGATGCAGCCGCCAGCGCGGCGACTTGGTCAGCCCCCCCCCCGCCGCCGGGCCGGTGTCGCTGTAGACCGCGCGCTGCGCCGCCAGCACGATCGTCGGATAGGCGGCGCTGGTCCCTTCGCGCTCCAGCACGAGGTCGGTCATCTCTTTGGTCCGCAGCTCCAGCGACCGGATCGCATACACCCACCCGCGATCGGCGCGATAGACGAAGTTGTAGCGCGAGCTCGTGGCACGCTGCGCCTTCTCGCCGAGCATTTCCATCCGGTGCGCCGTCGCCGCCGGTGCGATCTCGCCCAGCAGTAGCCCCGCGACGAACGCCGCCCCGGCGGCGATGAACAGCGGCCGCACGAGGCGGTGAAACGAAATCCCCGACGCCTTCGCCGCCGTCAGCTCCGAATGCCTCCCCAGCGCACCGACGGTGAAGACGGTCGCGAACAGCACCGCGACCGGCAGGACGAGAAACATTTTTTCCGGCAGGTCGAACACGTACGAGTACGCGACCACCTGCGGCGCGATGCCGCGGCCCATGTAGCGGTCGAGCTTGTCCGTCAGGTCGATCACGATGACGAGAATGGGAAAGCCGAGCAGCGTGATCAGAAACACGCGCAGCCAGTCGCGCACCAGGTAGCGGTCGAGCGTCTTCCCGAACGCGAAACGCGGAAGTCGGAACGCGGAACGGACGTCGATCATGCGTTCCGCGTTCCCCGTTCCCACTTCCGAATTCGCCCCACCCAGCCAAACAGCTGCTCCTTCAGCTCATCCCAATCCCCCCCGTGCGCGGTGCTGCCGGCGCGCCGCACGGTCCACAGCAGCGGGATCGAGAGCGTCAGGAAGATGAGATTCGGCGTCCACATCGCCAGGAACGGCGGCACGATGAGCCGGTCGCCCAGCTCTTCGCCGCCGATCAATCCGACATAATAGACGGAAAAAACCGCGAGGCTCGTTCCGATCACCAGGCCGACGCCACCGCGCGGGAAGCGAATGGCGAGCGGCATGCCGAGCAGCGCGAAGATCAGGCACGCGGCCGCGATCGCCAACTTCTTCTGAATCTCGACTTCGTAGATCGCGGCGCGCTGGCGGGCCGCGCGCACCCGCTGCGCGTACACGCTGGGGGGGGGGCTGGCGGATTGCTGCCCAACGTACGAGAGGTTGGGCGGCGGCAGCCGGGGGGAGACAGGAGGGCGTTTCAGCCGCGCGGGGGTCTGTGCGGCTTGGGCCGCGCGGGGAGCGACCAGCCGCTTGATCGAGCCGACGAACCGGCAGTACGCGCTCGGCGGCGGTGCTGCGGTGTCGGCGGGAGCCGGCGTCAGCGGGTGCAACTTGCCGATCCGCCGCAGCTCGGCCGACACGGACGCGAGCGTCTCGCGCCGCACCCGGTCCATGTCCTGGCGCGCGCGCCCCACGACCTCCTGCATCGCGCAGATCGTCATCTCGCGGTCGCCGCGGTACTCGTCGTTCTGCGTCTGCTCGAACGTGTTGCTGACGCCCGCCACCTTGATGCGGTTGACGGCGTAGAAGGTCCGGTTGAAGTGCTCCGCATCGGCCCGCTTCACTTCGTGCACCTCGCCGTCGCGCAACGTGAGGTACAAATCGGTGCCGCCGGGGGTATAAGCCATGCGACCGGAGTCGGCCAGGATGATACGGCGCCGCTCGGGGTCCCCCAGATCGTAAATCGTCACATCATTCAGTGTGTTCGCGGCGGGGTCGATGCGGGCGGCGCGCAGGAAGAATTGCCCGGCCACGACTTCATTGATCACCTGTTCCTTCAACTGAAACGTCGGCTTCTTGCGTTGGATGTCGACGAGGAGCGTCCGCAGCTGGTGATTGGAGCGCGGCAGGATCTGGTCATTCCACAACAGCGAGATCAGGGCGACGACCGTCGCGCCGCCGATCACCGGTGCGAGCAGGCGCCGCACGCTGATGCCGCTCGCCTTCATCGCCGTGACCTCGTTGTCGGCGGCGAGGTGGCTGAACGTGTACAGCACCGCGACGAGCACCGCCATCGGCAGCGTCATGGCGACGATGAACGGGATCGAGAGCGCGAACACTTCGAAGATGGCGGTCCACGGCAGGCCTTTGCCCACGAAATTGCCGAACTGCTTCGCGATCTGATTGACCAGCATCGCGAACGTGAGCGCCGCCAACGCGTATCCGAGTGGAGGGAGGTGTTGCCGCAGGATGTAACGGCTCAGGATGCGCACGGTCGGTCGCGCCATTATATTCGCCACCCCAAATCTCTACAAGGGATGCGGCGTCTCGCCCAGCTAGTTTTGCTCGCCTTCACGCTCGTCGTACCCCGGGTTCATGCGCAGGCTCCTGCGTACACGTTCGGCGTGCCGCCGCTCGTCGCGCCGCGCCATCCGGCACTGGCGCCGGGCGGCCGCCTCGGCGCGCGCGTCCCGCCCGTGCTCGTCGCGCGCGCCTGGGCTGACGCGGTTCTCGCTGGCCGGTTTTCGGTGTTCGGAGCCGGACCGATGGCACTCGCCCCGTCCCCCGTCTCCCCTCCCGCGTCCCCCGAAGCTCCTCCGACCTTCCAGGGCATCGGTCCCGGCGAGCATCGCGGCGTCCTTGGCCAGTATGCGGATCTCGGCATGCAGCTCAACCTGCGCTTCGAGCTGAAAGTGGATCAGTTCCGCAATCTGCGCTGCACGTCGCAGGAGCGGCAGTTTTCGCTGTCGGGATGCAGCGGCGGCTTTCCCACGATCAGTCCTAATCCGCAGTACGCGATCCGCACCGCCGGTGTCGTGGGGCAGCGGCTGCACGTCGACGTCGACTTCGACAGCCAGCGCGAGTTCGACGCCAACAACAACCTCCACGTCTGGTACGAGGGCCTGGAGGACGAAGTCCTGCGGCGGGTCGAGGCCGGCAACGTGACGTTCCAGGCGCCCCCGTCGCGGTTCATCACCGCCGCGGTCCCCGCCAACAATTTCGGCGTGCAGGCGATCGCCCAGCTGGGGGCGCTGGAGTTCCGCGGCATCCTGGCGCAGCAGAAGGGCAACGTGGTGAAAGACCGGTTCTACAGCGTCGGCGACGTCACCAGCCAGCCGATCGATCGCGAGTCCCGCGACCTCGATTACGAGGCCGGCCGGTTTTTCTTCGCCATCGATCCGGGCGCGCTGCCGGGCTATCCCGCGATCGACATTCTCCAGCTCGATCAGCTGGCGCGCCCCGATTCGCTGACCGTCGGCGCGCTGCGCGTGTACCGCCGGCGCGCGATCGCGCCGAGCTCGAGCGGCAACCAGAACGTGGGCGGCGTGCGCGCCGTGGCGTGCGCTCCCGGGAGCCGCGCGGTGGATTGCGCGATTCAGCGCGAGGGCCCCTTCGAGTGGGAGATCCTGCAGGAAGGGAAGGACTACTACGTCGATCCCACCGGCACGTGGTTCGCCCTGGCGAACCGGCTCGATCAAAGCGATTACCTCGCCGTCTCGTACATCACCGCGACCAAGGCCGATTCGATCGGCACCTTCCCGGTCGATGCGAACCCCGACACCGCGGTCGTGGACACGCTGCGGCTCGTGTACGATCCCAAACCGGCGGTCACTGCGGCGTCGCCGTCATTCCGGTTCGAGATCCGCAGCGCCTACCGCGTCGGCGGGCGCGAGATCGACCGCACCAGCGTCGATCTCGCCCTGACCGTGAACCAGCGCGAGCGGGGCGCCACCGGCGATACCTACCTGCAACGTCTCGGCCTCGCCCTGGAGAACGACCCCACGCAATTCGATCAGTACAACCGCCTCTTCCCGCGGGCCCGCGATCCGAATCAGGGGGATCCGGTGCGGGATCTGTTCATCGTGTTTCCGCATCTGGCGCCGTTTGCCGACACGACGACGCTCGTCGCCACCGAGCGCAACGATTCGCTGTACCGCACGCCGCGCGCCTATCTCGCGACACAGGGGCCGCCGTCGGTATTCGCGCTGCGACTGCACGTCGAGGCCACCGCGTCCGCCGACCGCTCCGTGCTGTCCTTGAACAGCTTCCAGATCCGGGAAGGCAGCGAGCGCATCTACGTGCGCAACACGCTGCTGACGCGCGAAACGGATTACACGATCGATTACACGACCGGCCAGGTGCAGTTCAAGAACGCCGATTCCCTGTTCAGCGGGGGAGCGGCGCAGGTGCGGGCGCAATTCGAGGAGCGGGCCGCCTTCAGTCTGGCGCCCACCACGACGTATGGCCTCGCGGCGCGCTACGATCTGGGCGCGGTGGGGCAGGTCAACCTGATGGGCATCTTCCAGAACGAGCAAAGCACGTTCACCCGCCCGCCGCTCGGCTTCGAGCCGTCGTCGGGCTTCATCGGCGGCATATCCACGCAGCTCCGCTTCCAGCCGGACTGGATCACGCGCGCCATGGATGCGCTGCCGGGCGTCCACACTACGGTGCCGTCGGCCGTGAGCATCAACGGGGAGCTCGCGATCTCGAAGCCTTCCCCCAACCGCTTCGGCCAGGCCTACATCGAGGAATTCGAGGGCGGCGTCGCCCGGTCGATCCCGCTCACGGACAACCTGTGGCACTGGGGCAGCATTCCGACGTCGATCCGCGGCGCCGAGCCGCTCGGCGTCACGGGCGGCTTCGACCCGAATGACGCCGCGTTCCTCACCTGGCAGAGCCTGCCCTACAACGTGAGCAACAACCAGTTCGTCCCCGTGCAGTTTCTGCCCCAGCAGATCGATCCCACCTTGCGCTTCAGCGGCCAGGCGCAGGCGGCGGAACCGGTGCTGTGGCTCATGATGAAGCCCGACACCGTGCTCGGCCTCGCGAACAACCGTCCCGCATCGCCGTCGTTCGGGCTCCCGAACTGGACGCGCGCAACGCACGACGCGCCGCGCTGGCGGTCGATCGTGCAGACGCTGTCGGCAACCGGCGTCGATCTCTCGCGCGTCGAATTCCTGGAGTTCTGGGTGTGGGAAGACGCGGCGCGCGTGGCGCGCGCCCATCGCACGACCGTGTTGTTCGATTTCGGCAGCGTCTTCGAGGACGCGCTCGCCTTCGTGCCCGCATCGTTCACCGTGAGTCCCGAAGGCGACACGACGTACTTCGGCGTGCAGCGCGCCGGCGCGAGGCGGCTCGACTCCGAGCGCGATCCCCGCACCCAGACCTGGAGCGCGACGCTGAACGACGAAGGCATCCTGTCCGATCGTGTGGTGGACGGCATCCTGGATGGCACCACCAGCACCGTCATCGACACCCTGCCGCTGTGCTCCGCGACCGAGAACGGCCAGCTGATTCCCTACGCTTTCGGCGACATCCGCTCGCGCTGCGGCCGGCACAACGGCGCGGTCGATACGGAGGATCAGGACGGCGATTTCGTGCTCGACTCACTCACCGGCGTGCG
The DNA here is from genome assembly GCA_035637355.1 of Gemmatimonadales bacterium. Taxonomy (GTDB): domain Bacteria; phylum Gemmatimonadota; class Gemmatimonadetes; order Gemmatimonadales; family GWC2-71-9; genus 20CM-2-65-7. The sequence goes on from DASPXJ010000062.1 coordinate 26,392, forward strand.
CACGGCGGAGAGTTTTGTGCGCTACGTGTTTCCGATCGGCGACGAGCGCTATTTCGTGCGCGATGGCGGCATGGTCTCCAGTCCGTCCGGCGGCGCCTCGGGCTGGCGGTTGTACCGGATTCCGTTCCGCACCGACACGCTGCAGATCGGCGCGCCCCCCCCCAGCCTGCGGCAGGTGCAGTCGCTGCGGATCACGATCGTGGCGCCGCCGCCGGCCACGCCCGGCACGCCCGACCCGCAGGTGTATTTCGCGCTCTCGCGCGTGCGGCTCATCGGCAGCTCGTGGGTCAAGCGCAGCGACACGCCGCTGCCCGGGATCGGTGGCGAGCGCGGCACTGGGATCGGGGAGGTCGTCGCGTCGGTCGTCAGCACGGAGAACCGCGATCTCGGATACACGCCGCCGCCCGGCGTGGCGGACCAGGCGGGACGACGCGATGCCAATTTCCAGATCGGCTCCACCGAAATCAACGAGCGCTCGTTGCGGCTGCTCGGCCGGGGCCTGGGCCGCGGCGAGCGCGCCGAAGCTTATCTCCGGTTCACGACCGAAGGCGACAAGAATTTCCTCAAGTACCGCACCCTGCGGGTCTGGGCGCGGGGTCGTGGGGCAGGGTGGGAGGACGGCGACCTCGAGTTCTTCATCAAGGCGGGCAAGGACCAGGACAACTTCTACATGTACCACACCCCCGCGCGCACCATCTCGTGGGAGCCGGAGGTCGTCGTGCAGTTCGAGCGCTGGCTGGCGCTGCGCGCGCGCATCGAGCAGGCGTGGCTCTCCGGTGACAGCGCGCACGTGTACCCGGGATGCCCCGATTCGACGCTCGTGCCGAACGACGGCGCGTTCGTCATGTGCGAAGGCCCCTACATCGTGCACGTGCACGATCCGGGGAGCGCTCCCCCGAACCTGGCGCGGGTGCAGGAGATCGCGGCGGGGATGTGGCGCATCAACACCGGCGTCTTCGTCGATCAGGCGGAGCTGTGGGTGGACGACATCCGGTTGGGTGACGTGGTGCGCGAGACCGGCGCGGCCGGCGCCCTCGATCTCGCGATCGCGGCCGCAGACGTCGCCGATGTGTCACTGGCGCTGTCGCGTCGAGACGGCCAGTTCCGCCAGCTGACCGAAGATCCGTCCTACACGACGGATAACGTCGCGAACCTCAGCGGGACGGTGCGGGTCGACCGCTTTCTGCCGGATCGCTGGGGACTCTCCGTCCCGGTGACATTCCAGCGCACGCTGGCCGCGAGCGAGCCCTTCTACCTGAGTCAGACGGACCTGCGCGCCGATGCGCTCCAGGGGCTGCGCACGCCCCGCTCGACGGCGGCCAGCTACGCGTTTTCCGCGCGCCGCATCCGCACCGCCGCCGGCGGTCTCGCCCGCTGGCTGCTCGATCCGGTGTCGGTCGCGGGCTTGTGGGCCAGCGGTGACGTGCGCACCGAGCTGTCGCGCGCGAGCGCGTCGAACTACGCCTTGAGCCTCGATTACTCCATGGCGCCGAACGCCGCGGTCGTCCGGCTCGGCGGCGTGTCGCTGCGGCTCAATCCTTCACGCGTCCATTTCCGCTCCGGCATCGTGGGGTCGGACGGCGAGCGCGCGACGTTCGTCGTGCCGATCCAGCTGCCGGGGGATACGGCACCGCCGGCGATTTCGCAGACGCGACTGTGGCAAAACTCCGGTGGCGTGTCGCTCGCGCCGCTCACCGGCGTCCAGCTGGGTGTCGATGCCACCTCCACCCGGGATCTGCGTGACTACGGCGACTCGACGACGATCGGCCGCCTCATCCGCCAGCAGCGCTCCTCGTTGTTCGGGAGCAACGTCGGCATCGAGACCCAGCGTCTCATTACATCGTCGCTCGCGCTCACGCCGCGCGTGGGAAGCTGGATACGCCCCCGCGCGTCCGTCGCTTCCACGTTCGCCTTCACGCGCGACCCCAATGCCCGCCAGCCGGCGCGCACCGAAGGCGACACCGCGGGCGAGTTCCGGGTTCCGGCGGCGTTCAGTAACGCGCGCCGGTTCGAGACCGGGGCGCAGCTCGACACGCGCCGCCTGGCGCAGTCGATCTTCGGCGACTCCTCGGTCGTCACGCAGTGGCTCGGCCGCATCACCGGCGTCGACGTGTCGTATGGCGCCCAGCAGGCGTCCAGCTTCAGCCGCGCGACGGACGCCCCGCCGACGGGATATCAATTCGCGCTGGGAGGATTCGATGCCTTCCGCGCGGTGAATGGCGTGCCTGCGACGTCGGCGACGCAGAGCACCACCTTGTCGACGGGCGGCGCGGCCGTGCTGCCGCTCGGGCTGCGCCTGAACGCCACCTTCCGGCGCACGCGGGGCATCGCATGGACGTTGCGCACCGATCAGCAGGTCGCGATCCGCAACCGGACCCGGGAATGGCCCAGCGGAGCGATCACCTGGTCGCTCTCACCCTCGCGCGCGTTTGTGGGCCGGATCCTGTCGAACATCAGTGCCCGCGTCGGCTACCGCCGCGCCGAGTCGGTGAACGAACAGCCGACCTTCGGAACGCCGGGGAGCGTCTCGTTGGCCAGCACGGTCGACAAGTCCTTCACGCCGTCCGTTTCCCTCACGTGGCTGGGTGTCGTGTTCACCACGGTGGACCTCTCCCGGACCTCCTCGGATCGGGTCGCGGCGGGGAATCTGTTCCGCAACGTGCGCAACGGGCAGAACAGCACCGTGACCTTCTCGTTCAAGCCACCGCGCCTGGGCCGCTGGCGCTCCAACATCCGCACGACGGCGGGGTATTCCGTAGCCGACAACACGATCTGTCTGCGCCGCGCCGGGCAGCCGGACTGCGTGCCGTACGTGGACAGCCGGCAGTCGCAGGCCCAGCTTACCATGGACACCGATCTTCCCAACAACATGGGCGCGGGCCTGCAGATGGCGTATGTCCTCAATGAGGAGCGGCAAACGAACCGCAAGATCTCCCAGTTCGTGATTACGGCCTTCGTCCAGCTGTCGACCAGCGTGGGGCAGATCCGATGAAATCGTGCGTGGTGCGTGGTACGTGGTGCGTGGGAATGGTCTTCACATTGGCGTGCCAGGCGCGCGCGGGCGATGGCAAGGGCGGCGCGAGTGAATTCAGTGGGCCCACGGCGTTCACCTACATCGAGAAGCAGATGTCGTTCGGCCCGCGCATTCCGAACAAGCCGGGCCATGAGCAGACGGGCGACTGGCTGCTCGCCGAGCTCCGCGCGCGCGCCGACACCGTGATCGTTCAGGAGATTCGCCACTTCACGCGGAAGGGCGAGACGCTCCGGCTGCGGAATTTCTTCGCGCGCTTCCGCCCGCAGGCCAGCGAGCGCGTGCTGTTCCTGGCACACTGGGACACGCGGCCGATGGCCGACCGCAGCCAGAACCTTGGCCAGCAGCGGCTGCCCGTGCCCGGCGCCAATGATGGGGCGTCGGGAGTCGCGGTGCTGCTGGGCGTCGCGGACGCGCTCAAGGCTCACCCGCCGGCCAACGGAGTCGATCTGCTCTTCGTGGACGGCGAGGACTACGGCGATTTTGCCGATTCGAACGACGTGTTGATCGGATCGCGCTGGTTTGCCGCCCATCAGCCCGCCGGCTATCAACCATTGTTCGCGGTGCTGTTCGACATGGTCGGCGACAAGGATCTGCAGATCTTCCAGGAAGGCCAGTCTATGGCCTTCGCGCCCGAGGTCGTGCAGCGAGTGTGGCGGGTCGCGGCGCAGCGGGGCCACGAGCGCCAGTTCGTCCCGAGCGTGGGGCAGACCCTCATTGACGATCACGTCTCGCTCCAGAAGGCGGGCATCCACGCGATCGACATCGTGGACTTCGATTATCCGTACTGGCACACGACCGAGGATACGATCGATAAAGTCAGCCCGGAATCACTGCAGATTGTCGGTGATGTGGCGGTGGCACTGGTGAGGCAATAAACGGCGGCGGTCAAAGGCAAGTGCGGCGGTCAAGAAACAAAATCGGCGGTCAACAAACAACTACGACCGTCGACCGCCGCAGTCGTCTCTTGACCGCCGCATTTTTCGTTTGACCGCCGCGTTTTTTTTGATGTCGAGGATTCGTAAGCGGTCCATAGGTTGCGGGATGGACGATCGTCGCGCCGCGCTCTTGCTGGCGTGCCTGGCCTTGGCCGGCGCTGGCGTTCGATTCGTGTTGTCACCCTCTCCAGATCACCCGCCAGGTGATATTCGACTCCAATCGACCGCCGAATCCCGGCCGGGCGCGCTGCGAGAAGTCGCCAATCGCGCGGCGCGCCTTTCCCGCCCACTGATGCCAGGGGAGCGCATCGACCTCGATCGTGCAGATGTGAGCGAAATCACTCGCCTGCCACGGATCGGTCCCGCATTGGCGCAGCGCATTGTTGCGTGGCGCAGCGAACACGGTCCGTTTGGCAGTCTCGCGCGGCTCGACAGCGTGCCTGGCGTGGGTGCCAAATTATTGGACGCCATACGCCCTTTCGTCGTCCAGCCTTGACCCGCCCTACCTCGCCTCCCATTTTAGTCCCTTCAAATTCAACGAGTTGCATACGGCGAGTGTTGCGATTACCCAGGACAAGCTCGGTGAGATCCTTGTCCGTGAAGGGCTGATCACCCAGGAGCAGCTCCGCAAGGCCCTCCTGGAGCAGAAAAACTCCGGCATGCGGCTGGGCTATACCCTGGTCAAGCTCGGCTTCATAGAGGAAACCGAGGTCAGCAAGATGCTGGCCCGGCAGTACCGCATGCCGGCGGTGGACTTGTCGCGCTTTGAGGTCGATGCCAAGATCCTGAAGCTCATCCCCCCCGACATCGCCAACAAGCACAGCGTCCTGCCGCTCAAGCGCGAGGGGCGAACCCTGACGGTGGCGATCGCCGACCCGAACAACGTGACGGCGATCGAAGACATCAAGTTCATCACCCGCTGCGACGTCTTCCCGGTCATCGCCGGCGAATACACCCTCCGCAACGCGATCGAGCGCTACTACCAGCAGTCGGATGCGCAGCTCCAGAGCCTGCTTAAGAGCGTGGAGCAGGAAGAAGACCTGGAGGTCGTGGAGGACCAGGAAGACGAAGACGTCAAGGCCCAGGACCTGGCCGATGACGCGCCCGTCGTGAAGCTCATCAATGGCTTGCTGACCGATGCCGTGAAGCGTGGGGCATCGGACATTCACATCGAGCCGTTCGAGCACGAGATGCGGGTGCGCTATCGCGTCGACGGCGCGCTGCACGAAGTGATGAAGCCGCCGGTGAAGATGCGGGCCGCCCTCACGTCGCGCGTGAAGATCATGGCGCAGCTGAACATCGCCGAGCGGCGCGTCCCACAGGACGGGCGCATCAAGCTCAAGATGGGGTCGCGCGTGATCGATTTCCGCGTCTCGACGCTGCCGGTGCTGTTCGGCGAGAAGATCGTGCTGCGTATTCTCGACAAGGGCAACCTGACGCTCGACCTCAAGACCTTCGGCTTCGAGCCCAAGGCGGAAGAGAACCTGCTGCGGGCGATCGAGAATCCCTACGGCATGGTGCTGGTGACGGGGCCCACAGGCTCCGGCAAGACGACGACGCTCTACTCCGCGCTGTCGCGGATCAATCAGATCGACGTGAACATCATGACCGCCGAGGACCCGGTCGAGTACAACCTGCTCGGCATCAATCAGGTGCTCGTGCGGAACGAAGTCGGCATGACGTTTGCGGCGGCCCTGAAGGCGTTCCTGCGGCAGGATCCGAACATCATCATGGTCGGCGAGATCCGCGATCTCGAGACGGGCTCGATCGCGATCAAGGCCGCGCTCACGGGCCACCTCGTGCTGTCGACGCTGCACACCAATGACGCGCCCTCGACCATCACGCGCATGGTGGACATGGGCATCGAGCCGTTCAACGTCGCCAGCGCCGTGAATCTGATCGCGGCGCAGCGGCTGGTGCGGCGGATCTGCAAGGACTGCAAGACGCAGCATGAGTACACGGCCGAGGAGATGCATGCCTTCGCCATCGACAAGAAAGAAGGGCCGTTCTTCAAGGGCGCAGGGTGCGATACCTGCGCCGGCACCGGATACCGCGGCCGACAGGGGCTGTACGAGGTGATGGCGCTGACGAGCCCGCTGCGCCGCGAGATCCTCAAGGGCGCCTCGACCGAGGAGCTGCGCGACCTGGCCGTGAAGGAAGGCATGTTGACGCTCCGTATGGACGGGATGCTGAAGGTCAAGAAGGGCGTGACTACGCTCGAAGAAGTCGTCAAAGAAACCGCAGCCGGATAAGGAGAGGAAGCATGCCAATCAACCTCCGGGCGTTGCTCGAGGAGATGATCGAGAAGGACGCTTCCGACCTCCACCTCGTGGCAGGCGAGCGGCCCAAGATCCGCGTGGATGGCGATATCGTGAACGCCTCCAGTGAAGAGGTCATGACGCCCAAGGACACGCTGTCGCTTGCGTACTCGGTGCTCACCGAGAACCAGAAGAAACGCTTCGAGACGGAAAACGAGCTCGACTTCTCGTTCGGCATTCAGAACCTGGCTCGCTTCCGCGGTAACGTCTTCAAGCAGCGGGGCTGTGTGTCGGTCGTCATCCGGCAGATTCCCTTCACCGTGAAGACGTTCGGTGAGCTGGGACTGCCCAATGTCGTGGCGCAGCTCGCCGACCGCCCGCGCGGGCTCGTGCTCGTCACCGGGCCCACCGGCTCGGGCAAGAGCACGACGCTGGCCGCGATGATCGACAAGATCAATAAAGAGCTGAAAGGGCACATCATCACGGTGGAAGATCCGATCGAGTTCATCCACCGCCATCAGGCCTGCATCGTCAATCAGCGCGAAGTCGGCACCGACACCAACAGCTTCCAGGCCGCGCTGAAGTACGCGCTGCGCCAGGACCCCGACGTCGTGCTGATCGGCGAAATGCGCGATCTCGAGACGATTCAGGCGGCGCTGACGATCGCGGAGACCGGCCACCTGGCCTTCGCGACGCTGCACACCAACTCCGCCGCCGAGTCGATCAACCGTATCATCGACGTCTTCCCGTCGCACCAGCAGTCGCAGGTACGGGCGCAGCTCGCGTTCGTGCTCGAAGGGGTGCTGACGCAGACGCTGCTGCAGCGCGCCAAGGGGCGGGGCCGCGTCATGGCCGCCGAGATCATGATCTGCACGCCCGCGATTCGCGCGCTGATCCGCGACGACAAGGTCCACCAGATCGAGTCGTCGATGCAGGCAGGAAAGAAGTACGGCATGCAGACGCTCAATGATGCGCTATATCAGTTGTACATGGGCCGTGAAGTCACGAAGGACGAATGCTTACGGGTGACGTCGAAGCCGAACGACTTTTTGCGCTCGATCGGCGAGACGCCGCCCGATGACGACAGAGCTCCGGCTGCGGGAGCGCCCGCGCAGGCCGGTCCACCTAAAGTGGCCGTGCGGAGGTAATCATGCCGAGCTTTGAATACACAGCGCGCAACCTGAAGGGCGATCTCGTCCGCGACAAGATCGACCTCGCGTCGCGCGATGACGTCATTGCCCACCTGCGCAAGAACCGCATGGTGGTCGTGCAGGTCCGCGAGGCGAAGGGGAAGGGCGGCGGCCTCGCCGATTTCTTCAAGGCCGGCGTGAAGACGCGCGACGTCGTGATCTTCACGCGGCAGTTCGCCACCATGATCAACTCCGGCCTGCCGCTGGTGCAGGCGCTCGACATCCTGTCGCAGCAGACCGAGAACAAGGTGCTGGCCGACGTCACGCGCCAGGTCGTCTACGACGTCGAGAGCGGCCACACCCTGGCGGACGCGCTGCGCAAGCATCCCAAGGCGTTCACCGATCTGTACGTCAACATGGTGGCCGCCGGTGAGGCGGGCGGTATTCTCGACACGATCCTGCTGCGCCTGGCGCAGTTCCTGGAAAAGAACGACGCCATCGTCCGCAAGGTGAAGGGCGCGATGATCTACCCGGCCGTGATTTTCTCGGTCGCCGGCATCGCGATCGCCGTGCTGCTGATCTTCGTGATTCCGACGTTCCAAAGCATGTTTGCGTCCGTCAACCTGGCGCTGCCCCTCCCGACCCGCATCGTCATCGGGGCGAGCAACGTCCTCAAGAACTTCTGGTGGGCGATCATCGCGGTCGGAATCTTCGGCTTCGTGGCCGTGAACCGGTACTATAAGACGACGCCTGGGAAGCTCCAGATCGACAAGCTGATGCTCAGCCTCCCCGTGCTCGGCGACCTGCTGCGGAAGTCGGCGGTGTCGCGCTTCACGCGCACCCTCGGCACGCTCATCTCGTCGGGCGTGTCGATTCTCGACGGCCTCGAGATCACGGCGCGCACCGCCGGCAACATGGTCATCCACAACGCGGTGATGGAGTCGCGCGCCTCGATCGCCGGCGGCGAGACGATTGCGGCGCCGCTCCAGAAATCGAAGGTCTTCCCGCCCATGGTCATCTCGATGATTGCGGTGGGCGAGCAGACCGGCGGCCTGGACGAGATGCTCACCAAAATCGCCGACTTCTACGACGACGAGGTCGACGCCGCGGTCAGCGCGCTGCTCTCGCTGCTCGAGCCGATCATGATCGTCGTGCTGGGCGTCATCGTGGGAGGTATGGTGGTCGCGATGTATCTGCCCATTTTCGACATGGTCAACGCGGTGCAATAAAGAGACGGTAAGGGATGGTAAGGGACGGTAAAGGACGGTAGGGGCCTCACACCCTTACCGTCCTTTACCGTCTTCTACCGTCCCTTACCGTCGATGTGTGACCGAAACTATTGCATTTTGCCAGATGCCAGCCAATAATGGCCCCCCATGCGGTGGCTAAATGCCAAATCGTCTGCCGTACCGACCCAGCTCCAGCTCCTTCGCCTGGTCTATGTCGGGCGGATGTGCCTGGCCACGGCCATTTACGTCACCGCCGCCCTGAAAATCCGGGTCGCCGCGCCGCTGGACATCCTCGCCACGTCCCTGATGCTCGTGACGGCCACGGGGGTCGCCCTGGCGTCGTACTGGCACACCCATTTCCGGCGCAGGCTGCCGGGGCCGACGTTCCTCTATCTCCAGGCGCTGTTCGACGTGCTCCTGATCACCGCCGTCGTCCACATCACGGGAGGGGCGGAGAGCGATCTCGCCAGTCTCTACGTCATCCTCATCGCGGTGACGGCGCTTCTCATGCCGCCGGCCAACGCCGGCCTCGTGACCTTGTTCGCCGGGCTCGTCTACTTCGCCGATGTCTTCTGGGGCCACTCCGCGGGCGTTACCGCCGGGATCTGGATCCAGCTGGGGGTGTTCGTGCTCGTCGCCGTCGTGACGGCCTATGTGGCGAGTCGCGTCAATGTGATGGGCGCCGAGCGCGAGGCGCTCGCCGCGGAGGTGCGTCAGGTCCAGCTCGAGGCGGACGACGTGCTCCGCAACCTCCGCACCGGCGTGCTTACCGTCGATGCCGACGGTCGGCTGCTCTACGCCAATCCCGCTTCGGAAGAGATCCTCGGGTTTCGGGCTCGCGAGTGGCTGGGCAAATCCGTGATGCCGGAGTTCGCGCGGCTGGCGCCCGAGTTCTGGGCGGCGGTGACGTCCACCGCGCGGCGCGGCGTGCGGTTGATGCGCGTCGAGGCGACCGTACACCGTCCCGACCACAGCTTCCCGATCGGTGTCACGACGACCACGCTCGATGGTCCTGTCGGCGCCCAGCCCCGCGTTTCGGCGATCTTCACCGACATCTCCGATTCCAAGCGTCTGGAAGAGCTGCATCTCCGCGCCGAGCGGCTCGAGGCGGTGGCGGAGCTGTCGTCGAGCCTGGCGCACGAGATCAAGAATCCGCTGGCGTCGATCCGCAGCTCGGTGGAGCAGCTGGGCCGCTCATCCCGTGCCAACCCGGATGAGAAGTTCCTGGCCAACCTGATCGTGCGCGAAAGCGACCGGCTGTCCCGGCTGTTGTCCGAGTTCCTCGACTTCTCGCGCGTGCGCGTGACCGAATGCCGGCCCATGGATCTGCACCAGGTGGCGGAAGCGGCGATCCGGCTGGTCCGCCAACATCCTGACTGCGGCGCCCGCGTCAAGATCACCCTCGAAGGCGACCCCACGCCCATGGAGGGCGACGAGGACCTGCTGCACCGCGTCGTCTCGAACCTCGTGCTCAATGCCGTGCAGGCGGCCGGTGCGAAGGCCGCGGTCGTGGTGCGCACCGGCCGCGCATCGGCGAACGAGCTGCCGGGGGCGGCGGGCATCGAGAACCCGGTCGCGTTGCGCGTCAGCGACAACGGCCCGGGCATTCCGGACGAGCTTCAGGAGCGCTTGTTCGAGCCGTTCGCCACCGGACGCGTGGGAGGCACGGGACTCGGACTCGCCATCGTACAGCGTGCTGTGGAAGCCCACCGCGGCATCGTACTCGTTGACACGAAGGCCGGGGGGGGGGGAACGACGTTCACCATTTACTTCCCGGCCGCGCGTCGGAAGGAGGAAGCCGCGTAATGGCCACCACCGCACCGTCTATCCTCGTCATCGACGACGAGCAGGGGATCCTCGAAACCCTGCGCATCCTGCTGAAGAACGAGGGCTTCGACGTCACCATCGCGCAGGGGGGCAAGGCGGGTCTGGAGCAGCTCAAAGGCTCGGCGCCCGATATCGTCCTCACCGACCTCAAGATGCCCGGCGTCACCGGCATCGAGATCCTTTCGGCGGTGCGCGGGCAGGATCCCGAGACGCCCGTCATCCTGATGACCGCCCAGGCGTCGCTGCAGACCGCAATCCAGGCCGTGAACGAGGGTGCTTTCTACTATATACAAAAGCCGTTCTCGAACGACGACATGGTGGCGATCTGCCGCCGTGCCGCGGAGCACCGGCGCCTGCGGGCGGAGAACAAGCAGCTCAAGCAGGAGATCCGCCGCCGCGAGCGCTCCGGCCAGGTGAAGCCGCTCGGCAAGTCGCGGCTCTTCAGCGAAGTGCTGCGGCTCGCGGAGCAGGTGGCCCCGACCGAGAGCACGGTGCTCATCCAGGGGGAGTCGGGCACCGGCAAGGAAGTCATCGCCCGCTACCTCCACGAGCTGTCCGCGCGTGTCGAAGGGCAGTTCCTCTCGCTCAACTGCGGCGCGCTGCCCGAAAGCCTGCTCGAGTCCGAGCTGTTCGGCCACGTGAAAGGGTCGTTCACCGGAGCGGTGCGTGACAAGCAGGGACTGTTCGCCGCCGCGCGCGGCGGGACGTTCTTCCTCGATGAAATCGGGGAGATGTCCCCCGCCACGCAGGTCAAACTGCTGCGCGTGCTGCAGGAGCGCGAAGCGATCCCGGTGGGGGGCACCGAGGCGATACCCGTCGACGTACGGGTCGTCGCCGCGACCAACCGCGATCTGGAAGAGGACATCAAGCGCGGGCGGTTCCGCACCGATCTCTACTACCGGCTCAACGTCATCAACATCCACCTGCCGCCGCTGCGCGACCGGCGCGACGACATCCCGATCTTCGTGAAGGAATTCCTCGGGCACATCGCCGGCGAACGGAGCGAAGCGGCGAAGTCGCTGTCGCCCGAGGCCGAAGAAGTCATCATGGCCTACGACTGGCCCGGCAACGTGCGTGAGCTCGAGAACGCGCTGGAGCGGGCCGTCACCCTCACCAAGGGGGACGTGATTCCGCGCTCCGCGATCCCGGACCGGATCAGCGAGCGCAAGACGGAGCCGCTGGTGGCGGAGCGTCCGCACCAGAATCCATCGCTCGACGTGATCGAGCAGGCGTACATCACGTGGGTGCTGCAGAGCGAAGGCGGCAACAAGACGCGGGCCGCCGAGGTGCTGGGGATCGATCCCTCCACGCTGTACCGCAAGCTGAGCCGGTACGAAGGCCCAGGCCCTGGCCCCGGACCCGAGTGACCCGATCGGCGCGGAGACGCTGGAGCAGCTCTCCGGCGCCGTCCGCTATAATCGCTGGATGTTCGACCGCCTGCACCGCTGGATCGGCCGGCGCGTGCTCGAGATCGGCTCCGGCATCGGTAACCTCTCGGCGTTCCTGGCCGATCGCGAGCGGCTGGTGCTCACCGACACGCGGGAGGAGTACCTGACCCGGCTGCGGCAGCGATTCGCGGGGCATCCCAACGTCGCGGTGGCGCGCCTCTACCTGCCGCATGAGCACGATGCGCTCGGCGGCGAGCGCTTCGATACCGTCATCTGCCTCAACGTGCTCGAGCACGTGGAGAACGACATCGCGTCGCTCGTCGCGATCCGGGCGTTGCTGGCGCCGCGGGGGCGGCTCGTCCTGCTGGTGCCCGCACTGCCGGCGCTCTACGGCTCGATCGATCGTGCGTTGGGGCATCACCGCCGCTACACGCGCGCCGGGCTGGCGGCCCGGATGCGAAGCACCGGCTTCACGGTGGTCCACATCGAGTACTTCAACAGCGCCGGCATCCCCGGATGGTGGTTCGCCGGGCGGGTCTTGCGTCGCCAGACGATTCCGGCGGGCTCGCTGCGACTGTACGACGCGCTCGTCCCGCTGTTCCGGCTGGAGCGGCTGCTCCCCTGGCGAGTCGGTCAATCGCTCATCGCGATCGGCGCAGCGGCGTGAAGAACCTGTTGCTGTCGGTGGTCGTGCCCGCCTTCAATGAAGCCGCGACCGTCGAAGCCGCGCTCCGGCGGGTCCGTGAGGTTCCGCTCCGCGTCGAGATCATCGTGGTGAATGACGCATCGACCGATGGGACTCGGGAGATTCTCGACCAGCTCGCTCGGGATGGCGTGGTCGATCAGGTCATTCACCACGACAGGAATCGGGGCAAGGGAGCGGGGATCCGGAGCGGCATCGCGGCGGCGACCGGCGATGCGCTCGTGGTGCAGGACGCGGACCTGGAGTACGATCCCACCGACCTTCCGGCGCTGCTGCAACCGATCAGCACCGGCAAGGCCGACGCGGTCTACGGATCACGGTTTCAGGGTGGCCCGCATCGCGTGCTCTACTTCTGGCACTACGTCGGCAACCGGTTTCTCACGTTGTTGTCGAACATGTTCACCAATCTCAACCTGACCGATCTCGAGACCTGCTACAAGCTGGTGCGGATGGATCTCATCAAGCGGCTGCCGCTGACATCGAATCGCTTCGGCTTCGAGGTGGAGATCACGGCGCGCCTGGCGCAGGCCCGCGCCCGCATCTGGGAAATGCCCATCTCCTACGGCGGCCGCACCTACGCCGAGGGCAAGAAGATCACGTGGCGCGACGGTTTCGCGGCCTTGTTTCACATTTTGCGGTACAACCTGCTCGTTCCGCGCAACGCTCACACTTGGCGCTTACCACCGAAGTAAAGGCCGGGCTCGTCACCGCGGCCGCCACACTGGCCGTCGGTATGCTGGCATTGAATCAGGCGCTTGTGGGCGTTTTTTACGACGACGGCCTCTACGCCGGCCTGGCGACGGCGCTCGCGAGCGGCCACGGCTATGTCCATCCGAGTCTTCCTGGAATACCGGCTGCCGTGCACTACCCGCCGCTCTATCCCGTCGTGTTGGCGCCGTTCTTTGGACTCTTGTCTGTCGGCGGCGCGGCGCTGGCCGGTAAGGTCCTCAACGCGTTCTTCGGCGCAACCGCTGCCGGGCTCATCGTGTGGCATGCGACGCGCACCGAGATCCTCGGTCCAGGGCTGCGCCGCTGGGTTCCGGCAGCTGTGGTGTTTGGCGCAGCCGTTGCCATTCCTGTCCTGGCGACGCAGTCCGTGCTCTTCGCCGAGCCGCTGTTCAGCGTGCTGTTGGCCGTTGCCATCATGGCAACCGATCGCGAATTCTCTCCTTGGATCGCTGGGACGGCAGCCGCACTCGCGTTGCTGACGCGATCCATCGGCGTCACGATCGTTGCGGGTGCTCTCTGTTTCGTGCTGGCGCGACGGGGGGGGGCGCAGCGCCGCAGGCTCGTCATCGTGCTGCTGCTCCCCCTCCTCGCCGCGGTGGCCTGGGGACTGTGGGTCATCACGCATGCGCGCTTCATCGATCCGGCGCTCGCCCTCGGCTACGGCAATTACTCCGCGCACCTCCGGCAGGCCGGTCTCTCGGCGATAGCCGTCAACGTCCCCGACATGTCGCGGCCGCTCGAGGCATTGGTATTCGGGTGGATTCCTGTACGCTGGCTCTATGACATCATCGCGACGATCGCGCTCGGAGTCGGCCTGTACGGCCTGGTGGTGGTATGGCGCCGCTCGGCGATTGGGCTGGCGCTGGTCTTCTACTTTCTCGTTCTCGCGGTTTGGCCGCACCCGCCCGACAGGTTCCTCTGGGCGGTCCTCCCCTGGCTGGGACTCGTTTGGGTAGCGGGGATGCTCGAGATCTGGCGGCGCTGGCCGCGTGCGCGCATCGCCGTCGGTTTCCTCGCGGCGCTGGTCGCCGGCGGGTATCTGCATTACGAGGTGCGCGGCTTCGCGGGCCGGTGGTGGGAGGCGCAGGCACGCGCGATTTCGGCCAATTTCGCCGAGCTGCTCCCCGTAGTCGGGAATCTTCCAGCGGACGCCGTGGTCGCGACGGACGACGAAGCCCTCGTCTGGCTGTACACCCGCCGCCAGGCGGTGCCGCTCTATCTCGAGAGTTATCGAGGGCGTGACGTGATCCGCCCGACGCCGGCAGAGCATCGCGCTTATCTCGAGCGCATGGGCGTGACGCATGTCCTGCTCGCCAGTGCGACGTCGCCTTCGGCGATCGAGCTGCGCGCGCTGCTCGGTGCCTACCCCACCTGGTTGACGGGCATTTATCGCTGGTCCGATGGCCGCTGGCTCTTTGCGGTGAACCGTGGACCGTAAAGACCGCCGGCTGTACCTCGCCGTCCTGCTCTGCGCGCTGGTGCCGTACGTGCCGGCCCTGTGGAACTCGTTCGCGATGGACGATCTGTACATCATCCTGTGGAACCCGCTCGTCCATTCGCTGCGGGGCGTGGGGGGCGCGTTCGCGGCGCCGTACTGGCCACCCGACCTGGGCGGTCACATGTACCGCCCGCTCCCGCTGGCGACGTTTGCTGTGGACTGGTCACTCGTTCACGGTCATCCGGCCTGGTTTCACGCGATGAATCTGCTGTGGCACGCGGGCACGGCCGTCGCGGTCACGGCGCTGGTGCGTCGCTGGTCAGGCACGGCCGCCGCCGTCGTCGCGGGCGCGATCTTCGCCGTCCATCCCGTCCATGTGGAAGCGGTCGCGAATGTCATAGGCCGCGCCGAGCTCATGGCGGCGGCAGCCGTGTGTCTCGCGGTCTACGCGGCGGTGGTACGAGACAGCGTCATCTGGAGCGGCGTGGCCCTGTTGCTCGGCCTGCTGAGCAAGGAGAACGCCGCGGTGGCCCCGGGCCTGATCGTGTGGGCCTGGGCTCTTGGCATTGGGCCCCCCCCCTCCCCATCGGCGGAGGCGCCCGTGCGGCCGACGCGCCGGCGTATGGCCGAGTTCGCCGTCAGCTGGGTTGTAATCGCGCTTGTTTACGGTGTCGTGCGATGGAGCGTGCTCCACCCCTACGAGCGGTATCATGCGATCGCGCCCGTGTTCCTGGGAGAAAGTGCATTCGCGGGGCGGCTGACCGCGGTCGCGGCGCTTACCGATGTGGCTCGCCTGCTCGTCGCACCGCTGACGCTGCGCGTCGACTACTCGCCAGGCGAGCGCACGATCGTGCGCTCGCTGCTGGACGGACGATTCGCGCTCGGCCTGGCGTGCCTGGCGCTCTGGGCCGTACTGCTCGTGCTGGCGTGGCGCCGCGGCAGGCGCGTCGAAGCCTTCGGCCTGGGGTGGATCGCCATCGCGTTCCTGCCTGTGGCGAATCTGCTGTTTTCGACCGGCGTGCTCATGGCTGAGCGCACGTTGTACCTGCCGTCGGTCGGTCTCGCAGTCGCGGCTGGCGCGGCACTGGCTCGCCTCGATGTCGCGCGACTGCGCGTTGTGACCGTCCTCCTGGTGCTCGCTGGAGGCGTTCGGTCTGCGCTGCGGACGCCGGTGTGGCATGACGACTTCGCCGTGACGCTGAGCATTCTCACCGATTCTCCCAACTCCTTCCGTGGACCGCAGCGGATGGCGGTGCACTATCTCAGCCATCGGCAGGCCGCGCGCTCGTTGGCTGCGGTGCGAATTTCGGAGCGCGCCTACGCTCGCGACCCGGCGATATACATCACGGGCGCCGATGCTGCATTTACACTCGGGCAATTCCGTGTCGCGGATTCGATGCTCGTGAATCTCGAGCAACTGTGCTATCGCTGCGGTGGGTACTATCGCATTCAGTCGCTGGCCGCCCGCCAGCGCGGCGATACGGCGGCCGCAGATTCTCTGTGGGCACGGATGCCGTGAGACGCGAGCTGCTGCTCGTTTTCGTTGCTGCCGTCGCACTCTACCTGCCAACCGCCCGGTATGGTTTCGTCCAGGACGATCGGGCGATTATCGCGTCGAACCCGGGCGCGCATTCGATCGGCGCGGCACTCGCCGCGTTCAACGATCCGTACTGGCCGCGTGACGCAAAGGCCGGTCTCTACCGGCCCGTTACGATCCTGAGCTATGCCGTCGATTGGACGGTGTCCGGCGGCCGGGTTGGATGGCTGCACCTGATGAACGCACTGTGGCATGGACTGGCCACCGTGTTACTCGTCGTCGTGCTCGCGCGCTGGTTGCCGGTGCTGGCCGCCGCCGCAGCGGGTCTCGTGTTCGCGTGGCACCCGGTGCACGTCGAGGCCGTCGCGAATCTGGTGGGCCGGGCGGAGCTGCTCGTGGCGGCGGGGATTCTCGGTGCCGTGGTCGCCGCGCGACGCCGCTGGTGGATCGTGGCGGTGGTATGCGCCGCACTTGCCATGTTCAGCAAGGAGCACGGTGTCATCGCCGCTGTCGTCATACTGCTCGATAAGTGGCTTCAGCCGGCGGATGATCCACCGTATCCCACCGGCTTCTGGATAGCCCTCGGCGTTGTCACGCTCGGCTTCCTCGCTGCCTGGTTCGCGGTCGGTTGGGCGGGCGAGAACGATGCGGCAGCGGTATTCTATGGAAGGAGCGCGTTCGGGCGCCTCGCGGTGGCGTTGCCCGCCGTGCTTCGTGCCAGCGTCCTGCTGTTCTGGCCGGTCTCGTTGTCCTCCGACTACGGTCCGCAGGTAATCCCGGCATACAGCGGGTTGTCATTTGCCGCGGTGATCGGACTCATCGTCGTCGTCACGGTCCCGGTAAGCGTTGTCTGGTGCCGTCGACGGGCGCCAGCGGTGTCGTTCGCCGCAGGAGTGGCCGCACTCTCATGTCTCCCGACGGCGAATCTGTTCTTCGCGTCCGGGGTCGTTCTCGCGGAGCGCAATCTGTATCTCGCGGCGGCGTTGCCCGCGGCGCTCGTCGTGACCGGATTTGCTTGGCTCGAGCGGCAGCGACGCCTGCGCCCAGCGATCGCGGCGTTCGCCCTGCTCGTGCTGGCCTGCGGGGCGCGATCGTTGACCCGGATGTCGGCGTGGCGCGACAACCGCGCGCAAGTGCTGACGCTGCTTGTCGAGCACCCGGAGTCCTACCGCGCACACGCGTCGGCCGCCGCGGTCCTGGCCGGCCGTAGCGACACCGCGGGAGCGAGGCTGCAGTATCACCTCGCCGATTCGCTGTTCGCCGGCGACCCCTTCCTCGATGCGGCACAGGCGATCTTTCTGCTCGGCCTCGGCGACACCGCTGCGGCCGCGCCCTTGGTGGCGCGCATCCGCGCGCGCAGTGCGGGAGTCGCGGACCGAACCGGGCTGCGGGCGCGGTTTCTGTTCGAGCTGCAGCGCGGGGACCGCACAGGGGCGACCCTAGTCCGGGATTCGGCGCTGGTGCTTTTTCCAAGCGACACGATCTGGTATCACAATTATTTGCAATGACTTGCACGGTCCTTGCGTCCAGCGCGGCGACTTGCAAAAAGCCCGAGCTTATTCGACATTTTAGGCCGTCAGGGTACGCCGACTTGGCGACGTAAGCCTGCCGCCAGATTGGACTTGCGTGGAGCTAATCCCTTGGAGGCATGATTCGTGCCTCTATGGGCCACGGAATAAACGTGTCGCCCATGTCTTAGATCCTTACAGGGGAGGTTTGTCCAGATGAATCGCAAGGGTTTCACACTCATCGAGCTTCTGATCGTTGTCGTGATCATCGGCATTTTGGCCGCGATCGCGATTCCGAAGTTCGCGAACACGAAGGAGAAGGCGTATCTGGCGTCGATGAAGTCGGACCTGCGGAACCTCGTGACGGCCGAAGAGGCCTACTTCGCCGACTCGGTGAAGTACACGACCAACCTGGGTACGGCGTATAACACGACCAGCGGTGTGCTCGGCCCGAACATCGCTGTGACGCCCGATGGTTGGACCGCGACGGTCAGCCACACCACGACGCTCAAGACGTGCGCTATTTACGTCGGGTCGACGCAGATTGCGCCTGCCAACAAGGAAGGCGAACCGAAGTGCGCGTAAGGCCTCTGGCCTGACGCATCAGGGCGGCGGGGGAGACCCCGCCGCTCTTTTTTTCCGTATCTTGGGCCCCATGGCAAAACCGGCGCTCCGCGTGGAGCTGCTGTTTTACCTCACCTTCCTCGTCGCGTTCGCCCTGCTCGTCGGCGTCGCGACATCCCTTTTTGCACTCGCGATCGCGCCCGACCGCGGCGTCTTGATCATCGTGCTGCTCATCGCGGGCGAGGTCGGCATCTTCGTGCTCTATGGCCGCTCGCTGGTCAGCCGCCTCGTCCTGCGGCCGCTGTCCCGCGTGATGGAGACGGCCGACGCCGTCGCCGACGGCGACCTGGCCACGCGCGCCCCCGACGCCGCGACGCGGGACTTTGCCACCCTCGCCGAACGTTTGAACCGCATGACCGATCGCCTCCTCGACGCCCAAAGCCAGCTGGTGCGCTCGGAGAAGCTCGCGAGCATCGGCCGGCTCGCCGCCGGCGTCGCCCATGAGGTCGGCAACCCGCTCAGCGCGATCGGCACCTACATGGAGGTGCTGCGGCGCCGTGGCGCCGATCAGGAAGTCACGGAAGGGATGGTGCGCGAGCTCGACCGCGTCGACCGCATCGTGCGCAGCCTGCTCGACTATGCCCGCCCACAGGAAGATCCGCTGCTGCCGGTGGACGCCGCGCGCATCGTCCGCGGGGCCTTCGAGCTGCTGCGTGCCCAGGGCGCGTTCCGGCACGTCCGCGCCGAGATCGATGAGGGCCTCCACGTGCCGGAGATCATGGGGCGCGCGCATGTGCTCGAGCAGACGCTGGTGAACCTGCTGTTGAACGCGGTCGACGCGACGCCCCCAGGCGGATCGATCATCATCGGCGCGCGGCGCTGGGCGTACGAGCCTGGGCAGTCGCTCACCAAACGCGCCAGCGATCCAAGCTTTGCCGCGTTCCCCCGTGTGGCCGAACGGCGGCCCGCACGCGTCGAGTTCGCCGCCGGGCAGCCGGGCGCACTGCTGTTCGTCGCCGACTCCGGCCCCGGGGTTGCACCCGAAGACCGCGAGAAGGTTTTCGAGCCGTTCTACACGACCAAGGAGCCCGGCCGCGGCACGGGACTCGGCCTGGCGATCGTCGCCCGTTCCGTCCACGAGATGGGTGGCGTCGTGTGGGTTGATGGAGCGCGCGAGGGCGGGGCGGCCTTCAAAATGTTCTTTCCCATCGTTCCCCCTCTCCACAATGTGGAGAGGGGGATCAGGGGGTGAGGACCTGAAACGTATCCTGGTCGTCGACGATGAGCCGGGCCTGCGGCAGAGCCTCGGCCTCCTCCTCACCGACGCCGGCTACACCGTCACGGCCGAGCAGGATGGCCGCCGCGCGCTCGACCGGGCGGTCGCCGAGACGTTCGACCTCGTGTTGTGCGACGTGCGCATGCCCGAGATGGATGGCTTGACCTTCCTACGCAACTACCGCCAGCGCGGCGGCACCGCCCTCGTCATCGTGATGAGCGCCTACGGCGGCGAAGACGCCGCCATTGCCGCGATGAAAGAGGGTGCCTACGACTATCTCCCCAAGCCATTCCGCCCCGACGAAGTCGTCCTGACGCTGCGCAAGGCCGAGGAGCGCGAGCGGCTGCGGCAGGAGGTCGCGGGACTCAGGGCGCAGCTGGCCGCCGGGCCGGCGGAGCGGGGACTGATCGTCGCCAGTGGCCCGATGCGGCAGGCGCTGGCGCTCGTCGCGCGCGTCGCGGAGCACAACACGACCGTCCTGATCACAGGGGAAAGCGGCACCGGCAAGGAAGTGATCGCACGCGCCATTCACCGCGCCAGCCCGCGCGCCAACAAGGCGTTTGTCGGCATCAATTGCGCCGCCATCCCCGAGGCGCTGCTGGAGTCGGAGCTGTTCGGTCATATCCGCGGCGCGTTTACCGGGGCGACGGCCGACAAGGCGGGGCTGTTCGAGCAAGCGAGCGGCGGCACGTTGCTGTTGGACGAGATCGGGGAGCTCCCCGTCGGGCTGCAGGCCAAGCTCCTGCGCGTCCTCCAGGAGAATGAGATTCGCCGCGTCGGCGACCAGAAGACGCGGAGGGTAGATGCCCGGGTGCTCGCGGCGACCGCGCGCGATCTCGAGGCCGAGACCAAGGCGGGACGGTTTCGCGAGGATCTGTTTTATCGCATCAACGTCGTCGTGATCGAGCTGCCGCCGCTGCGGGAGCGCAAGGAGGACATCGCGCCACTGGCCCGTCATTTCGTCGCGCGGCTGGCGCAGCGGTTTGGCAGGTCGGTGTCACTGAGCGACGACGCCATCGCATGGCTCGAGCAGCAGGCATGGCCAGGGAATGTTCGCGAGCTGGAAAACGCGATCGAACGCGCGGCTGTGCTGGCCAACCAGGAGATCTTGGGCTCGGCAGATTTTCGCAGCGAACCACTCCCCACTCCCCACACCCAGGAATCGGGGGAGTGGGGAGCGGGGAGTGGCACCCTCCGAGACGTTACCGAGCAAGCAGAGCGCCAGGCGATCAGACAGGCGCTGAAGGCGACTGAAGGCAACCGCCGCGAGGCCGCGAAGCGGCTCGGTGTGAGCCTGCGGACGCTGTTTTACAAGATCGATCGCTACGGACTCGAATAGTGCAAGAACCTGCACTAGTGCAGTGTTTTGCGGTGTTGTTCGACGCTGTTCCTCGACGTATCTCCTTGACGTATTTGCACTTACGGTAAGGCACGGAACGTGTAAGACGAAGTCGCCCAACGGAGGCTCTACATGGGTCGCAAAGGGTTCAGCCTTATCGAGATGATGTTCGTGTTCGTGTTGGCCGGGGTGATCATGGCGATTGGCTTCCCACGCCTGAAGAACGGCCTCGAGAAGCAGAATGTCCGCAGCTCCAAGGCGCTGATCGCGACGTTGGCCGCGACGGCGCGCGGCGCGGCCATTCAGCGCGGCTGTGCCGCCACCCTGAACATGACGACGGACAGCATCTGGGTCACCGCCTGCGGCGTCACGGGCAATCCGCCGGCGGCCTCGGTGGCGGTGGGAACGAAGAAGTTGGTGGGCGAGGAGTTCAACGTAACGCTCGCCCCCAGCGTGCCGTCGGTGGTCTACGATCCGCGCGGGATTACCACGCAGTTCCAGCTGCGCTGGATCACAATCATCGGTCCACACTACCGGGACTCGGTGATCATCAACGAGGTGGGGAAGGTGACCCGGCAATGACAACGCTCAAGAACCAGCGCGGTTTCACGATCATCGAGGTCATCATCGCGATCATCGTGCTGACCGTCGGTGTCCTCGGCATGGTGACGACGGCGGCGTTGGTCACTCGCATGATCGCGCGCGGCCAGCGGTCCGCGGAGGCTTCCACGTTTGCCGCCCGCCGGCTGGAGCGAATGCGAGTCGCGGCGTGCATCGACGCGCAGCGCGTGAACGGCAGCGAGACGCTGAGTCGCGGATCCACCGTCGTGTCGACCAACGTCTGGACCTTCACCGACCTCGGCAATCAGAATTACCGGTTGAAGGTCAAGTCGACCTATAGGACGACAAAAAACAAGATGCGCAGCGATTCCACGGAGACGACTATCACATGCAACACATTCCTATGAGCCGCGGGCGCCGCGCGCGCCGCGGGCGCCGCGGTTTCACGATGGTCGAGCTGCTCATCGCGCTCGTCCTGCTGGGTCTGGTGAGCGCCGCCCTGTATCGTGTGCTGGTGAACAACCAGCGCCTGTACATGGCGCAGACGCAGCGCATCGATCTGTCGCAGAACATCCGCGCGGCCGGCTCGATCCTGCCCGCGGAGTTTCGCGAGATGAGCGCATCCGAGGGCGACATCATCACGATGTCCGCCACCAGCATCACGATTCGGGCGATGCGCTGGCTCAGCTTCGTGTGCCAGATCCCGGTGTTGGGCGGCGCTTCCTGGGGCGGCCTGTCGATGATCATCCGCGGCGGGTCACCCGGTCAGATGGGGTTTTATGGCGGACGGGCGATCAAGAACACCGACTCGCTGCTCGTCTATTGGGACGGGAATCAGACCACGCGCACGGACGACTATTGGCCGATCGGAGGAGTCGTCAACGCGAACGCGGCGGTCTGTCCCGGAGTCCCAGCGGGCCAGCCCGGGCAGCTCGTCAACTTCAACCTGTCACCGGCGCCGGTGGCGTTCGCCACGGCAAACCAGGCAGGCGCGATCACGGTTGGCGCGCCGGTGCGCGGCTGGGAGCGCGTCACGTACTCGCTGTGGCAGTCACCGACGGACGGGCTCTGGTACCTCGGGATTCAGCCCTTCGGGCAAGCAACGCAGCCGCTGATCGGGCCGCTGCTCGCCAATGGCTTGACGCTGCAGTACTACGACGTGAACGGCAACGTGACGGCGGTGCGCACGCAGGTCGCGCGCATCGATATCACCGTGCGGGCCAGGACGGTGGGCGCGGTGCGTCGAGGCGGCCAGGCAGCCGCCCAAATCGCGGTGGACAGCGTCGTCACCAGTGTGGCGTTGCGGAATAATCGCCGCTTCTAGCGGCAGGTCGGTGAAGGTCGGTGAAGGTTGGTGAAGGTTGGTGAAGGTTGGTGAAGGTTCCCAGCCTTCAAAACACTTGAAGGGAGTACATATGCGTAGGCTCTTGCGTGACGAGCGCGGCATGGCGCTCGCAGTTGCGATCTTCGCCCTGGTTGTCGTTGGGGCACTGGTCGCCGGAGCGTTCTTCGCCGGCACCCAGGAGCAGCGGGTCGGGGAGAACCAGCGTCGAGTACAGGCGTCGTTCGGCGTCGCAGAAGCGGGCGCCCAGGAGCGCGTGCTGACCTGGATTCCCGATTCGATGAACAAGCGGCCGACCTATCCACCTGAATCGGTGGCTATCGCGGCGACGCAGGCCCCGAACGGGACCGGGACGTACTTCGGCTACAGCTACAAGATGGGGAGCAACATTTTCCTGCTCAACGTGGTCGGCCGCGACAAGTCCACCACCGCGGGCGCGACGGCGGGTGGCGCCGGGGCGCAGCAGCGGGTCGGGTTGATCACGCGCATCGCGCCGATCGACTTCGGCATCCGTGCGTCACTGACGACGCAGGGGTCGACGAACTTGTCGGGTAACGCAACGGTCAACGGGGCGGACTCAGTCCCGACGGGATGGACGAACTGCGATCCCCCGGGGCTGGGACAGCCCGGCATCCGCGACCAGGGCGGAAATGTGACCGAGAGCGGTCAAGGCTCCGTGACCGGCTATCCAACGGCGGTCGTCAACGACCCGACGATCAATAACAACACGTTCACGACATTCGGTGGGGCGACCTACGCCCAGATGGCAGCGCGCGCGACCATCACGCTGCCAGGCAGCACCTACAAAACGGCTCCCCGCTTCAACGGGGCGTTGTGCGACAAGACAGACCTATTGAACTGGGGCGATGGGGTAAACCCGCTCACCGCGTGTGGATCGTATTTCCCGATTATCCACATCACCGGGGACGCGACACTGAACGGCGACCAGGGACAAGGTATCTTGTTGGTGGACGGTACCTTGAGCGTCCAAGGCTCGTATCAGTTCTTCGGCATCGTCATCATCCAGGGTGACCTGAAGACCTCCGGTGGTGGTAACGAAGACGCCCACTTCTGGGGCGGTGTCATGGCCAAGAACGCCGACCTCTCCATGCAGAACCTGAGTGGTAAGGCGACGCTGAACTACTCTAGCTGCAGTATTCTGATGGCTTTACAGGCCACGAGCCCGATTTCGATGATGCGGTCGCGGGGCTGGACACAGCTGTTCTAAGTGGCCTAAGTATCGGCAGGCAAACCAGTTGTTGCTTCGGCCTCAAGTAGGTTCGAGGCTTGACAGGATAAGGGGCGGGGCCTATTGTAGTTTGCCCTCGCCCCTTCTTGTCTCTAGGCCAAAAGGCGCACATGGCCCTTTTTGGGTTATTCGGTGGCAAAAAAACCTCGGTCGGCCTGGATATCGGCTCCGGTATCATCAAGCTCGTGGTCATCGACCACGGGGGGAGCGAGCCCGAGCTGACCAAAGTCGCGACGACTGAAGTCGCCGCCGACGCCATCGTCGAGGGCGAAGTGATGGACCCCGGCCTCGTTTCGGAGGCCATTCGGGGTTTGTTCGAGGCCGCCGGCGTCAAGCGCAAATCGGTCGTCACGGCCGTCGGCGGCCGCGACGTGATCGTCAAGAAAATCCAGATGGATCGCATGAAAGAGGCGGACGCCCGCGAGGTGATCCGCTGGGAGGCCGAGCAGCACGTGCCCTTCGACATGGCGAACGTGGAGCTCGATTTCCAGATCCTCGATCCCGACGCCGAAGGCCTCCAGATGAACGTGCTGCTCGTCGCCGCCAAGCGGGAATTGGTGGAGAGCAGGGTGGGGCTGCTGGGCGAGGCGGGCCTCGATCCCTCGGTCATCGACGTCGATGCCTTCGCCATCCACAACGCCTTCGAGCTGAACCACCCCGATGCGATGCAGGGCGTCGTGGGCCTGGTCAACATCGGGCACGAAGTCACCAACGTGAACATCCTCGAAGACGGAATCCCCGTGCTGACCCGCGATCTCTCGGTCGGCACGCGCCGCTTCCGCGAAGACCTGCAGCGGGAAAAAGGGCTCGCGAGTGAGGAAGCCGAGAAGGTCATCCAGGGCGCGTCGCAGCATGCCGATCTGGCCGGCTACGTCAGTGCCCGGGGGGAGGAAATCGCGGTCGGCGTCGAACGCGCCGCGGCCTTCCTCGCCACAGCCTCGCGCTCGGCGGGCGGCTTGTCCCGCGTGTACACGACGGGCGGCGGCGCGCGCATTCCGGGGCTCAACGACGTGCTGGGTGCGCGTCTCAAGGTGGCGATCGAGCTGGCCAATCCCGTACAGCGCCTGCGCGTGCGGGATGACGTGTTCGAGACGGTGCCGGTGGACGAGGTCGCGCCGCTGCTGATGCTGGCGGTCGGCCTGGCGCTGAGGCGCGCCGCATGATTGAGATAAACCTACTCCCAGGAAAGAAGAGGGTAGCGAAGGGCGCGGGAATGAAGCTCTCGCTGCCCGATTTCAGGGGGCTGATCGCGCAGGTCAAGGATCCATGGCTGATCACGGCGATCATCGCCTGGGTCATCGTGGGTGGTGGCGGTGCGGCGCTGTTCATCACCGAACGCGCCCGCCTGGCGGCCGCGGAAGCGCGGCTGGAGAACATCCGGACCGAGAAGCGCCGCTACGACATCGTGATCGCGCAGAAGCGCCAGGCCGAGAAGGTGCGCGACTCGCTGCTGTTCCAGATCAACGTCATCCGCGACATCGATGCGGACCGCTACATCTGGCCGCACGTCCTCGATCAGGCGACCAAGGCGCTGCCGCCGTACACGTGGATCACGCATATGCAGTCCGTGACGGCCATGGTCGCGCCGGGCGCGGGGCAGCAGGCGGCGAATGGGCCGGTCACGGTGGAGGAGGACTCCGCCGGCGTCTCCTCGGTGCGCGTGTCGATTGACGGCCGCACGGTGGACATCCAGGCCTATACGACGTTCCTGCGGCAGCTCGCCGCGTCACCGTGGTTCACCGAGGTGACCCCGGCAAGCTCGCAGACCGTCATCGAGGCCGATCGCCCGGTGACGCAATTCAACGTCACGGTCCGCTACCGTATCGCGGACTCGGTCTATATCCGTACGGTCCCGCTGGTGCAGGCGGTGAGGTAGCCATGGCGCTCGGTTTACCGACCGATCAACGCGGCCAGATCATGGCGCTGCTCGCCCTCGTCGCGCTGGCAGGGGGCTACTTCTTCTGGACGCAGGTCCATAAGCCGACCATCGAGAAGATCGGCGCGGCGCGCAGCGAGGCCGACAGCCTCGAGCGCATCGTCGCCGCGGCCAAGGCCGATCTCGCGAGCGGCAGCATCGAGGACCTGCGCCGCCGGGTGGAGGAGTATCAGGGCTCGCTCGAGCTGATGCGCCGCCTCGTGCCGGACCGCAACGAAGTCCCGACGCTGATCGACGACATGTCGACCAAGGCGAAAGTCCGCGGCGTGACGCTCGGCAAGATCCAGCCGCTCGCCCCGGAGCCGGGCAGTCCGTTCGACACCTATCGCTACCGGCTCGAGGTCTACGGCCACTACGATCAGATCGGCGAGTATCTCGCCGACATCGCGTCGCTGCCGCGCATCATCGTGCCGCAGGACGTGATCCTGTCGGGCGCGTCGCCCGCCGCTCAGAAGCTGCTGGCGGATACCGCGGGGGCGCTGCTGCTCGCCGAGTTTTCGATCCGCACGTTCGTGAAGTCGGCCGGGCCGCCCACAGCGAAGGCGGGAGCCGCGCGTGCGCGCAGCTAGGCCTGGGCTGGCAGCGATCACGCTGCTGCTCGCCGCGTTCGCGCCGGCGCTCGTCGCGCAACAGCCGGTCGCGGAGCGCGACACGGCGGCGCCGCCGGCGACGCTGCTGCGCGAAGTCTTCGCCTACGAAGGCGGCGGGCGCGATCCGTTCATGTCGCTGCTCAAGTCGGGCGACGTGCGGCCGCTGATCTCCGACTTGAAGCTGACGACGATCGTGTACGACGGACGGTTCGCGGCGCGCAGCGTCGCGATCCTGCGGGACATCACCAACCGGCGCATCTATCGGGTGAAAACGGGCGACATCGTCGGGCGTTTGAAGGTCACGCAGATCCGGCCCCGCGAAGTCGTATTCACCGTGCAGGAATTCGGGTTCGAGCGGCAGGAGACGTTGTCGCTCGCCAAGCAGGAGGAGACGCCATGAAGCGCATTCTTCCCTTCGCGGCGCTGCTTGCCGTCGTCGTTCCCCGGGCCCTTGCGGGGACGCCGATGGCGAGTGGCAGCCGGGACGGCGAGGTCCGCGGAGTCAGCGTGCTGCCGGCCACCGGCAAGGTCGAGATCGTCATCGACCTGCAGGGGGCGGCGGAGATTCAGGACTTCACCCTCGCGAACCCCGCACGGCTCGTCATCGATCTGCACGGCGTCCGGCTTACCGCGCCGGCCACGCTGTACGACGGCCAGAACCGCGGCGGCGTCCGCAACGTGCGCTACGCGCAGTTCAAACCGGACATCGTGCGCGTGGTGATCGATCTCGACGCACTGAAGGATTACCAGGTCGAGCGCGCTGCCGGGCAGGTGCGGGTGCGCATCGGCACCGAGCGTACCGGCTTCGCAGCCTGGTCCAGCAGCACCGTCACTCGCGGGGTTTCGGGGGCCGTGGCTAGTGCGCCTACGCGCGCACCGATCGTTACCGGTGGTCCTGAGCAAGCCGCGCGCGTCACCACGCCGACGCTCGGCCGGTCGATGTCGATCGACGAGTACCTCGCGGCGCACCGCGCCGACGCGCTGCAGTCGCAGGCGCCGCGGATCACGGTACAGTGGGACAACGCCAGCATCGAGGACGTGGTCGCCGGCTTCGCGGCCTTCAGCGGGCGGACGATCATCCTGAGCAAGGACATCAAGGGGACCGTCACGGCCGAGATCAAGAATCAGCCGTGGGATCTCGCGCTGAATGCGGTGCTCGAGTCGCAGGGCCTCGCGGTCCAGACATTGCCCGGCGCCATCCTCAACGTCGTCAGCAAGCTCGAGATGGCGCGCGCCGACTCGACCGTGCCGATCACGACCCGGCTGGTGCGCATCAATTACGCGAAGGCCACGTCGCTCGTCCCGTCGGTGGCGTCGATACTCACGAAGCGGGGTGCCGCGGTCGCCGATTCGACGAGCAACTCGCTCGTGATCACCGAGGTGAGCTCGCGGATCGACGAGGTCGTGGAGTTCGTGAAGGGGCTCGACCTGCGCACGCCGCAGGTCTCGATCCAGGCGAAGATCATCTTCGTCGACCGCGCCGACATCGAAGAGCTGGGCGTCAAATACGACCTCGGCTCGACGACGCAGTTCTTCAACAAGCTCATTCAGCGCCCCGATCCGCGCACCGCCCAGCCGGTCGATACCGATCTGGACGGCGTGCCCGACGCGCTCGTGCCGACGGAGAACTTCCCGTCGACCGAGAACATCGTGTCGCTGGGCGGGAACTCGCTGTCGGCACTCGGCAACGCGAGCCAGGCCGTGGTAGACCCGGCGCTCGATCTCATCTTCTCGACGGCGATCGGCAACTTCGATCTCACGGCGTTCGTGCAGGCGCTGCAGCGGGTCGAGCTCGCGGATATTCAGGCTGAGCCGACGATCACGACGCTCGACAACCGCCAGGCGGAAATCCTCGTCGGCGACCGTGTCCCAATCCGCGTGATCGATGTGAGCGCCGTGGGAGGCGCGGCCGGCGGCACGAACGTCCCGCGCGCGACGGTGCAGTTCCAGCAGACCGGTATCAACCTGCGCGTCACACCGCACGTGACGGCGAATCGCCAGATCCTGATGGAAGTGCACGCCGAACGCTCCAACATCCGGCCCGCCGCCGTGGACATCGGATTCACGTTCCAGACGCAGCAGGCGGACAACCAAATCCTGGTCAGTGACGGGGAAACGGCCGTAATTGGCGGCCTGACTGTGACGGAAGTCCTAGTCACCAAGTCGGGAATCCCCTTCCTTGTAGATCTGCCGATCCTGGGCAAGCTGTTCGGCTTTACGTCACAACAGGAGAATCGGCGCGATCTGCTCATTCTGATCACGCCCCACATCATCGACGATCTGGTCGCGCCCACCGGGCAGTAAGCCCGGGCGACGCGGGCCCACAGGCTGGGAGAGGTTGCTATGCGGCTGGTCACGCGCAGTACCGCATTCTGGGGCATCAGCGCACTCGCGCTCGCCGTGTGGGCGTGCGAGACGTCGCGCAACCTGAACGGCGTTCAGCCCGACCGGACGGCGCCGGTCATCTCGCTCACGAACACCGCCGGTGACACGCAGGACATCAGCGGCGGGCTGCGCTTCAGCGTCTCGGCCCTCGACAATCTCGGGCTCAAGAACATCGATCTGACGTTCAGCGGCGGCCTCATCGCCACGCTCGATACGACATTCACGTCGACCGTGAAGACCTACGCCGTCTCCCATACGCTCACCTTCGGGGCGGGCTCGGGTGCGGGCGGCAACATCATGATCATCGGCCGCGCGACCGACGGCGCCGGGAACTTCGCGGAAGACACGATCTTCATCTTTCTGTCGAACGTGCAGGCGCTGCGGGTGCGGCTGGTGCTGCCGTCGCCCGGAGCGCTCGCGTCCACCGGCAAAGGCATTCCCGTCGACGTCATCGCCGTGCAGACCGGCGGCATCGCGAAGATCGGCTTCCTGGTGTCGCCCGCCACGAGCGTGACCAATCCCACGACGCCGCCCAACGACTCCATGGTGTTCGCGCCGCCGTTGGCGGACTCGGTCGAGTATCAGGATACGCTGGTCGTCGTGCCATCGAGCGGAACCTTCAACATCGTGGGATTCGCCGAGGATTCGGCGGGGCGGCGCGGCTTCAGCAGCGTCGTCACCGTGACGATTCAGTCGGTCGCGACCGACAACACGCCGCCGATCGTCGCCCACCGGGTCGCGTCCCGCGTGGAAGTAGACGATACCGTGCACGTGCGCGCCCAGGACCCCAGCGCGATATGGTGGATCGGCTTCGAGGTGGACACGAACGGCGTGCTCATGAAGTTCGACACCGTGGACGTCTCTGCGGGTAACCTCAGCGATGTCACGCGTCATTTCTCGCTGGGCTTGCAAGGGCTCCAGCCGCTGCCGCGCTTCATCTCCGTGAAGGGCTATGCGTGCGATTTGGCGCTGGCACGGAACTGCTCCTTCACCAACAGCACGACGCTGATTCCGAGCGCGCCGCTGCGCAGCAAGGGCATTACCTCTTCGTATCAGCCGCAGCTCTCACCGCAGGGGCTGATCGACACCATCGTCGTCGTGGCGGGCATCACGCGCCCGCTGCCGTTCGGCGGCCGCATCGCCGACGCGATCTTCAACGGCAACGACTCGAGCCTCTATCTCACGAACCCGACGCTCAGCCGCGTCGAGATCTTCCAGGTGGCGAACACGTCGTTCGTGAACGCGGGTATCCCGACCAGCGGCCCCGTGCCGTGGGGCATCGCGCTGTGGCCGCGCGATACGCTCGGCAACTACGGCGATACGATTGTCGTCGCGAACTCGGGCGGCTTGGAGCTGTCGATCATCGACGTGCGCGCCGGCGTCCGCCGGCTCGTGTGGCGGCAGGATCTGCCGGACTACCTGGTCGAGACCTACAGAGTGCTGGTCGCGCCACTGCGCGAGGAGATCATCCTGTACGACCTGTCGGACCGGCCGCAGTACGTGGGCACCGTCTGCCGCGTGACCAGCGGAACACCGAACTGCGCCTCGGACTCGATCTTCGCGATTTACTCGACGACACCGACGATCAGCCAACCGGCGCCGTTCGCCGGCAAGGCGACGGTGCGGATGGAGAAGTTGATCAACACGAGCGATACGGCGCAGCTCTTCGGTCATTTGTTCTGGGAGCTGGCGGGCGACAGTACTCTCGTGGATGACGGCCGCGATACGCTGCGCATCGCGATCCGGCGCGGCCGGCCCTACAACCAGCAGAAAGTCATTCTGACCGCATGCGCCGGCGTTACCATCGATCTCGCCTCCTTCGGACTCGGCGATTCCACCTACGTACGCAACTCGGGCAACTTCACGCACGGGATCATCGGTGAAGGCGGGAATGTCTCGAGCCAGTTCGCCCGGGTGATCGGGTATACGACCAAGGCGGACCTGATCCACGATAATCCGATGCCCGCTCCGTGCATCACCGGTGGTTCCATTCTCAGTGGTGTCTTCACGTCCGACTCCGGTGAAAACCACCTCGACCAGGGCATGACGCCCGCGGTCGACGTGAGCGACTTCATCAGCAACACCGGCGCCACTCTCCACTCGATCGCGACGAACTTCAACGGCGGCACCAACCTGGTCCGCGCCGACTCGATCTACTTCCTCGACGAGGGGATGAAGGTCAAAGGCACGGCCCCCGCGCCGCTCGGGGCGTTCGGGATGGACATGAACTACAACCACAACTTCCTGGCCGGCTCGCCGGGCACGCCGACGTTCGGCGGTACCGGCAACCCCAACGACCGCATCGCGTTCTCGGCCCGGGCCGACGGCAACATTGACGTGTGGGATACCTTCTTCTTTAATCAGATCGGGACGATCGTCGTGCGCGATCCGGTCACCGGCCCGCTGCGCGTCGCGCGCAATCTCGCCAACACGCGGCAATGGTTGTTCGGCGTGACGCCCGCCGGCGTCGTGATGATCGAGCTGCCGGTGGTGACGAACCCGAATCCGTCGAAGCCGATGTGGGGGCCGCCGATTCCGAACAAGTAAGCCGGCGCCTCCGGGAGGGGTGGGGGGGACCCGAGTGCTGCATGCGCGAGCCCGACACCCGTCGGGCTCGGCTGTTATAGGGAGGGATGAACGTGACATTCCGGTTCACGACGGCAGGCGAATCGCACGGCCGCGGCCTGGTGGGGATCCTCGAAGGCATCCCCGCCGGCCTCCCCGTGTCCGCTGCCGACGTGGACGTGGAGCTGAAGCGCCGCATGGGCGGCTACGGCCGCGGCGCGCGCATGAAGATCGAATCGGACCACATCGAGTGGCTGTCCGGCGTCCGCGCCGGCGAGACGCTCGGCTCCCCGATCGCGATGCTGATCTGGAACCGCGATTGGGAGCACTGGCAGGACGTCATGGCGCCCGAAGCGGACGCCACTCCCGACCCGTTAGGCCGCCGGCGGCAGGTGACGCGGCCGCGGCCCGGCCATGCGGATCTCGCCGGATCGCTGAAATACGATCGTGCGGATGCGCGCGACATCCTCGAACGGGCGAGCGCACGGGAGACCGTCGCGCGCGTTGCCTGCGGCGCCGTGTGCAAAATCCTGTTGCGCCAATTCGGGATGGAAATCGGATCGCACGTCGCCGAACTGGGGGGCGTCGTCGCGCATCCCGCATCCCCCATCCCGCATCCCGTCAACGACGTCGCCGACCAAAGTCCCGTTCGGTGTCTGGACAAGGACGCCGAGGCGGAGATGATCCGTCGCATCGATGCCGCGAAGGCCGCCGGCGACACGCTGGGCGGCATCGTCGAAGTCGTGGCGCTGGGCATGCCGGTGGGGCTGGGGTCGCACGTCTCGTGGGACCGGAAGCTCGATGGCCGCCTCGCGCAGGCGCTGATGTCCATTCCGGCGGTGAAAGGCGTGGAGCTCGGCCTGGGATTCGAAGCCGCGCGGCGCAAGGGATCGGAAGTGCACGATGAGATCCTGCCGGGCTTCGCGCGCGCGACGAACCGCGCGGGCGGGACGGAGGGGGGAATGACGACGGGGGAGCCGCTCGTGCTCCGCGTCGCCATGAAGCCGATCTCGACGTTGATGTCGCCGCTCAAAACCGTGGACTTGAAGACCGGCGGGCCGGCCCAGGCGCAATCGGAGCGTTCGGACGTGACGGCCGTCCCCGCGATGGGTGTCATTGCCGAAGCGATGGTGGCGATCGTCCTGACGGAGGCGCTGCTGGAGAAATTCGGCGGCGACGCACTGAGCGAGCTGAAGCGCAACGTGGATGGCTATCTCGCGCAGGTGCGCGCGCGCACGCCCAAAGGAGCGGCGTCGTGAAAAAACACGTCGTGCTCATCGGCCTGCCGGGCGCCGGAAAGACCACCGTGGGCCGCATGGTGGCCGAGCGACTGCACGCCGGATTCGTGGACATCGACACGATCCTGATCCGGAAGGAAGGCAAACCGATCGCGATGATCTTCGCCGAAAAGGGCGAGTCCGCGTTTCGCGACATGGAGCGGAAGGAAGTAGAGACCGCGCTCAGCAATCAGCCCGCGGTGGTTGTTCCCGGCGGCGGCTGGGCCGCGCAGCCGGGCGCGCTCGACGCCGCGAAACCGCGCGGGTACTTCGTGTATCTGAAGGCGCGCGCGGAGGTCGCTGCCGGCCGCGCCGTGCCGTCGGGAACCCGGCCGGTGTTAATGGGTGGAGATCCCGCAGCACAGATGCGCGAGCTCTTCAAGACGCGCGACCCGTTCTACGCCAAGGCGGACGCCACGGTGCAAACTGAGGCTAAGCCTGCGGAAAAAGTGGCCGATGAGGTCGTCCGGCTTGCGCAGACGAGTGCCGGATGGTAAAGATGCGAACCCCATTACGGTTGAACTGAGGTTGATAGGTGCCAGATAATGAAGAAGAAGTGAAACCCAAAAAGAAGAGAGCGCCGCGCAAGAAGAAGGACGCGGAGGCCACCGACGCCGCTCCTGCAAAGGGCGGCGCACTCGTCATTGTCGAGTCCCCGACCAAGGCGAAGACGATCGGCAAGTACCTCGGCCGCGGCTACACGGTCAAGGCGACCATCGGGCACCTGCGCGATCTGCCCAAGCGCGAGCTGGGGGTCGACGTCGAGAACAACTTCACGCCGAAGTACGTCACCATTAAGGAAAAGGCGAAGACCCTGGCCGAGATCAAGAAGGCGGCCAAGGTGGCCGACCGGGTGCTCCTCGCGACCGACCCCGACCGCGAGGGCGAAGCGATCGCCTGGCATGTGGCGTCTCAGCTCAACGGCGACGGTAACGGCAAGATCCGCCGCGTCTTGTTCCACGAGATCACGAAAGACGCCGTCGCGGAAGCGTTGGCGAATCCGCTCGATATCGACCAGCGCAAGGTGGACGCGCAGCAGGCGCGGCGGGTCCTCGACCGGTTGGTCGGCTACAAGGCCTCGCCGGTGCTGTGGAAGAGCATCAAGACCGGCCTGTCGGCGGGTCGGGTGCAAACGGTGGCGCTGCGCCTGATCATCGAGCGCGAAGAGGAAATCCGGAAGTTCGTGCCGCAGGAATACTGGACGGTTGCCGCCGACCTGGAGAAGGACGGGCAGGCATTCCAGGCGCGGCTGCAAAAGCTCGACGGGCACAAACCCGAGATCAAGACCGAACAGGCGGCGCGCGACATCGTCGCCGAAGTCGAAAAGCTGCCGTTTGTGGTCACGTCAGTCTCGACCGGCGAGCGCCGCCGCAAAGCACCCGCCCCGTTTACGACGAGCACGATGCAGCAAGAGGCCGCCAAGCAGCTGGGCTTCTCGGCCGGCCGCACGATGCGCGCGGCCCAGAAGCTGTACGAAGGCGTGGAGCTGGGCGAACAAGGTTCGGTCGGTCTCATCACGTACATCCGCACCGACTCCGTCCGCGTGTCGGATGCCGCGATCAAGCAGGCGCGCGAATTCATCCATGCGCAGTTCGACAAGCGCTATCTGCCCGATGAGCCGAACGTTCATAAGGGCGGCCGGGGCTCGAAGGTCCAGGATGCGCACGAGGCGATCCGGCCGACCGAAGTGGGCCTGAAACCCGAGGACCTGAAGAAGTACCTGGAGCGCGACCTCTTTAAGCTGTACCAGCTCCTCTGGCGGCGCTTCCTGGCGTCGCAAATGACGCCAGCGGTGTACGAAGCGACCAAGGTCGACTTCGAGCTGGCGAACGGACGTTTCCTGTTCCGGGCCACCGGCTCGCGCGTCGTGTTCGACGGCTATCACGCGCTCTACAGCGAAGCCCATGAGGCCGAAGACGCCAAGACGTTGGACAGCCTGGAGCCCATTCCGCCGCTCGCCGAGGGCGATCGGGTGAAGCTGAAGCAAGTCGTTCCCAGCCAGCACTTTACCGAGCCGCCGCCGCGCTACAGCGAAGCCAGCCTCGTGAAGGAGCTCGAGCGGTTGGGCATCGGCCGGCCATCGACGTATGCCGCGATCATCTCGACACTCCGCACACGCTGGTACGCGACCGCGAAGGACCGTCGCTTCCAGCCCACGCCCCAGGGCGAGATCGTCTGGAAGGTGCTGAAGCGCTCGTTCCCGGAGGTGTTTGAGGTCGGGTTTACGGCGCTAATGGAGACCGAGCTCGACAAGGTCGAGGAAGGCGATCTGGCGTGGCAGCAGGTGCTCGGCGACTTCTGGAAGCCGTTCAACCTGGCGCTGGCAGCCGTGGACGTGAACAAGATCATCCACGAAGTCCATGATCTCTCCGGCCTCGATACCGAGAAGTGCCCCAAGTGCGGCAGCCGGCTCGAGGTGAAGAGCGGCCGCTTCGGGCCATACATCGCCTGCGTGCGCTATGCCACGAAGGAGTGCGACTACTCGCGGTCCATCAAGAAGGACAGGGTGCCCGACCGGCCCTCCGACGAGATCTGCAAGGAATGCGGCGCGCCGATGGTGATCAAAACCGGCCGTTTCGGCGAGTTCCTGGCCTGCACGCGCTATCCCAAGTGCAAGTACACGCAGCCCGTCCCGCTCGGCATCAAGTGCCCCAAATGCGGCATCGGGGATCTCGCGGAGCGTCGCACCAAGCGGGGACGGACGTTCTACGGTTGCCTGCGGTATCCCGACTGCGATTATTCCACGTGGAACAAGCCGGTAGCCGTCCCTTGTCCCAGCTGCGGCTTTGTGGGGATGGAAGAGATCAAGTCCAAGACGACGGGAGAAACGACGCGCAAGTGTCTCAAGTGCGGGCACCAGTTGGTCGTCGAGGAACCAGCCCCCGAAGCCGAAGAGGTGGCATCGTAGGGGCACGACCTGTTGTGCCCGTACACGTTATCGGTGGCGGCCTCGCGGGCTGCGAGGCTGCCTGGGCGCTCGCCGAGCGCGGCGTCCGCGTGACCCTGCACGAGATGCGCCCCGTCCGGATGACGCCGGCGCATCAGACGGATCGTCTCGCCGAGCTGGTCTGTAGCAACACCTTCAAATCGGTCGAACCCACGCACGCGCACGGCCTGCTCAAGGCCGAGATGCGCTTGCTCGGGAGTATCGTGCTGCAGGCGGCTGACAGCGCGCGCATCCCGGGCGGCAGCGCGCTCGCGGTCGATCGCGTCGCTTTTGCGGCCGCCGTCGAGGCGCGCGTGCTGGCCCACCGCAACGTCACACTGGTCCGCGAGGAAGTGACGTCCCTGTTCTCGCCGGCGATCGTCGCCACGGGGCCGCTGACGTCCGATGCGCTCGCTGCCACGATCGCCGCCCGGCTGGGCGTCGCGTCGCTCGCGTTCTATGACGCGATCGCGCCGATCGTCTCAGCCGATTCGCTGGATTACAGCCGCCTGTTCAAGGCATCGCGGTACGGCAAAGGCGGGGGAGACGACTACTGGAACGCCCCGTTCACGCGGCCCGAATACGAAGCGTTCGTCGCGGCGCTGATTGCGGGGGAGCAGTATCAGCCAGGACACGAATTCGATAGGGTGCCGTATTTTGAGGGCTGTCTGCCGGTCGAGGAGATGGCGCAACGGGGGCTCGAGACGCTGCGGTTCGGCCCGATGAAGCCGGTCGGGCTCATCGATCCGAAAACCGGACGCGAGCCCTACGCGGTTCTGCAGCTGCGGCAGGAAGATCGCGCCGCGCAGATGTGGAACTTCGTGGGCTTCCAAACGCGGCTCAAAACGGGAGCGCAGCAGAGGATCTTCCGGACGATTCCGGGCCTCGAGCAGGCGGAGTTCCTGCGCTTCGGCAGCATTCACCGCAATAGCTACCTCAATGCGCCGCTGGCCCTGACGGGGCACCTCTCGACCGGGGACGACGAGCAGCTGCTGTTCGCCGGACAGCTCACCGGGGTGGAGGGCTACACCGAGTCGGCGGCGACGGGATTGCTCGCTGGGATCAACCTCGCCCGGCTGCTGGCCGGCGACGCACCGGTACTGCCCCCCGCGACGACGATGCTCGGCGCGCTGTATCGCTACCTGCGGGAGTCGGAGCCGGCACGGTTCCAGCCGATGAATGCGAATTTCGGGCTGCTGGAGCCGCTCGATCCGCCGGTCAGGGACAAGTTCAAAAGGAACGAAGCGCTGGCGGAGAGAGCGCTGAAGGAGATGGCGGTGTTTGCAGAGGCCTTGGGGGTCGAAGTCACGGCATGAACGAGATCGCCGAATTTGTCACTTTCCTCGAGAAAGAGCGTAACGACTCACCTCACACCGTGAAGGCGTACGAGCGCGACCTCGTAGCCTTCGCCGCTTTCTGCGACCGCTATTACGGCGGCCCGTGGACGTGGGCGGGGGTGGATCGGCTGGCGGTGCGCGGTTTCCTCGCCGCTGAGCAGCTGCGCGGCCTGGCGAAGCGCTCCGTCGCCCGCGCGCTGTCGGCGCTACGCACGTTCTACGGCTTCCTGAACGCGACGCGCGGTCTCGAGGTGAACCCCGCGCGGGCGGCGCGAACTCCCAAGCTCGAGCGGACGTTACCGACCTATTTGGATCGTGGCGAGATGAACGAGCTGTTCACGCAAGCGGAGGCGCGCGCCGCCGCGGGGGGATTCCGCGAGGCGCGCGATCTCGCGATGCTCGAGCTGTTCTATTCGACCGGGATGCGTCTTTCGGAGCTCGCGGGGCTGAATGATCCCGACGTCGACCCGGTGTCCGATCAAGTGAAGCTGCGCGGCAAGGGAAAAAAGGAGCGACTCGTGCCGCTCGGCCGGCACGCCACGCTGGCGCTGCGAAAGTATCTGCCGCACCGCGACAGTCTCCTGGCCGGATTGCGAATGGGAACCCGCCCCGTATTCGTGAACGTGCGCGGCAAGCGGATTACGCCGCGCGGCATCCAGCTGGCCATGAAGCGGCTGTTCGATACGCTGGCTCGCGGCAAGGAGCTGCACGTGCACGCGCTGCGGCACTCCTTTGCCACGCACCTGCTCGACGCGGGCGCCGACCTCCGGGCGGTGCAGGAGCTGTTGGGTCATGCCTCGCTGGGGACCACGCAGGTGTATACTCATACGTCGGTGGAGCGCTTGAAAAAGGTTTACCATCAGGCGCATCCGAGGGCTTGAAGAAGAGCAGGGAGCACGGAGCAAGGAGCAGCATGCTACAGCGCATCCATAGCACGACGATTCTCTGCGTCCGCCGCGACGGGAAGGTCGCGATCGGCGGCGATGGCCAGGTCACGGTCGGCGAGACCGTGATGAAAGCCAACGCCAACAAGGTCCGCACGCTGCGCGGCGGCAAGATTCTCGCCGGCTTCGCCGGTGCGGCCGCCGATGCTTTTACGTTGTTCGAGAAGTTCGAGGAGAAGCTGGAGCGCTATCCCACGAACCTGCCGCGCGCCGCGGTCGAATTGGCGAAAGATTGGCGCTCGGACCGGGTGCTGCGGCGTCTCGAAGCGCTGCTCGTTGTGGCGGACAAGGAGCATGGCTTCGTCATCAGCGGCTCCGGCGAGCTGATCGAGCCGGACGACGGCGTGCTCGCGATCGGCTCGGGGGGCTCGTTCGCCCTGGCCGCGGCGCGCGCGCTGCTCGCGGCGACGAAGCTGAACCCGGCGGAAATCGTGCAACGCGCCCTGGAAATTGCGGCCGAAATCTGCGTTTACACGAACACCAACATCACCGTACTCGAGCTATAGCGATGCCCAAAGCACCCGCGTCCCCACCAGAGCCGCCAGTCTCGCCGCCTGCTGAGGAGGCGATGCCTTGGTTGGAAGAGATGCCGCCCAAGCGGATCGTGGCCGAGCTGGACCGCTACATCGTCGGCCAGGACGCGGCGAAAAAGGCGGTCGCCATCGCGGTCCGCAACCGCTGGCGGCGGTCCCAGGCGCCCGAAGAGATCCGCGACGAGATCATGCCGAACAACATCATCATGATCGGCCCGACCGGCGTGGGCAAAACGGAGATCGCACGCCGCCTGGCGCGCCTCGCGGGCGCACCGTTCCTCAAGGTCGAGGCATCGAAGTTCACCGAGGTGGGATACGTCGGGCGCGACGTCGAGTCGATGGTGCGCGAGCTGGTGGACGTCTCGATCAACATGGTGCGGTCGGAACGGGAAGATGACGTTTACCCGACGGCTGAGCAGCGTGCGGAAGAACGGCTGCTCGATTTGCTGTTGCCGCCGCTTCCCTCGCCGCCTCCCGCGCCTACAACGGCAGGAGCTGGGAGTCAGGAGTCGGGAGCTGGGCAACGCCCACTCTTCGTAGTGTCGTCCAAAGGCGACGTCCAGCCGAAAGTGCCCGAGGCCGAGACCGAGGCGAACGAGCGCCGCCGCCGCACGCGCGAGAAGCTGCGCCAGCAGCTCAAGGACGGCCAGCTCGAGGAGCGCGACGTCGAGATCGAAGTCCAGCAGCAAAGCTTCCCGTTGCTGGAGATGATGCAGCCGCCCCAGGGGATGGAAGGGCCGGACATCAACTTCGGCGAGGCGCTGCAGGAGCTGATCCCCAAGAAGAAGAAGCGCCGCACCGTACACCTGCACGAGGCGCGCCGCATTCTGATCGACGAAGAGCTGAAAAAGCTCGTCGACATGGACGACGTGGTGAACGAAGCGCTCGATCGCGTCGAGAACCACGGCGTCATCTTCATCGACGAGATCGACAAGATCACCGGCCAGCGCGGCCAGAGCACGGGGCCCGACGTGTCGCGGGAGGGCGTGCAGCGCGACCTGCTGCCGATCGTCGAGGGCTCGACCGTGCAGACACGCTACGGCTACGTGCGCACCGATCACATCCTCTTCATCGCGGCCGGTGCATTCCACATCGCCAAGCCGAGCGATCTGATTCCCGAGCTGCAGGGCCGCTTCCCGATTCGCGTGGAGCTGTCGTCATTGACCGAAGAGGACTTCGTCCGGATCATGACTGAGCCGGAGAACGCGCTGACCAAACAGTATGCCGCGTTGTGCGCCGCCGACGGCGCGACGCTCGAATTTCGTCCCGACGGGGTCAAGGAGATCGCCCGCATCGCCGCCAAGGTGAATGAGCGGATGGAAAACATCGGCGCTCGTCGCTTGCACACCGTCCTCACGACGCTGCTCGAGGACGTGCTGTTCGAGCTGCCCGACTATCCGACCAAACACATCGTGTTTGACGGCCCCGCGGTGCGCGAGCGGCTGCTCCGGATCGTCGAGGACGAGGACCTCCGCCGCTACATCCTGTAGGCTGCGTCGTTTCGAGATAGCGACACGAGCATTTTCGACGCGCCGGTCCTCGTGATGCCGGTCACGGGGTGTCGCGCGCGTGTAAAACGATATTGCAACGTGCGTGTCGCTCCGATCCGCGCTGTATACCACTCATTTCAAGGACCAGCCCCAATGCCGACGCGCCGTCGCGTCTTAGCCGTGCTGCTCGTGCTTGCTGCGCAGTTCTTTCCCGCAGGGCGTGCGCTCGCCCAGCAGCCGGGCCCATCCTGGCGTCCCAGAATGCGGCTGCAAGGCGAAGTGCGCTACGACAATAACCCGTTTTTGCTCGACGCCACCCGGAAGCAGCGCCTGGAAGCGCCTTCGGCGGCGGATTCGGTGAACGGCCGGTTCCGCGACATGCAAAATGCGACTGACATCATTCCGGTTGCGTCGGCGGACGTCGCGCTGGGATTGCCGGGGGCGTTCGGCCGTCCGTTGGAGATCTCGGCTGACGCGGCTTACGAGGCAAACGTCAACAATGCGCATCGCCGGCACGCCGAGCTAAGCTTCGCACTGGAGCAGGCACTCCCCAAGGCGGGCCGCACGCGGCTGCGGGCGGAGTGGCGCCCGTCGTACTTCTGGAGGAACTACTTGAGCGACGCGATCGATGACAACGGAGACAACAATATCGAACCGAGCGAGCGTATTTACCGTCCGGGAACGTCGGACGAGCTCGACCTCACGCTCAACGTACGCCGGCGATTGTTGAAACGCATTCGTGGCGAGCTCGAAGCAGGCTACTTCACCCGGACGTACGCCGCGCCCTTCGACGGCCGAGATCGTCGCGGTCCAGGCGCGGCTGCTGGTATGTCGCTCGAGATAGGCAAACGCTCGACCGCTGGTGTTGACTACGCCTTTCAATCGCTCCAGTCGGATGTGGCGCGCGAAGTCATGATCCTCGATGAGACCGCATTCGGCGTTGACTTCAACGGCATCAACGGTGCCAGCGACACGGCGGCGCGGGCGTTCGAGCTGGTGGATCGCTCACGCGTCGAACACAACGTCGAGCTGTCGGTTCAGACCGAGCTGTCAGATGCCGTGACGCTGGCGTTGGGCTACGCACGCCGGATGCGCGTCTTCGGCTCGAGCCAGCCGTACGACGTCGCGGACCGTGACCGGCGGGACACGCGCAACGAGTTCACGGCGGAGCTGACGGTTCGTGTCAGGCACGGCATGCGCTTCACCGTGAGTGGGGCCGCTGCGAGGCAGAACACAAACCGTGGCGGCGATCCGGGGGCCAGCGGAGAAGTCGCCGATTATTCGCGCTCCGTCGTGACCGCGGGCCTCGCGTACCGCTTCTAACAACGCCTATAATGAGGACCACACCATGATCGTCCTGTTGCCGTTGATCGGATTGCTCGCCTGGCAGGCGCCCGCGCCGCTGCATTGCCGCATCGAGGTAGCCGCGGGCGCCGACAGCAAACGCTGCCAGGTGTCGGCGCCCAAGGCCCGGCATGTCCGCCGGTGCACACCAGCCGATGAGCAGGCCGGGCATTGCGGTGACACCGGCGGCGAACGCTACGTGGCGTGGGTCGTGGCTTCCGGCCCGGGACGTTGCCGCATCACCGACAAGAAGACGACGTGGAAGCGTGGTGTCGTGTCGGCGAAGCTGAGTCCCGGCCCGGGAGGGGGAGGGCCAAGCACCTGCGATCTCTACGTCGAGGTGGAATGACGCGCGTTCTGTTCACCGGCTACGCGCCCGTTCACTTTGTCTGCTTCCGCCCCATTTACGAGCGGCTGAGCCGGCTGCCGGGTGTGGAGGTGTTTCTTTCCGGCGGGCGTGAGCCGGCGGAGCAGTCCGACGGCGCCGCCGGACCGATCACCGCCGCCGAGCTGTATCGGCCGTTCCGCGTGCCGGCCAGGCGCGTGCTCCCCCTCGCTGCCATGCGGCGCCAGCGGTTCGACCTCGTGTTCTGCGCCCACGTGTCGGGCTATTTCCCGCGGGCAGACCACGAGCGTGTTCAGATCTTTCACGGACTCTCGTTCCGCAACATGGCCGTGCGCCGCGACGTGCTGGTCTACGATCATCTGTTCGTCACCGGCCCATACATGGAGCGGACCTTCCACGAGCAGCAGCTGCTGCGGCCGGGGGATCCGCGCCTCGTCCGGATCGGATTCCCTAAAGTCGATCGCCTGGTGGATGGCAGCCTCGATCGAGGCGCGATTCTGCGCCGCCTCAGCTTATCGGGACGACGGCCCGTTCTGCTCTACGCTCCGACCGGCCAACGCGGCAATTCGCTCGAGACGCTGGGGGAGGAAGTCATCAGGCGGCTGCGCGCCGCCGGCCGCTACGATCTGCTCATCAAACTGCACGACCACCCGCGCGACCAGGTGGACTGGTCCCCGCGGCTGCGGCCACTGCTCGACAGCCACACGAAACTGGTGCGCGACTTCGACATCGTCCCCTATCTGTTCATCGCGGATCTGCTGATCTCCGACGCGTCG
This sequence comes from Gemmatimonadales bacterium, assembly GCA_035637355.1. Lineage (GTDB taxonomy): Bacteria > Gemmatimonadota > Gemmatimonadetes > Gemmatimonadales > GWC2-71-9 > 20CM-2-65-7. The sequence continues at coordinate 68,888 of DASPXJ010000062.1, forward strand.
TCGGTATCGTCGGAGTATTCGTTGCTCGACCGGCCGATGGTGTTTCTGGACGTGCCGGACATGATCGCCGCGATGCGCGCGAAAGGCCGGGCCGTCGATCTCGATACCTGGGGCCGCAAGGCGGGCGTCACGGTGCGCTGGCCGGACGAAGCGGTGGAGGCGGTACGCGAGTCGCTCGCCCATCCGCGCCGGGGCAGCGACGTCCGCCGCGAGATGGCGCGGGACCTCTTCTACAATCCGGGCCGCGCGGCCGAGGCCGCCCTCGCCTGGATTCGCGAACGGCTGGCATGAGCGCGGTCGGCGAGCTGCGGAAGATGCGGGGCCTTGCGGGGCTGCTGTGGCCTCACACCCGCGGCGATCGCAAGCTGCTCGTCTTGGGAGGCGCCTTGAGCGTCTCGCTCATCGTGCTGCGGGTGCTGCAGCCCTGGCCCCTCAAGTGGATCATCGATCTGCTGACGAACCGCCACGAGCACACGGCCCTCGGGGGCCTGTTGGCCGCGCCGAAGCTCGGCCCCGCCGAGCTGAGCCTGCTCTACGTGGGCATCACGCTGGTGGCGGCGACGGTGGCGTACGCCGAGCGCCTCGTTCTGGCCGGGCTCGCCAATCGCGTGATCTACCGCGTGCGCACCGCGCTCTTCGGTGACGTGCTGGCCCAGCCGATCGCCTTCCACGAAAGCCGCACCACCGGCGAGCTGCTCACGCGCATCGTGTACGACACGGTCCGGCTGCGTCAGGGCGTCATCGCGATCCTGATGCGGATCTTCCAGACGGTAGGCCTGTTTCTCGCGACGCTGGCCGTGTTGCTGTGGCTCAACACGCGGCTGGCGCTCGTCGTCGCGGTGGGAGCGCTCATCGCCCTCGCCGCGATGGCGTGGAGCGGCGGCGGCGTCGCCCGGGCGTCGCGCAAGCAACGCAAGAAAGAAGGCCGGCTAGCGTCCACCGTGGCGGAGGACCTGCTCGGCGTGCGCGAGCTGCAGGCCTATCGCGCCGGGCGCTGGCCCGACGATCGGTTCGGGAAAAGGAACGTGAAGAGCCTGCTCCACGAGCAGCGCGTGCGGCAGCTCGCGGCCTGGCTGATGCTCCGCATCGAGATCCTCGTGGCGCTCACGATTACCGCGATCATCTGGCTCGGCGCGCACGAAGTGCAGGTGGGCGCGCTCACGCCCGGCGATCTCGTGCTGTTCGTGTCCTATGCGACCGGGCTGTACCGGCCGCTCGAGCAGTTCGCGCGGCAGACCTACAAGCTCGGCAAGACCTTCGCGTCGGGCGACCGGCTGCGGAAAATCATGGAGGAGCAGCCGGCGATCGCCGACCGGCCGGGGGCCGCCCCGGCGCCGTCCCTGCGCGGCGACGTGGCCTTCGAGGGCGTCACCGTCACCACGCCAAAAGCGGTTCGGGGCGCACGCAAGCACGCGCTCTCCGACATCTCCTTTTCTGTGAGCGCGGGAGAGCGCGTGGCGATCCTCGGCGCGAACGGGGCGGGAAAGTCCACGCTGCTGCGGCTGATGCTGCGATTCGTCGATCCCGACAAAGGCCGCGTGATGCTCGACGGCCGCGACCTGCGCGACTACACCGTGGAATCGGTACGGCGGCAGATCAGCGTCGTCTTTCAGGAGAATGTGTTCTTCGGCCTTTCGGTACGGGAGAACATCGCGCTGGGCGATCCGGCCGCGGCCTTGGAGGACGTCCAGCGGGCGGCGGAGCGGGCGCGGATCGACCGCTTCATCGAGCGCCTGCCCGAGGGCTACGAAACGTCGATTCGGCGCGGCGGCGAGTTGTTCTCGGGAGGGGAGCGCCAGCGGATTGCCATCGCCCGCGCCCTGCACCGCGACGGGCGCATCTGGCTGCTCGACGAACCCACCCGGGGCATCGACCCGGCCACGGCCGCCGACCTGACGACGATCCTGCTCGAGGCGACCGAGGGGCGCACGACGCTGTGGGTGACGCACGATCCCGCCGTGCTGCCGCTGCTCGATCGCGTGGTCGTCCTCAAGCAGGGTGAGCTCCAGTTCGCGGGGACGCCCGCAGCCTACGGGGAGTGGCTCGCCGAGCGCGTGTCGGCGCGGTCCTCGCGCCTCACGGGAGAAACCTGATGCAAGCCGTGATCCTCGCGGGCGGCGTGGGCAGCCGGCTCGAGACGCTGACCGACGGCAAGCCGAAATGCCTCGCCGAGATCGGCGGCCGGCCCCTGATCCTCCATCAGCTCGAGGCGCTGTCGGATCACGGCATCGGCCCGGTGTTGATGGTCGTGGGCTACAACCACGAAGCCATTCGCGCCGTCGTGGGTCAGCGGGTCGAATACGTCGTCAACGAACGCTTCCGCGACACGAACAGCCTGTATTCCCTGTGGCTCGCGCGCGAGTGGATCAAGGGACCCTTCCTGTTGCTTAATGCGGACCTGTTCTTCGACCCCGAGATCCTCGCCCGGCTGCTCGAAGATCCGGGCAACGTGCTCGCCTACGACTCCACGTCGTCTCGTGGCCGCGAGCAAACCAAGGTCGCGATCCGGGGCCGCAAGGTGATCGACTTGGGCAAGGATCTCCCGCCCGCGTCGGCGCGGGGAGAGAGCCTCGGCCTCCTGAAGTTCGAGCCCGACGGCGCGACGGCGATGCTCGACACCGCCAAGCAGCTGGTCGAACAGGGCCAGGAGCAGGCGTGGGTCATCGAAGCCACACGCGCCGTCTGCAAGATGGTGCCGCTCTACGGCGTCAACGTCGCCGGACTGCCCTGGACCGAGGTGGACTTTCCCCACGATCTGGAGGAAGCGCGCAGCGAAGTGTGGCCGGCGATCTGGAAGGGACGCTGGCGGCGCGCCGTGTATTGGAAGCGTACCCGCTGGGCCGTGGCGGGACTGGTCGCACTGGTGCTCGCCGTCGCCGGCTGGCTCGCTAGCACGCGGGTTGGGCCCGCGAGTGTCGATTGGGAGAACGTCCCGCCGCTCGGTGCTGCGGCGGTGCGCCTCACGGTGCCGACGGGGCGGCAGAAATGGTGGCTGCTGCGGCGCGGCGACTCCGTGTCCGCCCAAGTGGATGGCGGCGCTCCGCTCCGCATCGAGTTTCGCTTGATCATGGCGCCGCAACGGACGGACAGCGGACGCTACGTCGTGGCAGTGTCCGTGGACGGAACGCCGCACGATTGGGACGCGTTCACGGCGAGCCGCGATTCGGCGGCGACGTTCCAGGGGCGGGCGGTCGGTGATCGCGACCGCTTGCAGTTCGAGCTGCCGCCCGGCCGACACATCGTCCAGTTCACCTTGGTCGCTGGGCACGGCGACGCGCTGCTCGTTCGAATCCGTCGGCCGGAATAAGCGCTCCGCTTGGCCTCAGTCTTGTCCTTCCTAGCCCTCCCGGGTAAAATCCGTCACACTGACCTGTCATTTTGACTGACTCGGGGGCCCATGGCGAAGCGCGACTTCCTCCAAATCACCGATTTCAGCCGCATTGAGATCGAACAGCTCTTCGACCTCGCCAAGCGGATGAAAAGCCGCGCCTACCGAGAGACCCCCCTCGCCGGCAAGACGCTGGCGATGATCTTCGCCAAGTCCTCCACCCGGACCCGCGTCTCGTTCGAGGTCGGCGCCTACCAGCTCGGCGGCCAAGCCCTGTTCCTCTCCAGCAAGGACATCCAGATCGGGCGAGGTGAGCCGATCCCCGATACCGCCCGGGTGCTGTCGCGCTACGTAGATGGGATCATGATCCGGACCTACGACCACGCCGAGGTCGAGGAGCTGGCCCGGTTCGCGACCATCCCGGTGATCAACGGCCTGACCGATCTGACCCACCCCTGCCAGGTGCTCGCCGACCTCTTCACAGTCAAAGAGCACCTCGGCGGCTGGGAGGGGAAGCGGATCGCCTGGGTTGGCGACGGCAACAACATGGCCAACGCCTGGCTCGAGGCCGCGGCGGTCCTCGGCTTCGAGCTGCGGCTGGCGTGCCCCGAAGGGTTCGAGCCCAACATCGCCAAGTACGAGGCCGCGAAGAAGAACGGCTGCGTGATGGTCACCGAAGTGCCGGAGGAAGCGGTCGCAGACGCGCACGTGATCAACACCGATGTCTGGGCCTCGATGGGGCAGGAAGGCGAGGCCGAGGCGCGGCGCAACGCGTTCAAGGGCTACACGGTCGATGCGGAATTGATGAAGCTGGCGGATCCGAAAGCGATTTTCCTGCACTGCCTCCCGGCGCATCGCGGCGAAGAGGTAACCGCGGATGTGATCGATGGTCCTCAGTCTCGCGTTTGGGACGAAGCCGAGAACCGGCTCCACGTGCAGAAGGCGCTGCTCGCAACCCTGATGGGATCATGAAGCAGACACCGCTACATGCAGTGCACGTGAGCCTCGGTGCCAAGATGGTGCCGTTCGCCGGTTTCGAAATGCCGGTCAGTTATCCCGAGGGGATCTCTGCCGAGCATAAGGCTGTGCGGGAGGGCGTGGGAGTTTTCGACGTCTCGCACATGGGCGAGTTCGAGATCACGGGTCCCGACCGGAATGCGTTCGTGCAACGGGTCACGTGCAACGACGTCAGCGCGCTCACGCCGGGTCAGGCTCAATACTCCGGCATTCTGACCAATGATGGGACGTTCGTCGATGATTGTTTGGTGTATCGCTTCGAAGACAAGCTGATGATGGTCGTGAACGCATCGAACATCCAGAAAGATTGGGACACCATCGTCGCGCAGAAGGCGGGCGCGAACGTGCGGCTGCGCGATATCTCCGACGAGACGGCGCTGCTCGCCGTGCAGGGGCCCAAGGCCGAGGCGTTGATCGGCCAGCTGACGAGCCTCGGCGTCGCGATGATCCCCTACTACCACTTCGCACAGGGCAAGGTCGCGGGCGTGCAGTGCTTCGTCTCGCGCACCGGCTACACCGGCGAGGACGGCTTCGAGCTGTACTGCCGCGCGGCAGATGCCGAGACGCTGTGGCACGCGCTCGTCGGTGCGGGACGCGCCGCGCCGGTGGGACTGGGCGCGCGCGACACGCTGCGCCTCGAGGCGGGCCTCCCCCTCTATGGCAACGACATCGACGACACGACGACGCCATACGAAGCGGGGCTCGCGTTCATCGTGAAGCTCGACAAAGGCGCGCCGTTCACCGGGCTCGACAAGCTGAAGAAGCAGAAGCTCGAGGGCGTGAAGCGGCGGCTGGTGGGATTCAAGATGACCGAGCCGAAGACCGTCGCACGCCACGGGTATCCCGTGTTCCTCGACGGGACGCAGGTGGATATCGTGCGCAGCGGCACCGTGACGCCGACCGTGAATGCGGCGGTCGGGACGACGTATCTGCCGGCGGACCGCGCGAAGCCGGGGACGAAGATCGACATCGATGTTCGGGGTAGGAAGGGTGCGGCCGAGGTGGTCAAGCTGCCGTTCGTGCCGCACAGAACCAAGAAATGAGAGTCGGAATCCTGACGATTTCCGATCTCGGTGCGGTGGGCCAGCGTGCCGACACGTCCGGTGACGCCATCCTCGACTGGGCGGCGGCGCGCGGCTACGAGGTCGTGGTGCGCAGCGTCGTCTCCGACGAGACCGACCGGATCGCGGGCAAGCTGGTGCGCTGGGCGGATTCGGGAGAAGTCGACGTCGTCCTCACCACCGGCGGGACCGGCCTGACGGAGCGCGACGTGACGCCTGAAGCGACCGCGGCGGTGCTCGAGCGCGAAGCCGCAGGGATCTCCGAAGCCATCCGCGCGGCCTCAGGACCGAGTTTCCCGCGGGCGTGGCTGTCGCGCGGCCGCGCCGGCACGCGTGGCAAGACTCTGATCGTGAATCTCCCGGGTTCCACCAACGGCGTCAAAGAAGGATTGGCGGTACTGGACCAGTTTTTAGACCACGCAGTGGATCTGCTCGCTGGCAATACCACGCACGCCCATGCCTGACCGCGTCCTCATCACCACTGACGACCTCGAGCAGGCGGTCCGCGTCAACGCGGCGCTCGAACAGGCGGGTTTCGACACGGCGATGGTTTCCTCGCTCGACGACGTGCGCCAGGCCGTACGAGGACGGGAGTCAGGAGCCGGGAGTCGGGAGCCTGATGCTATCGTCCTCACAGGGGGTCTCCACGAAACCACCGCCCAGCGCCTCCTCGCCGCCGCCCGCGAGCATGCGGTCTCGACACTCGGCCTCGTCGAGTCGACCGACGATCCCAACGAAGTCGGCCGCGAGCTTGGGCTGACCGGCTGGCTCATCAAACCCGCCGATCCGGCCGAGGTCACGGCCACCGTCCGGCGCCTGATCGAGCGCCGCCGCCTGCAGCAGCGCACCGGCATCCTCGGCGAGTCGGCGGCGATTCAGGAAGTGCTGGTGAAGATCGAGCAGATCGCGCCGGTCACGTCAACGGTGTTGATCGAGGGCGAGTCGGGGACCGGCAAGGAGCTGGTGGCGCGGGCGATGCACGATCTCTCGCCGCGACGCGGCAAGGCGTTCATCGCGGTGAACTGCGCCGCGCTGCCCGAGACACTGCTCGAAAGTGAGCTGTTCGGTCACGAGAAGGGCGCCTTCACCGGCGCCGCCGAGCGACGCCTGGGGAGGTTCGAGCTGGCGAACGGCGGCACGATCCTGCTGGACGAAGTCGGCGAGATGCCGGCCTCGACCCAGGTGAAGCTGCTGCGCGTGCTGGAGGATCGCAGCTTCTTCCGCGTCGGCGGGACGCAGCCGATTCAGGTCGACGTGCGCGTCACCGCGGCGACGAACAAATCCCTCAAGGAGTCGGTCGCGCTGGGGCGCTTCCGGGACGATCTGTTTTACCGTCTCAACGTGCTCTCCGTGTATCTCCCGCCGCTGCGCGAGCGGCGCAGCGACATTCCGCTGTTGGTGCGAACGTTCATCGCCGAGTTCGCGAAGACGCACGACCGCAACTTCCGCGGCATCACGCCCGAGGCGCTGCAGATCCTCGTGGACGCGGACTGGCCCGGCAACGTGCGCCAGCTCAAGAACCTCATCGAGTCGATGGTGGTGCTCGCGCCGGAAGGGGAGATTCGCGCGTCCGATATCCCTCCAGACATCCGGGAGCGGACCCGCTCTCTCCCCGTCCGCATTCCGGCGCCTGTCCGTCCGGAGTCAGGAGCGGGGAGTCAGGAGTTGGAGTTCATCTTCCGGACATTGGTTGACCTGAAGATGCAGCTCCAGGACTTACGTCAGCGGATCGAAGAAAGGCCTGCGGAGCGGGTGGAGGTTATCGAGGTTGGCGGAGGTTCTGAAATCGATCCGCTCGACCCCAGCCCCGAGGCCCCAGGCCCAGTCATTTACAAACCCGGCATGACGATGTCCGATGTCGAACGCGCTGCCATCGACGCGGCGCTGCGCGAGACCCACGGCAATCGCCGCAAAGCCGCCGAGATCCTCGGGATCGGCGAGCGGACGCTCTATCGCAAACTCAAAGAATTCGCGCTATCTTAGCTCGTCCCGATCACAAGAGACTCTAGCGCCCGGCCGGAGTTCGTGTGGATTTTAGAATCGATCCGGAGCTGTGCGTCGCGTGCCTGGCCTGCGTGCGCGTCTGCCCTTCGGATGCCGTAGCGGTCGAAGAGCAGAAGGTCTGGATTGTCGACGAGGCCTGCACTCGCGTGGGCCTGTGTGTGCCCGCCTGTCCCCACGAAGCCATCATCGCCGTCGGCGACGCCGCCCGCGCGCTCGAATTCGCGCTGAGCCGCAAAGCGGTGCTCATCCTGTCGGTCGAGTCGGCCGCCTGGTTCTATCCCGCGACCCCGGAACAGGTCGTAAACGCATGCTACGCCGTAGGATTCGGCACGGTGCACCGTGGCGTCCTGGGGGACGAGCTGGTCGCGAAGCAATACCTCGACCTCTGGAGTGAGGAAGAGTGGGGATCCGGCGGCACCGTGATCCGCAGTACCTGTCCCGTCATCGTCGCGACGATCAAGAACCACTATCCCGAGCTGATTCCCTATCTCGCGCCCGTCGCCACGCCGATCGAGGCCGAAGCGCGCTATCTCAAGGCGCTGTACGGCGAGGACACGCCGATCGTCTACTCCGGCGTCTGCCTGACCGAGGGGGGCGACGACGTCGACGCCGCGATCACCCTCGCGGAGCTGGAGGGGATCTTCAAGAAACGAGGGCTAAGGGTGCAGGACCAGCCGCTCTTCTTCAGCCGCATTCCGGAGGAGCGGCGCCGCTACTGGAGCACCGCTGGCGGCCTGCCGCTCGACTTATTAAAGGAAGAGCGCCAGTCGAGCCGGCGCTTCCGCAAGGTACGGGGGCTTGGTGCGCTGGAGGGGATCGCGCGCGCCGTTTCGGTCGACCGCATCGACCTCGGCTTCGTGGACATCCTGCCGTGCGAGGGCTGTCTCGACCATCCGTTGCTCGGCCCCAAGGAGGAGCTGTTCCGCCGGCGCGAGATCGTCGGTGCGACGGAGCCGCCGCGCGCGACCGCGCCGGTGCTGGCCGACGGCGTCAAGATCCAGATCGGCGCGGCGTTCGACATCGAGACGAACGACGCCGGACCGAGCGTCGAGGGGGTGGAAGAGATCCTGGACCAGATTGGGCTGGCGCCCAACGGCCGGCCGTGGGATTCGGGCGCGTGCGGGTATACGACGTGCCACGAATTCGCGGTCGCGGCGGCGCAGGGGCGGACGACGCTCAAGTCGTGCCCCCGCTATCTCGAGCGTCAGGCGTCGCTGGCGCAGCAGCAGGCGGCGGTGGATGCGCTCACGGGATTGGCGTCGTTCCGGGTGCTGCGCGACCGGCTCGCGAACGAGGTTGCCCGCTGTCACCGGTCCGGGGACCACTTTGCCGTGCTCTTTTTGGACCTCGACAACTTCAAGCAGGTGAACGACCGGTTCGGGCACGAGGCCGGGAACGTGGTGCTGCGCGAGACGGCGCGCCAGTGCACCGCCCACATCCGCTCCACCGACGTGGCGGGCCGCTATGGCGGAGACGAGTTCGTTGTGGTATTGGTGGGGACCGGGGAAGAGGGGGCGCTGGGCGTGGGTGAGAAGGTGCGCGCCGCGGTGCAGCAGGTCGGGGTGGGGATGGGCTATCCGGAAGGGCTCGTAACGGCGAGCATTGGGGTCGCCGAGTACCGGGGAGACAAGAAGGATGAGGACGTGCTGGTCGCGGCGGACCGCGCATTGTATCGTGCGAAGGCCGCGGGACGCAATCGAGTCGCCAACGGTGGGGGGGGGGAGCAAACCACGTGACCGCACAGGAGCCTTTGCCGCTCGGTACCGGACAGACCGACCCGTGGGGCATGAAGCGGGTGGAGAATCTGATCACGGGCCTGACGGGTGTGCTGTCGGCGCGCGTGGTTGTGACGCCGTTGGGCGAGGTGAGCGAGGTGCACGTGCTCACCAAAAGCGACATCGCGCCCAAGCAGGTGGTGCGCAACATCGAGTCGGCGCTGATGGCGCAGCTCGGGTTCAAGATCGATCACCGCAAGATCAGCGTCGCGCAGACCGCGGACGTGCGGCCCATCGAGGCGTTGCAGGAAGAAGCGGTCTCGGAGCGCGCCAAGCGGCGCGTCGTCGTGTTCAAGAATCTCGAAGTGCGCCCGTCGGACCGGCCGCAACGCGTGCAGGTGCGCGTGAAGCTCGCGTTCGGCGAGAAAGAAGCGCAGGCCGAGGAGGTGGGGACCGACACGACGCGCAACCGGGTGGAGGCCGCGGCGCGCGCGACGGCGACATGCCTGGACGACCTGCTGCCCGACAACTCGATCGCGCTCGAGGGGGCGCAAATCATCGAAGCCTTCGATCGCAAATTCGTGCTCGTCGCCGTGCACGGGCTGGGTGGCCGCGAGGCGCAGTTGCTCACGGGCACATGTGAGATTCGCGAGTCGGCCGAGCGCAGTGCGGTGCTAGCCGTGCTGGACGCCACCAATCGCTGGGTCGACGCTAGACGCTAAGTGATTACATCTTAGTAACTTAGCCTCAGTCCATTGTCGGTCTCCAATGCCTTCCCTGTAGGGGCAATTCCCTACTAGCGGACTTTCCGTTTTAGGCGTATTTCATGTTTCGTGGCTCCTACTAGAAGCAAGCGCTATTGGGGGACTCAGCGAGTCGCCCGCGTGTTGCAAGTGACGCCGGCGACGGTTGCCAGTTGGATCGATCAGGGCCATCTCAAGGGTCATCGCACGCCGACGGGTCGGCGGCGCGTGGCGTCGGCGGATCTCGCCGAGTTTCTGCGGGCGCATGACATGGCGGTGCCGAACGAATTGGCAACGGTGCGCGAGCGGCCGGTGGTGGTGCTCGTCGAAGATGATCCGGGATATCTTAAGGCGTTGGTGCGGACGTTGGAGCGGGAAGCGCCGGATGTGGAGGTGGTCCAGACCACGACGGGCGTGGACGGGTTGCTCGAGATCGGCCGCCTGAGTCCCGACGTGGTGGTGCTCGATTATGCGTTGCCCGATCTCAACGCGGTGCAGGTGGTGGAGCGGTTGCAGGACACGTCGAAGCGGCTGACGGCGCCGGTGATAATCGTGACGGGCGGGATGCCGGCGGCGGCCGAGAATGATCTGCGGCGGTTGGGGGTGCGGGCGATCGTCAACAAGGTGGACGGCATGGGGGTGGTTATCGAGGCGATGCGTCGTGCGTTGCAGTCGCGCAAGGTGGCGTAGCACTGATGATCGACAATTCGAACAGGGGGCCCCTGGTCACCGCTAGCTAGAGCGGAGCGTAGCGAACAGTAGACGAGCGGAGCGTCGGGCACGCTATAGAGAGGCGTGCCACTCCTAGGCGAGGCCGTAACACTCGCTGGACCCATTAAGGGGGTGACGCTCGATGTTGCAACTGCTCGCGGTGCTGTTCACGGCAGTGGCGAAGTTGTTTTTCGCAGA
>DASPXJ010000063.1:0-3096 GCA_035637355.1 Gemmatimonadales bacterium
CGCAGCCGAGGGCGATCACTCCTGCCAGTACGGCCGCCGCGGCCTCGATACGCCGTTTCATAGTCGCCTCCTGTGATGGAGTCCCGAGCAGCGAATCATGGAGCCTAGGTCGGAGTTAGTCGAGCCCCCGATCGCGCAGCCGGATCACCTCATCGAGCGAGGGGTTGCCGTAGCCTCGGGCTTTCACGCGCTGAATGAACCCCCTGGTCACGCCGTGGTCGCGGGCGCGGCGCAGGTTCTCAAGATGCTTAATCGTCTTTACGGCCATCCGCCTCCGGACAGGTGACGTCGTCACGTTTTTCCTCGACGCCTTTGATCACGTCTCTGTTCGACGCTTCTCTCTTACGATTCTGTTCGACGCTTTTTTCTTACGTCGTTCATGAGGAACGCGACCGAAGCCGCGGCCATGACTCCTCCCGTGAGCAGCCACGCCTGTGCCGTGGCCCGCGCCAGCAATGCCACGATCAAGCCTGCCGCTACCCACGGCACTACGCGCCCGGCCGGCATTACGAACGGCTTGGCAGCGGCGCCCGCCTCGAGCCGCCGCAGCCGCCACACGCCCAGGCAACACGCCAGATACACCAGCAGGATCGCCACGTCCGCCATGATCGCCAGTTTGACGTACGTGCCGGTGATGGCGATGCCGCACACGATCACCCCTTGGATCGCGATCGCGACGTAGGGCGTGTGGTGGGTCCGGTGGACTCGCGCGAGCGGCTGCGCCAGGTAGCCGTCCGCCGCGAGGGCGTAGAGCGTCCGTGGAGTGGAGAGCATCGTGGCCGTCATAAAGCCAAAGGTCGAGACGATCATCGCGATGAGGATCAGCGTGGAACCGATCGGTCCGGCGAATTGCACGGCCGCGGCCGCGAGCGGAGCCTTGGCCGTCTCGGGGGCGGCGAGGGCGCTGCCGAGGATGCCCTGGGCGACGAGTTGGACGGCGATGTACAGCACCCCTACACCCGTCACGGCGAGCGCGATCGCCCGCGGCACGGCGCGGGCCGCATCGCGCACTTCGCCGCTCACTTGCAGCGCCGATTCCATCCCGAAGAACGCAAACATCAGGAGCAGCCCCGATTCCCCCAGGCGCGAGAGCGGAGGGAACGATCCCAGCGCGAGATTCTCCGACCGCACGTGCGACAGGCCGAGCGCCACGAACGCGACGAGCGGGACGATTTTCGCGACCGTCGCGATGCCGCTGACGTGCGATCCCAGCGCGGCACCGCGGATGTTGACGACGGCAAGGCCGGTGAGACTCGCGACGAGGAGCCCGGCGCGCGGCAGCGGGCCGCCGAGGCCCGGCAGCAACCCGCCGACCGCATCGGCGAATACGGTGGAGAGAGACGGCGCCCATCGCGAGCGTGATGCCGAGCCAGAGCAGCACGCCGCACAAGAACCCCGCGTAGGGGCCGAGCGCCCTCTCGACGTACGCGTACGGGCCGCCGCTCTGTGGGACGCGGCTGCCGGCCTCTGCGATGCAGAGGGCGACGAGCGCCGTCGCCACGGCGCAGACGAGGTAGGCCAGGGGAGCTGCGGCACCGAGGCTGCTTGCCATGTGCGCAGGGAGCACGAAGATCGCCGCGCCGACGGTGATATTGAAGATGGCGGCGGCGAGGCCGCGCACGCCGATGACGCGGCGCAGCGCGGGCTTGTGGGCGGGAGGGGCCGGTGAGGCCATCCTCCAAGGTACGGGATTTAATCGAGGCTGCGGACCCGCCACCCCTCGACGATCTCGCTGATTCCTTCGGCCGGCTCGTCCCCGGCCTTCCACTCCACCGGCGATCCGGCATCCAGCAGCAGCTTGCCCACCGCGACGAAGTCTCTCCCCTCGCGTCCCTGCCGCGACCCTTCGGCCGCCCAGATCAATGGCTGGCCATTGAATTCGCGGTCGCGCACGTTCACCGACGCGCCGTGCGCGAGCAGCACCCGCACCGCGTCGGGCCACCCCTCCATCGCGGCGGTATGCAGCACCGTCTTGCCGATCCCAGAGTCGGGACGGTTCGGGTCGAAGCCAGAGGCCAGCATCGCCTCGAGCGCGCGCACGTCGCCGCGCTCGGCGGCCTGATGAAACGCGATGTAGTGGTCGTCGGTGATCTCGTCGCGCAATCCAGGATTCTCGACGAGGAGCGCCTCTGCCGCTGCGCGATCGCCCCGGCTGCACGCCGCGACGAGCCGATCGAGATCCGAGAGCTCGGGCGAGGCGCCGTGCGCGAGGAGCCACTCGGCCACCGCGTGGTTGCCGTTCAGCTCGGCGAGCGCGTACGGCGTCCGTCCGTCGGCGCGGCGGCGCGCGATGTCCCCGCCATGCGAGACCAGCGCCTCCATCATCGGGACGTCCCACGCGCGCGCCGCTACGTGCAGCGGTGTTTCGCCGTTCCCGCTGAACACGGCGTTCGGATCGGCGCCCCCCGCGCCCCCCCCGTGCGCGAGCAGCCAGAGCACGCCGTCCGGCGTGCGGCTCCAGTTCAGGATGGCATAGAGTGCGGTCGAGCCGTCGGTCGCCCAGCGCTGATCGACGTTCGCGCCGTGGGCGAGCAGCGCCTCGAGCACCGGGATGTCGCCGGCACTCGCGGCGAGCGGCAGGGTGACGCCGTCGTTCGGATCCGCCCCGGCGTCGAGCAGCACGTTGACAAGGGGCAGTGATTGCGCGACGCGCGATGCGCCCCAGAGGATCGGGCGGCGCACGTTGTGATGGAGCCACGGGAACTTCGTGTTTGGATCGACGCCGAGACTGATGAGACGGCGCGCGATGTCGGCAAGGCCCTCGGACCCAACGGACGTGTAGCAGATGTAGTGGACCGGCAGCCAGCCGCGCGGCCCACCCGCGGTGGTCGCGAGTGACGGATCTTTCGTGAGCCGAGCGTCCACGGCGCCGGCGTCGCCGAGGACGAGCGCGGTGTAGAGGTTCGCGGTCCTGATCTTCGGATGCAGTGCGAGGATGCGCTCGGCGCGGTCGCGGCGGCCGTCGGTCGCCGCTTCCACGAACTCCGTTACCGCGGCGTCGAATTCGAGCGTGCGCGCTTCCACCTCTTCGCGCAGTTTGTTCCAGGACGCGAAGCCGTATTCGCGGGCGAGTCGCGTTTGCGCCTCGTAGAGCGG
>DASPXJ010000064.1:0-2287 GCA_035637355.1 Gemmatimonadales bacterium
TGAGCTGGCCGAGGCGGGTGATGCCGCGCTCCTCACAACGATCCAGCAACCGTAGCAGGATGGCGGCGGTAAGCAGCGAATCGCGCAGAGCGCTGTGCCGCTGCACGACATCGAGTCCCAGCCGCGCGGCAATGGCGTCCAGCGAATGATCGGCCTCCGCCGGATAGAGATGGGCAGAAAGCAACAGGGTATCCACGACCGGTTGATCGAAGCGCAGCGCGCCTTCAGCCGCGCAATGCAGAAACGTGATATCGAAGGCCGCGTTGTGAGCGACCAGCACAGCGTCCGCGGCGAACAAATGGAATGCCGGCAAGACGACGGCGAATGGCGGCTTGTCGCGTACCATCTCATCGGTGATGCCGTGGAAACGAATCGACTCCTCGGGAATCGGTCGGCCCGGATTGACCAGACGCTCGAATGTCTCCGTTGTAAGAATCCGGCCGTTCACGATGCGCACGCCGGCAATCGCCACCACTTGGTCGCCATAGGCCGGCATGAGCCCCGTGGTCTCCAGATCGAAGGCGACATAGGTGAGCTGCTTAAGCGGTCGGTCGGCGAAGCGGCCCGTCGGCACCGGATGGACCAGCAGATCGAAGTCGTAGAACTCCGGCCGCTGCGGTCTTAGCGGTCGTTCTTTCGGGCCGCCGGCCTGAGCCGAAGCCAGCGGGATCCGCAGTCTTGCCATGCCGGCCCCGGCCGACTGACTCCATGTATCGCTGCCGTGCCGGCGCAACACGCCGCGCCCGGTGAGCGGCCCGAGACCACCGATCAGGGGCCGGTTCAGCCAGGACTCGAGCTGTCCTGCGGGGATGGGTTCACCCTGCCAGACGAGGTCCAGATAGACGCGGTTTTCGCTGCGAGAAACCGCGATGTCGAAAGCCTCGCATCCGGTGGCGGAATGGAGCTGCCGCAGCAGCAGCTCGAGCAGGATCAAAAGCGACAGGCTGTCCCCGTAGAGCCAATCGGGAAGTCCGGTCGGCGTGAGTTGCAACGGTGTGCCCGTCAAGCGCCGGATCAACGAGGCGATCAAATCGTTCGAATGGATCTCCGCCATCATCCAACGGGCGCCGCCAAGCTCATGGTAGCCGCGGGCTAGCGCCTCGAGGCGGTTGCTGAGCACCGTGCTTTCATCCAACACCACTTTTTGGAATTCCACCCGCTGGGTGTCCTGTAGATCGGGGTTTTGCGACAGCGTCTCGGCGGCAGCGCGCAGGTTCGCAATCGGCGCACGCAGCTCTTCCGTGGCCAATTCCAGGAGATCGTCGCGCTTTGCCAGTGCCGTTTCATCCTCGCTGAGCTCGGCGAAGCTCACGACGTAGCCATTGGGGGCACCCTTGGCGTCGAACACGATGCCGAGCCGGGCGCCGACCAGGCGTTGGCCGCCGGCTACGCCGCACATGAAACGAGCGCCCGGGGTGGCCCAGCCGCTCTCGAGCCGCTGCATCTGCCGCTCGAGCGCATGCAGCACCGGCTCGCGCGCTAGAAAGGAAAACAGCGACCGGCCCAGGCCGAAATTCTGCGCACCGCCTAGCAACTCGGCGGCGGCCTGGTTGTACAGCAGCACCTGATGCTGCAGGTTGCAGACGACGATGCTGTTGGTGAGATCCAGTAGTATCGCTTCGAGCCAGCGTTTTTGCTCCGCCCCTTGATTTTGCGCCTCGGCCAGTGCCTCGGCGCCGCGTGCTTCGGCGCTCGTCAGCCGACCCCGCATTGCGTCGAAGCCTTGGGTGAGCTTCCCCAACCAGTGGCGCGTGCCCAGAGCGAAGCGATGACCGAGGTTCTCGCGGGCGACGATCCCAACATCGAGGGAAAGGCGATCGAGCGGTCGCGCCAGGCGGTGCATGATGAGCCCGGCAAGCGCCAGGAAGATCACCAGCAGCACGCCGCCGGTCGTGGCAATTGGACGCGCTGCGCCCTCGCCCAGGGTGAACGCAAGCATCGCGAAACCAATAACGAGCGATGCTGCAAAGCCGACGAACAAAGCGCCGACGATTCCGGTCACGGTCTGGTCGCGCGGCATGGTCAACCCCACCGATCGAGCATGCGGCGGACCCGCTCGACCAGCTCGCGCGTGGAGAACGGCTTTGTCACATATTCGTCCGCGCCGAGCGAGAGTCCTTTCTCCCGCTGTATGTCACGCCCTTTGGCGGTGAGCATGATGATGCGTATGTCCCGCCAGGCCGGATTGCTCCGTATCTCCTGGCAAACGGCGTAGCCGTCGCGACCAGGGATCATGACGTCGAGGAGCACCAGATCCGGGAGCTCTTGCGCGATGGCAGCAAGTGCC
>DASPXJ010000065.1:0-10057 GCA_035637355.1 Gemmatimonadales bacterium
GGATCGGCCACGTCGTACTGCAATGTGGCCGGCATCGTGTCGCCGTTCACCTCGAGGATCGGCGCGAGCACGATGACCGGCCGCGAGCGATCGTAGCGGATCGTCGTGGCCAGCGTCCAGCCGATGTCGCCGCGCGACAGACGGCCGTGCGTCAGCCGGAACGACTCGCGCGCGACCTCGATCGTGTCGACGCGCACGACGAGCACGCCCTCGTCCACGGGGCTTCCTGTCTGCAACAGCGCCACGGCCAACAGGCACGGATTCATGCGGCTACGGCCCCCAAAACTCGCGTCGCGATACGGTCATGAATCATCTTATACAGGCGCGCGCCCTTTTCGGCCGAGGCCAGGGTCGGCCGGCCGATGGAGCCGGGAGACATGGCAGGCACGGAACCAGCCGCGCGCCGCCGGTAGCGCGCGACCTGCCGCTCCGTCAGCGGAAAGTCCTGTGCCAGGTCCATGCGGACGAGGTCGGGCGCCAGATACAACATGAGCGAGGTGTCCAGCTCGCCGCCGTGAGTGGGGCCGCCGGGATCCTCGAGATAGCCGGTGAAGTCGAGTGCGAAGATGTCGACCGTGAACACGCGCGCGCGTTTGGTGCGCAGGGTAGAGAGGGCTTCTTGGTGAGGGTCGTGCCCGTGGGCGGTGAGAATAATGAAAGCGTCCACGCCGCACTGCTCCCAGGACCACAGCAGATCGTTCATCCAGCGGTGCAGTGTCTTGCGGCGTACCGTGGCGTTGCCCGGGTACGGCCGCTTGGTGACGGTATTGACGCCGTAGGGAATCGTCGGCGCCCGCAGAATACTGAAGCTGGACGAGAGGTCATCGGCGAGGCGTTCGACGATATACGTGTCACAGCCCAGCGGCAGGTGGGGTCCGTGCTGTTCACAGGTGCCCACGGGTACCAATAGGCGTGCATCGCGCGCGAGGGCGGCGCGCACCGCTTCGGGGGTGAGAACGCTCAGGTGCAGCGGCAAGCGCAGGTCGTAATCGCGGGCTGCTTTGCGAGTCTGGCGACCGCCGAGTGGCTCCACGGGGATGCCGCCGTGTGGGCCGCGCTGGCCGCGGTTGCGGGCCTCGGCGCGGTCGCGCTCGCTCTGCCGCCGCCGCGACTCAAGCTGGGATTGGCCGCGGCGCTGGCCAGCCTCGTCCTCGGCGTCGTGCTCGTGAGCGGCGCGCAGCGGATCTGGCGGATCGAGTGTTGCTGGCCCGCGTTGCGGGAGTCACGTGTGCCGGCGACATCGCGCGCCCTGCAGCACGCGCTCGGATCTGCGATCGCCGAAGCGCGCCGTCTGGCGGAACGCGCGGCGCGGGCGGCCGCCCTCCCGCGGTCTGAGGTGTTCGAGCAGCTCCGCGTTGACGTGGGTGGGCGGCAGGCGATCGAGCGTGGGGTCGCCATAATCCCGGCCGATCCCAACGCGTCTCCCATCGCCTGGTTGGGCCGGCACCGGATGATTCCACGGCCCCCGCCGGACACGACCGAGCTGCAAGCGGTCATGACTCCATTCTACGCGGTCCTCGAGGCACGCCGCCAGACGCGTGGCGGCGTCGCCGTCGGCGACGTCCTCCTCTGGGCGGCGCCGGCCATCGCCGACGGCGATCGCTCGATCGCCGCGGCGTTCGCGCGGGAGCACGACGTCTCGTTGCGCTTTTTCCCCGCCGGGCTGGGGCCGCGCGACTCGAGTGTATTCGAGATTTGTCCGCCGCCGAGCGGCTGCGAGCACGGCGACACGCTGTTTTCGGTGCAGACGATTGCGCCCTCGCAGGGCGATGCGAAGCTCGCTGCCATCGCGCGCACGGCGTGGTTGGCGCGCCTGGCCCTCAGTGCGCTGCTCGTTCTGCTCCTCGTCGCGGCGCCTAGGGGCCGAGGTCGCTGGGCTGTTGCTCTCGTGGGCGCGTGGACCCTGGTGCGCGCGCCGCTGGGACCCGCCCCCTGGTTTTCACCCGCCACGTTTTATCGCCCCATCGCGGGGGTGATCGGCACGTCCGCCGGCTCGCTCTTTGTTGCGGGCATCCTCCTCCTGCTCGCCGCCGGCTGGTTATGGCGGCGGGGGTTGCCGCGCCGCTGGTGGGGAATCGCGGCGGCCACGCTGCTCATCCTGTTCGCGCCGTATGTGGTGCGCTATTTCGGCCGGGGCATCGCCCCGCCGGCGACGGGCGTGAGTCTGGGTCTCTGGTTGTCCTGGCAAACCGCGCTCGCGGTGACGGCGATGGCCATCATCCTGCTGGCAGCGGCGTTGGTTCGCGGGTCGACGGAGCCTACGCGCGTGAGCTGGGCGCTGCCGGCGGCATGTGCGTGCGGTGCGCTGGCGGCCATCGGCGGGCTCTGGTTGTGGGACCCGCATGGGGCGTGGCCGGAGTGGTATACGTTCCTCTGGTTGCCCGCGCTCGCCGGGGCGATACTGCCCGCGCCGCGCCGTTGGGCGCTCGTCGTGATGGCCGTCGTGGCGGGGACCGCGGCGGCGTTGATCGCTTGGGGCGCTGCCGTTGAGGGCCGGCTCGCGCTCGCCAGCCGTGACGCGCAGCGCCTCGGGCGGGAGGGCGATGCCGTCGCCGTCGCGTTGCTCGAGCGGCTGAGCCAGCAGGTCACCGCTCCCGCGTACACACCGCCGCGCAACGCGGCTGAGCTGTATGCGCTGTGGGCGGCATCGCCGCTCGTCGCGGAGGACTACCCCGCGATGCTGGGATTGTGGAGCAGTGATGGGGCGCTGCTGGCCGAGCTGCGGCTCGCATCGCTCGATCTTCCCCCCGCGCTGTTATCGACCTTGGCGCGGACGGCCGATGGGCCATGCGTCGAGCGTTTGGAGCGGAGTCCCGGCATTCACTATGTGCTCCTCGCTCCGCTGGGCAATGGCACCATCCTGACCGTCGGTGTCGGCCCGCGCACGCTCTACTTGCAGCCTGACCGGGTCGCCAGGTTTCTGCGCGGCACACCGACTGTCGAGCCGCCATACACCATTACGCTTTCGGTCCCTAATCAGACGGACGCACGCAACGCCGGTGACGTAGTGCAGTGGCGCAGAGAACAGTGGTCGGCGCGCGGTGAGCGGCGGATCGAGTTGCCCCAGGGTGGCAGTCACGTGCATCTGCGCGTAGACCTCCGCGGACCGTGGGCGCTCCTCGTCCGCGCCGTCCTGGTGGTTGCGCTCGATGTCGCGGTGTTGGCCGGCGTCTGGCTATTCGGGTTGGTGATTGCCGAGGGGTGGCGACCCCGGATTGCGACGCTCCTCGCCACGTTGCGCACGAGCTATCGAGCTCAACTCACCGCGGTGCTCAGCGTGTTTCTCGTTCTGCCGGTGCTCGGCTTTGCCGCGTGGAGCTTCGCGCGCCTCGCCGACGAATCACGGCGCGCCGGCGACCTCTTGATTCGGCAGACCCTCCGGGACGCCGCCGGCGGCGCCGAGCGGGTTGCCCTGGAGAGCCCCGACGCAGTGCGACAGTCGCTGGCGGAGCTGGGCCGCCGCCTCGATGCCGAGCTGTGGCTGTACCGCGGCGGCGTCTTGATCGGGACTTCCTCACCCGTGCTGGCGGAGTTGGGACTCGTCGATCCATTCCTCTTGACCAGGGCGTTCCAGGCGACCCTCGCGGATGAGCTCGAGCTGACGATGGACGCACGGGCGGCCGGTCGACCGACGCGGATCGGCTACCGGGTGGTGGGTCCGGGCGTCCCCGGCGCGCAAGCGGTGCTCGCGGTGCCGCGGCTGCTGGATGACGAAAGCGTGCAACAGCAGCAAGAGGATCTCGCGCTCGCCCTCGTCCTCGCCACCGTCACCGGTTTGTTTGCAGCCGTGTATCTCGCCGGCTTCGCCGCCCGTCGCCTCGGCAAACCGGTCGCCGCGTTACGAGAGGCGGCGATCGCCGTGGGGCGGGGCCGCGAGCCGCCCGCGTTCCCGCCCGGGACGCCGCGCGAGTTCGAGCCCGTGCTCACGGCGTTCGACCGCATGGCGACCGACGTCCGGCGCAGCCAGGCGGCACTGGAGGAGGCGCGGCTGCGCACGGCGCGCGTGCTCGCCAACGTCGCGACAGGCGTAATCGCCGTAGACGAAGGGCTGCGCGTCACGATGGCCAACGCGCGGGCCTCGGAGCTCGTGCTGGGCAACGCCGAGCCGCTGGCGCCCGGCGACGTGCTGCCGCGGGCCACCTCGGCCGGGTGGGCACCGGTGTGGCAAGCGGTCGCCGAGTTCATCGCCGCGAATCGCGACGTCATTCAGGAGCGCGAGTTCGAAATCGCCGGCCGCCAGATTCGCGTGCAGCTCGCGCTGCTCGGCGCGGCACCCGACGGCTGCGTCATCGCGCTCGACGACGCGACGGCACTCACCAAGGCCGCGCGGGTCCTCGCCTGGGGGGAGATGGCACGGCAGGTCGCGCACGAGATCAAGAATCCGTTGACGCCGATTCGGCTCGGCATCCAGCATCTGCAGCGCGTCCGGGGGGGCGGTGGGAGCGGGGCGGCGACGTTCGAAGCCACGCTCAAGGAAACAGCGGAGCGTATCCTCGCGGAAATCGACCGGCTGGACGGCATCGCGCGCGCCTTCTCCCGGTTTGGCGCGCCTCCCGCGTCTGCGGGCGAGCAAGTGCCGCTCGAGCCCGTGGACCTTGCTGCCACCGCCCGCGAAGTGGTGCAGCTCTACGACCTCGGCGGCGCGACGAAGTTCGAGGTCCGGGCCAGCAATGGCGCCCCCCCTCCGGCGCTGGCGCGGAAGGATGAAGTCAAGGAAGTGCTGGTGAACCTGCTCGAGAACGCGCGCAACGCCGAGGCGAAGCGGGTGACCGTTCAAGTCGCGGCGAGCGGTCGCCAGCTGGTCGTCGCCGACGACGGCCGGGGGGTGCCGCCGGAGGCCTTGCCGCGCGTCTTCGAGCCGACATTCTCGACGACGTCGAGCGGCGCCGGGCTGGGGCTGGCGATCGCGCGCCGCCTAGTGGAGAGCTGGGGCGGCGTCATCACGCTGGAAAGCGAGGCCGGCAAAGGGACACGGGTCACTCTGACGCTCCAAACGGCGTCCTGAGACGCGTCCAGGTGACCTTGCTCACACCAAACAATGGAAAAATCGGACACAATGTGCAAAGTTGTGACGGCCTTTCCCACGTCCGAGGTGCCCTGTGCGAACTGGAGTCGTCACTGTTGCGCTCGCCCTGCTCGTCCTCGCTCCGCTGCGGCCGGCCCGCGCGCAGTTTTCGTTCGACGCGCGGCGCTATGGCATGGGAGGGGTCTCGCTCAGCCGTGACGGCAACGCCCGCCGCTACAATCCGGCGTATCGTGCCGTCAAGAACAAGAACCACATCGCCGGGGCGCCCAAGTTCTCAATTCCGGTGCCGTTCGGATTGATCCAGTTCTTCAAGGATCATCCGATCAATCAGCTGGGCCACGATCCGATGTTTGATCCCAAGTCGCCGGCGTTCAACCCCGTCGCCTTGATGGATGTCATTTTCAATCCGCCGATCTTCTACGAAATCAAAAAGGCGCCCGCGCCCACCAATGACGTCGAGTTCACGATCGGCAGAAACCAGCTCATCATCGATCTCGGCGCATCGAAGGTGCTGATTCCAGAGCAGGACTTCGGTCTGGGGACCACCAGCCGGTTGCTGGACGTGGGGGGCGGGTTTGCGGGATTCCACGTTGGCGTGATCGGCTTCTTGCAGTATGATGTCCGGTTCACGCTGGACACGGCGCTGCGGAACTTTCTCGTGAATGATTCCAGCGCACGGCCTTCGACGAACTACTTCACCAATGTCGACGGCACCGCTCAGGCCGGATTCGCGCCAACCGTCAGTTACGCGGGCCGGCTGCTGCGGGGCGCCGGCGGGGACGACACGGACGACGGCTTCTACGTCGGCGGCGCTGTTCATTATTACCTGGGTGCGACATACGCCCGGGGTATTGGTCCTGCGGGTTTCACCACCGGCCCGGGCGCCGTGCTTGCCAGCCCGCCGGACGTGCTGCTCAACGGCAATCTGTACACGTCCAACAAACCGTTCGGGACAGGTGTCGGAGGCGATGTGGGAGTGGTATGGATCTCCGGCCCCTTCGAGGTCGGCCTTGGCGCCAACGATATCGGCGCCCAGCTGACGTGGGACCATACCAAGATCCAGCGGTTCGTCTATGATACGGCGACGAACAAGCTCGTCGATTCGTTGCTCGTCGCCGATACGTCGAGCAAGACGAAACTCCCGGTCACCTACATGGCGAATGCGGCGCTCCACATGGGCACCGGGACGACGGTCGGCGGTGACGTCGTCAACTCGGGCCGCGGGACCATTATCCATGTCGGCGTGGAGCAGCGCACCGGTCCCCTGGCGATCCGGGGCGGCGTGTCACGCGATCAGCGCAAGAAAATGCAGTTCGGCTTCGGCGGCGGGCTCAGGCTCGGGCCGCTCGGCCTGGATGTCGGATTCTTCACGCACAGCAATTCACTGTCGACCGAGCGGGCCATCACGATGGCCACGGCGATTTCGATCTATTGAGGGGCGACCCATGAAAGCTCTGGCTGCTGCCGCTCTCCTGGCGCTCGTCGCGGCCTGCGGTGAAGGTCGGGTAATTTTCAATGTGGACGTGCTGAGTTTCATGCAGCCGTCCGGCAAGGACACGATTCCCTACGCGCTCCCGTCGTCGGTGATCACGATCTCGGCGGATTCGTTCATCACCGCGCAAAAGGTGAGTCTCCCGTCCGGGCTGGGCAACTCGAGCGTGGACAGCGTTTCGGTGGCCGGCGCCGCCGTTGCGGACAATGCGACGGGAACGGGGTCAGTCACGTTCGAGATCTTCTTCTCGAAGGACTCGGCGTCGGTCTACACGGGGACGCCCTACATCACCGCCAGCGGCACGATCTCCGGGCCACAGCCGTCCACGGTGCCCTTGCTCGCGCCCGACACCGTGTCGCTCGCCGATAGCGTCTTCAACACCAACACGCTGTGGGTCGGCTTCCACGCCGCGGTCACGCAGAACGCCGGTCCCGGTCTTACCGGAAAGGTGCGGCTCACCATGGTGACGCTGCGCATCGTCCTCCAGGACAAGGTCTTTTAGCGCTACATTTCGGTCGTGAATACCCGACGCCCCACCGTCACGGTCGACGTGGGCGGCGTGCCGGTGGGCAGCGCCCATCCGATCGTCGTCCAGTCGATGACCAATACCGACACCGCCGAGGTCGCCGCGACTGCCGCACAGGTGCGTGCCTTGCACGCCGCCGGCAGCGAGCTGGTGCGCGTGACGGTGAACACCGATGAGGCGGCGCGGGCGGTAGCGGCGATCGTCGCGGACGTCGCGGTCCCCGTCATCGGCGACTTCCATTACAACGGCCATCTGCTGCTCACCAAGTATCCCGACTGCGCCCGCGCGCTGGCCAAGTACCGGATCAATCCGGGCAACGTCGGCACCAAGCGCCGCGACGACAACTTTCGAACGATCATCCAGGTGGCGATCGACAACGGCAAGCCGGTGCGCATCGGCGTGAACTGGGGGAGCCTCGATCAGCAGCTGCTCACCGGGATGATGGATGAGAATGCGAGACTCGCCGAGCCGCGCGACGCCCGCGACGTGACGATGGACGCGATGGTCGAGAGTGCGATGCGCTCGGCGGAGCTGGCCGAAGAATGCGGCTTGCCGCACGACCGCATCATTCTCTCGGCGAAGGTCTCGGGCGTGCAGGATCTCGTCGCCGTGTACCGGATGCTCGCTGCTCGTTCCGACTATCCGCTGCATCTCGGCCTCACCGAGGCGGGGATGGGGACGAAGGGTGTCGTGGCGAGCACCGCCGGCCTGTCGATCCTGCTGCAGGAAGGCATCGGCGATACGATTCGGGTGTCGCTCACGCCGCGGCCGGGCGGCGATCGGACGGAAGAGGTGCAGGTCGCCCAGCAGGTGCTGCAGTCGCTCGGCATCCGGAGCTTCACGCCTCAGGTCACCGCGTGCCCGGGGTGCGGACGGACGACGTCGACCTTCTTCCAGGAGATGGCGGAGCAAATCCAGACGTATCTTCGCGATCAACGACCTGCCTGGCAGGCCCGCTATCCCGGCTCGGAGGATCTTCGGGTGGCCGTGATGGGCTGCGTGGTCAACGGGCCGGGGGAATCGAAACACGCCGACATCGGCATTTCGCTGCCGGGGACGGCGGAGGAACCAAAGGCGCCGGTGTATGTAGATGGTACGCTGAAGGTCACGCTCAAGGGTGATACCATCGTCGCCGCCTTCTTAAGGATTCTCGAGGAGTATGTCGATGCCCGCTATGGCTCTCGCACCCAGGCCGCAATCCGCTAAGGTTCTTCTCACAACCGTCCTCACGCTGTTTGGTTTTCCTGCTGCCGCACAGCAACTGGGAACGACGTTCGCCTTAGCCGATCAACAGACGGCCGTCGCGCATGTCGTGCCCGGCCAGTTTCTGCGCGTGCGCCTCAAGGACGGCTCGCGCACCGGCGGCCCGCTGATCCAGGCGACGCCCGTCGCATTTACCCTCGGCCCCTCGGTCGCCTTCGGCGATGAGGACAGTCGTCTCTATCTCGGGACCGTCGATAGCATGTGGGTGCGTGTCTACAGCACGCGGCGCGGAATGGTGATCGGCGCCCTCGTCGGTGCCGCGGCGGGAATGGGGATCGGTGCAGGCGCGGCATCGGTTTGTCCCATCGATGGCTATGCCCAGCCGTGCACGCAGGGAGCAGTTACGTCCATGGCGGCAGGCGTGCTCGTTGGCGGGCTTGCCGGCGCCTTCCTCGGATCAGGCCGGTCGCACTGGCAACGCTTGCTCCCTCGCTACGGAACGGGCACCGCGGCTCCCACAGGAACGGAAGCGGTGCTCACCGTTCCCGACGATTCGACGGCGTTCGACCCGCGCGCGCGCGCGCTCATGCGCGTCTCACGGGACCATCTGCTTCGTCTGACGTTGGGCGACCGGGGCGATCTGGGCGGCTATGTCGTGCGTGCCGGCGCCCGCGGGGCGACCCTCGATCTCGTGTCGGGACATCCGAGTGACGCCCCGATTCCCCTGCAATCACTCGAAGGCATCTGGGAGCGGGGAACCGCCGCGCGGACGGGGTCGTCCATCGGGCTCCTGGCAGGCTCGTTAGCAGGACTGCTCATCGCCGCGCATTCGGGGACCTGCGAGCGCAACAAGTGCACCGGCGTGATCTTTGGCGAAGGAGTGATCGGCGCCGTTGGCGGGTTTCTCCTCGGCGACCGCGTAGGACACTGGTTCCCGCAGTGGCACCGGAAGTACTAGACCGAGCTACCGCAGCGGCGTGCCGAGGGGAACCTCGCGGTCAGGCTGGACCAGGCAAATGTCCCCCTCGCCGAGGATGACGCCGAGGGTCAGCACCTCCGAAAAAAACGTGGCGATCTGGCGCGGCGGAAAATTGACGACGCCGAGCACCTGCTTTCCCACGAGGTCTTTGGGCTCGTAGTACTTGGTGATCTGCGCGCTCGAGTTCTTCACGCCGATCGCCGCTCCAAAATCGATCCGCAGCTTGTAGGCGGGTTTGCGCGCCTGCGGAAACTCCTCTGCCTCTACGATTCGCCCCACGCGAATGTCGATTCGGGCAAAGTCCTCGTAGCTGATCTGGTCCATAGCCTACCCTGAATGTCCCCTTTTGAGGTCAGACATCGCCGCCGCCCGTGCGCGGGAAGCTTGGCATGCCCATTGCCTTCCCGCTACGGCGTAGCTCTTCCACTCTCACAGGACGGCGATATGCGGCGGATCGGCATGGCAGTGCTCGGCCTCGCGCTTGGGACGACTCCTCTCGCCGGCCAGCGGTCCGCCCTGCGAGAAGTCCGCGACCGCGGCAGCTTCGGCGTCACCTTTGTCGTCGCACAACCGCTTGGGGACTTCCGCCGCACCGGCGCCGTTGCGCCCGGAGTAGCCGGGTTCGCGGTCGTGGGGGGGCCGATGCTGGGCCTGCGGATCGACGGCTCCTGGATGGTCTACGATTCGGATTACGACGGCTACGGCCTTTCCACGACTTCTCAGATCGGCACGCTGGCGATCGGCCCGCAGGTGACGTTCGGCCAGGGGCCGCTGCGCCTGTACGGCTTCGTCACCGCGGGTGGCTCGCTCTTCTGGAGCAATGCCAGCTAC
>DASPXJ010000066.1:0-16833 GCA_035637355.1 Gemmatimonadales bacterium
GCTCCAGGTGATGCTGCCCCGCTCGCCGATGAAGCGGATTTCGGTCTCGCGCCGCCGCGCGGCCCAGGTGAGAAACATCGTCGCCATGCGATCGGGATAGTCGAACAGGATCTGCGCCGTGTCTTCGACGTCGTACCCACCGTGGCGCAGCCTGCCCGTCCAGGCGCGCACCGCCTGCGGCGGCCCCGCGACGTCGAGCAGCTCGTAGACGAGATGCGTACCGTGATCCAACAGGACGCCGCCGCGCCCGCCGGCCCGGCGCCCGCGCCACGGCACCGCGTCGCTCGACACACCCTGGTCGGCCGCAAGCCGGTAGACGCGGAACTCGGCCAGATACCACCGCCCGATCACGCCCTCGTCGAGCCACCGCTTCACCCGCCGCCACACCGGGTTGAAGCGATACTGGTGACACGGCATGACGACGCGACCCGCCCGACGGGCGGCGGTCGCGAGCGCGACGGCCTCCGCCCGAGTCACGGCGACGGGTTTCTCGCACAAGACGTGATAGCCCTGCGACAGGGCCCAGAGCGACAGGGTCAGGTGGGAGGAGGTAGGCGTACAGATGTCGACGAAATCGATCGCGCCCAGAGTTTGGAGCTGATGGGGACTCGATAATAGAGGAATACCGTGGAATGATGCCGGCGCTGCGGGCGCGTCATCTACAATGCCGACGATCTGGAGCCGATCCGAGACGTTCGGGGCGTGCAGAAAGGCGGGCATATGCGCCGAGCGCGCGATGCTGCCCAGACCGAGCAGCACGCCGCGATAGACTTGGCTGTCAGGCGAGCTGCGCATGGAATTTGGGCTCGCGCTCGTGCGCGAGGATGAGACCGACGAGCACGAGATTGAGCGGGCCCACGACGATCCAGCAGTACACCGTAGGCCAACCAGGGACCACGGTCAGTGCCAACAGCAGGAAGCGGATGTTCTGCGCGATCCACGCGCAATCGCGCACGATCCAGCGCTGCCGCTCGACCCACGCGCGCCGCAGCGACGCGGGGACGGCACGTCCGGAAAGCGACCGCGCCAGCGCCGTAGTACGTGGAAACAGCCACGCCTGGCGGCGCAGGTAATCGCCGTACACCCAGCTCGAGATGCGCGACCAAAGCGAGCCTCCGTCCATCGCCGGCGGCTCCGCAACGTCGAACTCGCCGCCTTCGCCTACCGCAAAGTGGAGGTAGGCTTGCCGAATGAAATCGGCGGCGGCCGCCTGGTAGGTGTGCGATACCAGCGCGGCGAACGCGAGCACCGCCCCGGGCCACCCCTGGCCGACATACAGCCGTGCGCCGAGGTGGCCGTACAGGCTGACGAAGCGTCCCGAATCGGCGAGGCCATCGAGAATCCTGCCCATGCGGGTGGACGTGCCGCGCAAGCGCGCGAGCTGCCCATCGGCGCTGTCGAGCACGTCGGAGATAATGAAGAGCAGGACACCCGTCGCATTGACCCACGGGCTCCGGTACCAGAACAGATGTCCGGCGAGGACCCCGAGCACGAGACTCGCGAGCGTGACCGCGTCGGGGGAGATGCGCGTCGGCAGCAGCGCGGTGGCCAAGCGCCATCCCAGCGGCCTGAAGAAACGGCGATCCGCCCACTCCTCGACGGGGGGGGGGGCCCTTACTCGCGTACACGGGCGCCGGCCTCCTCGAGCACGGCCTTCATGGTCGCCAGCGCTTCCAGCGCCTGTTCTTCCGTGATGACGAGCGGCGGGTTGATGCGCACTTCGGGATTGTAGATCATCGCGATCACGCCGCGCTCGAGCAGCGTGTCGAAGATCCAGCGCGTGATTTTCTTGTCGAGCAGCCGGCGAGTGCCGGGGACGACGAGGTCCATGCCCAGCATGAGGCCGCGCCCGCGGACGTCGCTGACGATCGGGATTTCGTCTTCCCACGATTGCATTTCGGCAAGCAGCGTCGCACCCAGGCGGCGGCTATGCTCGACCAGGTCGTCGTCCACGATCGTGCGGATCGTGACGTGGGCGGCGGCGGCGGCCAGCGGGTTGCCGCCGTAGCTGGACGAGCTGCCGCTCGGATTCGCCCACGGCTTGGAGAACGCGATCGGCTCGCGCATCACGATGCCGCTCACCGGGAATCCGCCGCCGAAGCCCTTGCCCACGAGCAGGACGTCGGGCACGACGGCATCGTGCTCGACGGCGAACATCTTGCCCGTGCGTCCGAAGCCGGTGATCATCTCGTCGCAGATCAGCAGCGCGCCGATGTCGGTCGCGAGCGCGCGCAGCTCGCGCAGGTAACCGGGTGGCGGGATGACGTTGCCGGCGGTGCCCTGCACCGGCTCCACGATGATCGCGGCGATGTCGTTGGTGGTTTCGAGCGCGACCTTGGATCGCAAGAAGTCCACGCAATGCCACGCGCACGACGGGAACGTCTTGCCGAAGGCGCAGCGCGCGCAGGATGCGTAGGGGCTCGAATACGCTCCGGGCGCGAGCGGACCCAAGCCGTGCTTGAAGCTTCCCGACAAGAGCGGCAGCACGCCGCCCGTCTTGCCGTGAAAGCCGCCCCAGAACCCCATGATCTCGTGCCGGCCGGTGGCCGCTTTCGCGAGCCGCACGGCCGCTTCGACCGCTTCCGCGCCGCTCGAGTAGAGCTGGGTGCGGTTGAGATCGCCGGGCGCGAGCCCGGCAATCAGCTTGACGAGGGCGGCGCGATGCTCCGACGTGAAGCTGCCGACGTGCACCCGCTCGAGCTGTTTCGTCATCGCGGCGACGTAGCGGGGATGCGCGTAGCCGAGGCTCGCGACGCCGACTCCGGCGAGCAGGTCGATGTAGCGATTGCCGTCGACGTCCCACAGGATCGCGCCTTCGCCGCGGTCCATGCACAGCTTGCTGAAAAGCGCGACACTCTGCGTGCCCGGCGCCAGGTACTGCGCCTCGAGGTCGAAGACGCGCTGCGATTGCGATTGTGTAGCGAGATCGATCATCCCTGGTGTCCGTTCGAGGCTTTGTCGTCGATGTAGCCGGCGATCGCCGCCGCGGCTTCCACCCGCACCGGAGCGAAGCTCGGCCAGTCATTGAGATCGATCAGCACCGGTGTATCGGGTTGCGGGAATGCGACGTCGCCGCCGAACACTTCGAGTCCCACGGCGCGCGCCGCCGAAAACACCAGCTCGCGCAAGCGATCTTCAGAGATCTCGATCGGGCGGGGCCGGGGGATCGCGTCGGCGGCGTACCAGAAGAAGAACCGGCCGTCGGCGACGGCGTAGAACTTCACGATCGGGCCGCCGACATGCGCCTGCAGCGCGACGCGCGCGACTCCGCGGCGCGCGAACGCGGCGATCGCGTCTTGCACGCCCGCTTCCCTGGCCGCAACCACGTCGGCACTCGTTTCGGCGTGCACATCACCGCGCTTCACCCATACGGGCCGGCCGTCGCCGTTGAGCTGGTGGACGAGCGGCATCGCGGCCTGCGGCTCATCGGTCGGCACGATGAGCGTGCGCGGAAACGGCAGCCCCGCCGCGGCCATCCGCACCACCAGGCGATGGCGATGACAATTGAGAACGCTCTCGGGCGGGTTGACCGCCAGCGCCCGCCTGGGAACGAGCGTGAGCAAGCGCTCCGACGCGGCGGGTCCCTGGCACATGTTCACATACAGGTCGGCCGGCGGCAGCCGGCCTGCGGCGACGTCGCCTTCTGAGCTGCGTGACACATGCCAGCCGCGTCCCTCGAGTCCTGCGACCGTCGCATCGAGAATCGCCGTGTCGTTGCCGCGATGCACTTCCGGCGAATACGTCGGGCTACGGTACAGCGCGACCAGGCGTTTCATGGATCCACGCCCGCCGTGAGCCAGCGTTCCGCTGCGTCGAGGTCGCGCTTGTGGTCGAGATCGATGATGCGCGGCACTTCGACGGTCGCGACGGGGACGCGCAGCTCGACGAGCAGCCGCAGGAATGCACGCATGCGATGCAACGACGCGACGGCCACCGCGGCCAGGCGGCGAGCTTGCGGGCTTAGACCGTAGACACCGCCCGTGACGAGCAGTGGAGCCTGGGGAGGAGTGTCGAAGATCCCCGTGGCCAAACCAGCGCTATTGCGCGTGACGTACAGCGGCAATTCGTCGTCCACGAACGGCGTGACGGCGAGCACGGCAAGTGCTCCGGCCGCGAGCCGCTCGGTCACGCCTTGATGCACGCGGCGCCAGTCGGCGGCGGGCATCACGGTGTCCACCATCGCGCAGAACACCGGACCCGGCGGGGCGATGGCGAGGCCCGCGACCAGCGTGTGCAACGACGACGGCGTGCGGCACGTCTGCACCACGGCGGGCGGCGACACCTCAACCGGGACGTCGTCGCGGACCATGCAGGTGATCGTCGCGCAGCCGAGGTCTCTGAAGGTCTCAATCAGATGCACGATCTGCGGCCGCCCGGCGACTTCGACGAGCGCCTTCGGCGTGTCGACACCGTCCGCCGCCAGACGAGAGCCGCGTCCCCCGGCGAGAATCAGGCCTTGCATCACAGACCGAGCACTTTGGTGAGGTCCGGCAGCGTCGCCAGACGAACCGTCGGCAGGCCGCTGTCGGGAGATTTCTCGGTCGGCGGGGCGAGCCATGCGGTCGAGAGGCCGAGTGCGGCGGCGGGCCTGATGTCCGATTCGAAGTTGTCGCCCACCATCCAACCCGGTGTCGCCGCGACACCCGGCCAGTCGAGCGCGTGCTTGAAGAGCCGCAGGTCCGGCTTCGTAATGCCGACGCGGCCGGAATCGGCGACGACGGTGAAGTACCGCATCACGCCGAGCTCGTGCAGGCAGAGCTCGAGGTTGCCGGTGAAGTTCGAAACGACGCCCAGGTGATAGGACTGGGACAACCGCGCGAGCAGCGCCTCGTTGCGATGCACGACCGCGCAGGTCGAGGCATGGAATTGGTCCGCGATGGCTTGCTTCGAAAGGCCGGCGCCGTCGGGAAGACGCGGCAGCAACAATGCGGTTTGAGCGTCAACCATCGCGCGGAATCCCAGCCTCTCTATCCCCGAGAGCCGCTCGAGGGCCCGGTCCGATTCGCGAAACGCTCTGTCGAACGCCGCGAATGTCTGCTTGCCCCCTGCCGCACGGTACGCGGAATGAAAACGGACGCTCCAGCGGGAGCCGTCCGCGTCTAGCGTTCCGCCGAAGTCGAACAGAACCAATCCCCGCACTCTGCAAACGACCCTTGGATGACCTGGATGGTCACAGACTGAAATCCCAAGCGGGGACATGCAAAGACTAGACGCACCGACGCACCGCGGGGGTCCGTAAACGGGCAACGGGACAACCCACGCGAGGGTAGTCCCGTTGACCCGTGACTGTTTACCGCGGTGCGTCGGTGCGTCTAGATGTGCAGGTCCTACCTAAAGACCGTGCCGGATAGCAGCGCCAGCAATGCGAGAATGCCGGCCAGCGTCGCGAAGATGGCTTGGCGGCGGCGCAGCCCGGCGAAGCTTTCGGGCAGCTCTCCCCGCGGGTCCAGCTCCAGCCGGCCCAGCCGCGCCGCCGTGGGTGTCACGACCCCGATGACCACGATGGCCCCGAGCAAGCCGAGCGCCTGCATCGCCAGCAGCCAGGTGGGAACCGTCGCGCTCTTGAAGAAGGGGACGGACAGGACGAATCCGCTCACCACGACCAGCACCGCGCCGGGGCCGATCAGATTGCGCGACAGCACGCTCATCACGCGGTACACGGCCAGCCGGTGGTCGGGTGGAAAATGCTTGGCCGTGATGCCGCTGAGCATCACGGCGAGCCCGCCGCCGAGCCATGCGACGAAGCCGATCATGTGGACGAACAGCCAGAAGCCCCTCATGTGCGGCTCAGCACTTCGGGGAGCGGCTGGCGGCCAGCATATCCCGCCTCCAGCTCGTGCCAGTGGGCGATGCGGTCTTCACCCGACTTCCAGCACCACAGGATCTCGCGCCCCTCGAGGCGGCCATGGAAATCCACCAGCCCCTTCTCGAAATCCTTGAATTCGCAGCCGATCTCCTCCAGCTCCCGCAGGTAGTCGTTGATCTTCCCCGCGACCGCGTCGATCTGCGACTTGAGGTCGAGCTGCTCTTTCGATTGGCCCCAATCCGGGCGGGCCCGCGAGGCGACGAGCTCGTACCGGGAGACGAGATCCCTCCACTCGGGATGGGCGGCCATGATGTCCTGGACGACGCGGCGAACGAGAGGCAGAGTCCGGTTGGCTTCGGCAAGCGTGAAGAACTTGTGAGCCCTAGACGACGACGACACCCGCGACCTCCTCGGGGTGCGGAATGAACCCAACCACTGTCCTATCGCCGTTCAGTACCACAATCGTCGAGCGCACGTGGTGATCGCCGGGATCTATCTGTTTTGCGATCTTGAATCCCTTGAGCTCGGTTTCGGGCCGCACGATTGGGGTATCGGTGCGCGCATGGTCGGCCACTGAACAGCCCGTTGGATCGTGTCCTGCCCCCACGCATCGTGCGACGATGTCTCGATCTGAGATCGTGCCGAGATAGTGGCGGTCTTTTGGGTTATCGACCACCGGCACGACGGAGATGTTCTTTATCCGCATGAGTGCAGCGACCTCGGAGGACGTCGCGCCCGC
Source organism: Gemmatimonadales bacterium (assembly GCA_035637355.1). Taxonomy (GTDB): domain Bacteria; phylum Gemmatimonadota; class Gemmatimonadetes; order Gemmatimonadales; family GWC2-71-9; genus 20CM-2-65-7. The sequence goes on from DASPXJ010000066.1 coordinate 6,546, forward strand.
CGCAGCGACAACAGGCTCAGCAATCATCACGTCCGATGCTCGCATCAGGTTGTCCCGTTGACCGTGAACGGTTGACCGCGGTGCGTCGGTGCGTCTAGTCTTTGCATTGCCCCGTTTATCCTAAGGCTTTCTTGGTTGCCTGGTAACCCATCTCCACGTATTCCTGCACGCGCTCCACCGCGAACGTCGCCTCGCGCTCGGCGACCGGCCGCACGTACACGAGCCTCGGCCCGTCCTTGGGCCAATCCGCCAGTGACCGCTCCGCCTGTTCCGCCATCATGATGCGTATCGCCTCGCCGTGCGTTCGCACGACGCGCGGGATGCGCGCGGGTACCGGCGCGTCGGGGGAGGACGGCTGCCGTTCATCGCCATTGGTCATGGGTCCTCGCTCATCGAAGCCCGGCCCGACGTGCACCGCGACGAACAGATCGGCGTCCGTGACGACCTCGCGCGCGGGACCGAGCGGCAACACCGCACGCAGGCCCCCATCGCCCAGCCGCCGGCCGTCCGCTTCCAGCGGCGGAAAATAGAGCGGCAGCGCGCACGAGGCGTAGAGCGCATCGGCCAGCTCGATGTCGCGGCGCTCCGGTCCGCCCAGTAACAGCAGCTCGCCGCTATCGAGATCGGTGGCGGTGACCGTGAGCGGAATCTTCAGGTACTCGAAGTGGGTTTTGGGCACGAGGCGGGCGATGGCGCGGCGCAGCGCGGCAGCCGGAAAGAGGCTGCGCGCGAACAGACCCATGACGAGCACCAGCGGATCGAACGGCGCGACGTCCTTGCGCCTGATACCCATTGCCCGGCGCCGGACCTGGTCGAACGGCATCCCCGCGGCGAGGGCGGCGCCGACGACGGCGCCCATGGACGTGGCGATGATGTGGCTGGGAACGAGATTGGCCTGCTCCAGCGCCCGAAACGCCCCGGCGTGCGCCAGCGCCTTGGCGCCGCCGCCCGACAGGACCAGAACGACCTTACTCACCCCGCCCTTGCTCGTAGCGCCGTTCCATCACCCGGTTCGCGCGGCGCTTCGCGGCGCGGTCGTAGCGCCGCTTTTCATCCGGCGTCTCCGGCACGATCGGCGCGACTTCCGTCGGCCGGCCGTTCTTGTCGAGCGCGACGTAGGTGACGTAACACGAATTGGTGTGACGCTTGTCCCCGGTCAGCACATTTTCGGCAAGGACTTTGACGCCGACCTCCATGGAGGTGTGGCCCGCGAAATTCACCCGCGCCAACGCCGTCACCAGCTCGCCGACGTGAATCGGCTCGCGGAAATCGACCTTGTCCACCGACACCGTGACGCATTCGCGGTGCGCGTGGCGGATCGCGGCGACCGCGGCGACGCGGTCCACCAGCGCCAGAATGTGCCCGCCGAACACGTTGCCCATGATGTTCGCGTAGTGCGGCATCATCAGCTCGGTGAGGACGGATTCCGATTCGCGGGGATGGCGGCCGGGGGGGCCGGGGGGGCCGGGGGGGGAGCCCTTCGCCATCAGTAATCCACCGGTCTGAGGTAGAACTCGCCGATGGCGGTCTGGGACAGCACGGCGACCGTGGGGAGCCTGCGCTTCCAGTGCGTCGAATCGAGCCGCCGCCGCACGAGCTCGACCTCTTCCTTAGTAAAGCCCCCCCCCTGCGGCTCCTCTCCTCTTATTAAGTGGAATAGGATCCTATCCGCCTTGAGATAAGACACCCCCAGGTCTCCTTCGTCCGTCTGCCCCTTGATGAGGTCGGCGGTCGCCGGTTTGCCGACGATCTCCTCAGGTACTCCGACATGCCGCGCGAGCGCCCAGACCTGCGTCTTGAACAGATCGCCCAGCGGGTTCACCGGAGGCGCATCGTCGCCGTGCCAGGTGAAGTAGCCGAGCAGCCGCTCCGATTTGTTGCTCGTGCCGAGCGGCAGCGCCTTGTGCTTGGCGGAAAGATCGAACAGCACGATCATCCGCTCGCGCGCCATCACGTTGCCGAGCCGGTGCGGATCGGCATCGCCGACCTGCTTCAGGTAGCCATCGACGGCGTCGGAGATGTCGATCGTGAGCGCGGGGATGCCCAGCTTGTCGATGACCAGCTGCGCGTGCGCGAGACTCTCGGGGCTGGAGGTGCGATAGGGCAGGCGCACGCCGATCACGTTCTCTTTGCCGAGTGCCTCCGCGGCCAGGAACGCCGTGAGCGCGGAATCCACCCCGCCCGACAGGCCGACGATGCCCTTCTGGAAATTGCGGCGGCGGACGACCTCGTCTTTCAAAAAACTCACCAACCACCGCCGGGTGAGCTCGGGATCGATGGCGAGGGGGTCGGACTTGTCGAGCTCTGGTGTAACGATATCGACACGGGATGCGGGATGCGGGATGCGGGATGCGTCCCCATTCGTCGCCGGGTCGAACGCAACACGCATCCCGCCTCTCGCATCCCGCATCCCGAGACCTTTGATCAGTACCGGGAGCGCGCTCTGCAAGTCCGCCAGCAACGGCGAATCGGACCGCGCCGTCGTCAGCGCGTCGAGATCGATGTCGGCGGTGAGCAGCGCTTCTTCGAACAGCGGGCCGCGCGCGATGATTCGTCCCGTCGGGTCGATCACCGCCGAGGCGCCGGGAAAGCCCTTGCCGCCCTCGAACCCCACGAGGTTCGCGAGTGCGACGAACACGCCATGCTCCTCGGCGATGCCGCGTACGATCCGCTCCCACCGCACGACGGACGCCGGCAACGCCTCGCCTTTACAATCGTCGTCCTCGCCCGTGCCTCTGGCGGGCGAGGCACTCGGCACGATGAGCAGTTGCGCGCCCTCGAGCGCGGCCACCGTGGCGGCGAGCGAATGCCACGCGTCCTCACAGATCAGGATCGCGGCGGTCCCGCCCCAACCGGTCTCGAACGAGCGCACGCCGTCCTGGCCGCGGTCCACGAAACGCTCTTCGTCGAACACGCCGTAGGTCGGCAGGAACACCTTGCGATGCACGTGCCGGACTGCGGGCTTCTTGTTCGTGTCGAGCGTGACGTAGAGCGCCGAGTTATAGATGTGATTCTGAAAGCGCTCGTAGAAGCCGACGACGACGTCGATCGCAGCACCCTGGTAACCGGCGGCGAGATCGCGCGCCAGCGTGCCGGCGGTGACCGCGAGCTCCTTGACGCCTCCCTCGACGAAGTAGCCCGACGTCGCGGTCTCGGGAAAGACGACGAGGTCGGGCTTGGGATCGAGCTGCGCGGCTTGCGTGATGACGGCACCGATCCGCGCGACATTCGCGTCGTACTCCCCTTTGGCTGGTCGGAATTGGGAGATCGCGAGACGGATGTGCGGCATGCTTGGAAAGATATGACGGTAAGGGACGGTAAGGGACGGTACAGGACGGTAAGGGGGTTATACATTTACCGTCTCTTACCGCCCCTTACCGTCCCTTACCGTCGAGGTTGGTATCTGACAATCCTCTATATCGCGCTGGGCGGCGTCGCGGGGACGTTGTCGCGTTACGGCCTCGAAGGGTGGATTCAGAGCCGCAGCGGCAGCGGCTTCCCGCTGGGCACGCTGATCGTGAATCTCGCCGGCTCCCTGCTGCTCGGCTTCATCCTGCGCCTCGCAACCGGTGCAGCGGTGATTTCACCGGATCTGCGCGGGGGGCTGACGATCGGCTTCTGCGGCGCCTTCACCACGATGAGCACGTTCAGCTACGAGAGCGTCACGCTGCTCGGCGATGGCGATTACCTCCGGGCTGCCATCTACATGAGCGCGACTATCCTCGGCTGCGTCGCTGCGGTCGTGCTGGGAACGGCGCTCGCCAACCGACTCCTGTGAGGCCTGCATGACCGAATCATTCCGCGGCGAACGGACGCTGATGCGCGTCTTCATCGGCGAGAGCGATCGCTATCACGGCAAGCCGTTGTACGAGGCGCTGCTGGAGCGATTTCGCAGCAAAGGACTCGCGGGCGCGACGGTGCTGCGCGGCATCGCCGGGTTCGGTGCGTCGAGCAAGCTGCACACCGACAAGGTGCTGCGACTCTCGATGGACCTGCCCTTGATTATCGAAGTGGTGGAAACGCACGAGGTGATCCAGGGAATCCTGCCGGACCTGAGCGAGATGATCGGCGGGGGCTTGATCACTCTCGAGAAGGCGAATGTGATTCTGTACCGGCCGGGATCCCAGCCGGAGGAATCACCAGCCAACTCAGTCCCCACGCCGCCAACAGTACGCCCACCGCGATAACGATCAGCCACGGCTGGGTGATCGCCGTTCCCGCGAGCAGCGCCAGGTACACCAGAATGAGCGCCGCCGGTACGATCGGGTAGAGCGGCACGCGAAACGGGGCGTCGGGCCGGCGAGCCCGCAGCGGAAACAGCGCCGCGATCGCGACACTGTCCAGAATCAGCACCAGCCCGATCGCCATCGCCAACAGCTGCACGAACGTGCCCGTCGCGGCGAGCGTCACCGCCACGATTCCCACCGACAACATCGCCTCCGACGGCGTCCCGCCCGCGTTCACCTCGGCGAGCACGCGCGGGCCCAGTCCCTCACGCGACAGCCCGAAGATCACCCGCGGCGTGACGAAGATGTTGCCGTTGAGCGACGCCAGCACGACGAGCAGCGCCAGCACGGTGATCGCCAGATTGCCGTGCGACCCGAAGATCGTGACGCCGACGTCGCCGGCGACCAGCACCGATGTGGCGAGACGATTGAAGGGCAGGACGTGCAGGAACGCGGCGTTGAGCAACAGATACAACCCCGTCGCGATCGCGATACCGAACAAGAACACGCGCGGCAGCGTGCGGCCGGGATCCACGACCTCTTCGGCGATTTTGGCGGCGTCGCCGTACCCGTAGTACGACCAGATCACCGACTGAAACGCGATGGCCAGCGCCCCAAACAGCGCCACCCCCGTAGGCGCGCCGGCCAGCGTCCCGTGCCACCCTTCGCCATGCCCGGCGGCGAATGCCATCACGACGACGGCGCTCAACGCGAGCACCTTCGCGCTCGTCGCCACGTTCTGGACCCACCGTCCCGACGTGACGCCGGTCATGTTGATGGCGACCAGCAGCGCGACCGTGGCGACGCCGATCCACTTGCTCACCCCGTACGGCCAGCCGGCCAGCCGGCCGATGAATTCGCCCGTCACCACGCCGAGCGCGGCGATCGCGGCAGGGTACATCGCGAACCCCTCGCACCAGCCGACCACGAACCCGATGCGCCGGCCGAACGCCTCGCGCGCGTACACGTACTTGCCGCCCGCCTGGGGATGGCGCGTGGCCAGCTCGGCGAAACACAACGCGCCGGCGAGCGCGAGCACGCCGCCCAGCAGCCAGGCGACGAACGTGAGCCAGGGCCGGCCCAGCTGCCGCGCGACCAATCCCGGCGTGCGGAAAATCCCCGAGCCGATCATGATGCCGACGACCATCGCGAGGCCGTCGAAGAAACGGAGCGATTGTCGGAGCCGCGCCGGAGGAAGCATGGGACCATACGGTGCCCTCGAAAATCGATCCACGCCAGACTGGAACCCCGATCCCGATTTGGGTATCTAGAGTCCATGCGACTCTCCCTGCGCTTCGTCGTCCCGCTCCTCGTCGTCCTCGGCCTCTTCGCCTACGCGGTCGTGCCGCTGGTCGACGGGCTCACGGCGCGCTGGTTCAGCCGGGACGTCGACATGCGTGCGACCTTCGTCGCCAACGCGGTCGAGGAGCCGCTGCAGGATCTCCTCAAGACGGGGAACCGCGCGCGCATCCAACAGTTCTTCACCCGCATCACCCAGGACGAGCGCCTGCTGGCGGTGGGGTTCTGCCCCCTCAACGGCGGCGAACCGATCGCGACCGCCACCCTTCCCAAGGAAGTGACCTGCGCGACGCTCGACCGCTTCGCCAGTCCGAACGGCGGGCTGTTACAAACGGAAAAAGGACCGGTCAACGTGTCGGTGCGGCCGCTCGCGGCCGCACCATCCGAGGGCGCGAACAACCAGCCGGCGCTGGTCGCCAATCTGGGCCGGCTCGTGATCATCCACGACATGAGCTTCATCGCGCGCCGCAGCCAGGAAACCCGTGAGTACCTGTTCCTCTTCTTCGTCGGGTTGGGACTGGCCGTCGCACTGATCACCGTCGTGATCGCGCAACTCTCGTGGCGCGGCTGGGTGCAGGGCCTGCGGGCGCTGCTGCGTGGCGAGGGCCTGCTCGCCATGCCCGGCCGGGCCGGCCTGCGCGGGTTCGGCGGCCCGCCGCCCGAGCTGCGGCCCATCGCGCACGATCTGCGCGCGCTGATCGAAGACCTCGACGCCAATCACCGCTCGCGCGATGAGGAGCGGCTCGCATGGTCTCCCGCCACATTGCGCCAGATCCTGCACCGTGAGCTCCGCGGCCAGGAAGTGATCGTCGTCTCCAACCGCGAGCCCTACATCCACATGCGGCGCGCATCCGTGGTCGAGGTGTGGCGTCCGGCGAGCGGCCTCGTCGCGGCGCTGGAGCCGATCATGCGCGCCTGCTCCGGGACCTGGATCGCGCATGGCAGTGGCGACGCGGACCATCAAGTCGTGGATGCGCACGATCACGTGGCCGTGCCGCCACCGCCCGAAAACCCGCAGTATCAGCTCCGCCGCGTGTGGCTGACGCCCGAGGAGGAAGCCGGCTACTACTACGGCTTCGCCAACGAGGGGATCTGGCCGCTCTGCCACATCGCGCACGTCCGCCCGATCTTTCGGACGAGCGACTGGGAGCAGTACGTCAACGTGAACGGCAAGTTCGCGAAGACCGTCGAGCAGGAATCGAGCTCGCCCAATCCCATCGTGCTGGTGCAGGACTATCACCTCGCGCTGCTGCCGCGCATGATCCGCGAGGTGCTCCCCGCGGCCACGATCATCTCGTTCTGGCACATCCCCTGGCCCAATCCCGAGGCCTTCGCCATTTGCCCCTGGCGCGAGGAGCTGCTCGACGGGATGCTCGGCAGCACGATCCTCGGCTTCCACACGCAATTTCACGTCAACAATTTCGTCGATACCGTCGACCGCTTCCTCGAGGCGCGAGTGGATCGCGAGACCTTCTCCGTGTCCTACCGTGGCAAGGCGACGTCAGTCAAGCGCTATCCCATCTCGATCGAATGGCCGCCGCCGCCGGAGCTGCTCGCCAAGCCGGTCGAGCAGTGTCGTACCGAGATCCGCCAGCGCCACAACTTGCCGCCCGAGCACGCGGTCGGCATCGGCGTGGACCGGCTGGACTATACCAAGGGGATCGAGGAACGGATGCGCGCCGTGGAGCGGCTGCTCGAGCTCGACGACCAATGGATCGGCCGATTCTCGTTCATCCAGATCGCGGCGCCCACGCGCGTCCGCATCGACGAATACCGCGCCTACGAGGCGCGCGTGCGCGAACTCGCGACCCGCATCAACCAGCGCTTCCCGGAAGCGATCCATCCACCGATCATCCTGAAGGTCGAGCATCACCAGCCCGACGAGATCTTCGAGTACTACCGCGGCGCCGACGTTTGCGTGGTCACGAGCCTGCACGACGGCATGAACCTGGTCGCCAAGGAATTCGTGGCCGCGCGCGATGATGGGCGCGGCGTCCTGGTCCTGAGCAGCTTCACCGGCGCCGCGCGCGAGCTGCCGGAGGCACTGATCGTCAACCCCTACGACACCGACGAATGCGCCGCGGCGCTGCAGGTCGCCCTCTCGATGCCCGGCACGGAGCAACGCACGCGCATGCGACTGATGCGCGGCCTGCTGCAGGACTTCAACGTGTTTCGGTGGGCAGGCCGGATGCTCATGGATGCCGCGAGCACACGGCGGCGCGGCCGTGTGCCGGAATTCGTGGTCCCGCGAGCCGGCGAGCTGCGCCCCAGCGCGCCGCCGAGCGCAGGCGGACGGCGGTGAACCCGGTCCCGCCCGATCATCCGCCCGCCCCCCCCCCGGCACCGCGTTGTGACTGGGCGTATTTCTTCGACGTGGACGGCACGCTCGTCGATTTCGCCGATACGCCCGGCGCCGTTCGGGTGTCCGAAACCCTGCTGCAGCTGCTCGAGGACCTCTATCGATGCTCGGAGGGAGCGCTCGCGATCATGAGCGGGCGACCTATCGCCGAGATCGACGGGTTCTTTCCCAGCGTGCAGTTGCCGGCCGCCGGCCAGCACGGCGCGGAGCGGCGCGACGCGGCGGGACGGACCTCGCGCCACGAGCCGGCCCCTGACCTCGCACCCGCGAGGGCGAGGCTGGCCGAGGCCATCGCTGATAAACCGGGTCTGCTGCTCGAGGACAAAGGGCTGTCGCTCGCGTTGCATTACCGCCGCACCCCCGGGCTGGCGGGCTTCGTGTATCAAACGATGGAGGCGCTGCTGCACGAAGTCGGTCGCGGCGGTGAGTACTGCGTGCAGACAGGCAAGAGCGTCGTGGAGCTGAAGCCGGCCGGGAAAGACAAGGGACTCGCGGTGCTCGAGTTCATGCGTGAACCGCCCTTTGCCGGCCGGACGCCGGTGTTCGTCGGCGACGACGCGAGCGACGAATTCGGATTTGTGACCGTCAACCAGCTGGGTGGACACTCGATCAAGGTGGGTGCGGGAAACACGATGGCGCGGTGGCGGCTCGAAAACGTGGAGGCGGTGGAACACTGGCTACGCTCGATCTCGCGCTGATCGGCAACGGGACCATCGGGGCCCTGGTCGATCCCGCCGGCGAGATCACCTGGGCCTGTTTCCCGCGATTCGACGGCGATCCGATGTTCTGCTCGCTGCTCAAAGCGCACACGGGGGGGGGACAGCGGGACGAGGTCGGATTCTTCGCGGTGGAGCTGCTCGATGTCGTGAAAACCGAGCAGCGCTACCTGCACAACACGCCGGTCGTCGTCACGCGCATGACGGACTCGGCGGGCGGCGCGATCGAGATCACCGATTTCGCGCCGCGCTTCCAGCACCACGGCCGGATTTTCTGCCCGATGATGATCGTGCGGCGCGTGCAGCGGCTCGCGGGCCATCCGCGCATCCGCGTGCGCTGCCGGCCGGCGCAGAACCACGGACAACCGCTCAGCGCGATCACGCACGGCAGCAATCACGTCCGCTACGTCGGCAACAACATCGTGCTGCGCCTCACGACCGACGCCGCCGTCACGGCGGTGCTCGAGGAGAACGCGTTCTTTCTCGATGATGCCGTCACGCTGGTGCTCGGCCCCGACGAAACGCTGCAGGATCGCGCGGACGACGTCGGCAAGCGCTTCGTGTCCGAGACGACGGCGTACTGGCGGGAATGGGTGCGCTCGCTCGCGATTCCGTTCGAGTGGCAGGACGCCGTGATTCGCGCTGGGATCACGCTGAAGCTGAACGTGTTCGAGGATACCGGCGCCATCATCGCCGCGCTGACGACGTCGATCCCCGAAGCGGCGGACTCGAACCGCACGTGGGACTACCGCTACTGCTGGCTGCGCGACGCCTACTTCGTCGTGAACGCGCTGAACCGCCTCGGCGCCACACAGACGATGGAGCGCTACCTCAGCTTCATTCTCAACATCGTGGCCGAGGGGGACGGGGGGGGCGGGGGGGCCGGGGGGGGCGCCGACCGGCGGCTCGCTCCCGTGTACACGCTCACCGGCCATCACCTGCCGCCCGAGCGCCTCATCGAGTCACTGCCGGGCTATCGCGGCATCGGGCCGGTGCGCGTCGGCAATCAGGCGTTCGAGCAGGCGCAGCACGACGTGTACGGCTCGTCCATTCTCGCCGCCACCCACGTCTTCTACGACCGGCGGCTCGTCCACCAGGGCGACGAGTCGCTGTTCCGGCGCCTCGAGCCCCTGGGCGAGCGCTGCGCCAAGCTGTTCGACCAACCGGACGCCGGGCTGTGGGAGCTGCGGGGTCGCACGCAGATACACACGTTTTCGGCGGTGATGTGCTGGGTCGGCTGCGAGCGGCTGGGACGCATTGCCGGGCAGCTGGGGCTTGCCGATCGCGCGGCGTACTGGTGTGATCGCGCGCGCGCCATGCACGAGGTCATTAGCGCGCGAGCCTGGAACCCGAAGCTCGCCACATTCGTCGCCACGTTCGACGGCGATGCGCTCGACGCCAGCCTGCTGCAGTTGAACGAGCTGTTCTTCGTCACGGATGACGATCCGCGCTTCGTCGCAACCGTGCGCGCCATCGGGAAGCAGCTCAAGCGGGGCGACTTCGTGTTCCGCTACACGACGCCGGACGATTTCGGAACACCGGCGAACGCGTTTCTGGTCTGCACCTTCTGGTACATCAACGCGCTCGCGGCGATCGGCGACCGCGATGAAGCGCGCCGCATGTTCGAGTACGTGCTGGCGTGCCGCAACCGGCATGGACTGCTGGCGGAGCACATCGATCCCAACACG
>DASPXJ010000067.1:0-1911 GCA_035637355.1 Gemmatimonadales bacterium
ATCGAAGGAGTAGCGATCCACGGTGGCCCCGAGTCATGCGCTGGCGTTCGTGAGGGCGTCGGTGAAGCGTTGATAGGGGTACGCGTAGGCGGGGCTATTGAGCCGCGAAATCAACGTTCCGGGGTGCCGACGCCGTACAACGAGGCGGAAGGCAACATCGTCGGCCGCGCTTTCGCGAGTGGTCGGCGGACCCTGCGCGGTCTGAGAACCTGTGCATGCGCGGAATCTCCATGCGCGAGAACCGGGAGGCCCGATGGTCGCCTGTCGGCGTCGATGATGCCCCGCCCAGCTGGATCGCGGGGTGGCGTGTCGACGCTCGGGCAGGCCGCGAGGGGAAGGCCGTTGGCCGGAAGCCCGAGATGAACGACCGTCGGGAGTCAGACAGCTGCGTAGTACCTGCGAAGCTGGCGAACAAGGCCGGGGTGCCGGCGGCGGAGCTGGTGGAGGGAAGGCGGCTGGACGAGGGGAACACGGGCCAGCAAAACGCGCTCCGGACGCAGAGCCGGGAAGGTCGCGTGTCAAGTGCGCTGGATCGTGTGCGCCGAGTTGCGATGAAGGACAGAGATGCGCGGTTCACGGCGCTCCTGCATCACGTCAACGTCGATCGCTTGCGAGCGGCCTACCGGGCGTTGAGCCCGACGGCAGCGGCGGGGGTGGACGAGGTGACGTGGCAGGACTACGGGAATGACCTCGAAGGGAACCTTCGGGATCTGCATGCCCGTGTCCAGCGGGGCGCTTACCGGGCGAAGCCGTCACGGCGGGTGTACATCGCGAAGGCGGACGGGCGGCTGCGGCCGCTCGGGGTTGCCGCGTTGGAGGACAAGATCGTCCAGCGCGCCGTCGTCGAGGTGCTGAACGCCGTCTACGAGGCGGATTTCCTCGGCTTCTCGTATGGGTTTCGGCCGGGGCGTGGCCCGCACGATGCGTTGGATGCGCTCGCGGTCGGGACCGAACGCAAGAAGGTGAACTGGGTGCTCGACGCGGATTTCCGCGACTTCTTCACCAGCCTCGATCACTCGTGGCTGGTGAGATTCCTCGAGCACCGGATCGCGGATAAGCGAGTCCTGCGCCTGATCCTGAAATGGCTCAGGGCAGGGGTGGTCGAGGACGGAGCGTGGTCGGCGAGCGAGGAAGGCTCGCCCCAAGGGGCGACGATTTCGCCGCTACTCGCAAATGTCTACCTGCATTACGTCTTCGATCTGTGGGCCCAGCAGTGGCGCCGGCGGTACGCCCGCGGTGATGTGCTCATCGTCAGGTACGCCGACGACGTAGTGCTGGGGTTTCAGCATCGCTCGGACGCCGAGCGGTTCCAGCGAGACCTGGCGCAGCGTCTGGCCAAGTTTCGGCTGGGGCTCAATGCCGAGAAGACGCGCCTGATCCGCTGTGGACGGTTTGCCGTCCGACAGTGCAGGGAGCGGGGCCTCGGCCGGCCGGAGACGTTCGAGTTCTTGGGCTTCACGCACTACTGCGCGACGACCGAGGACGGGCGCTTCCTGCTGCTGCGAAAGACGATCTCGAAGCGAATGGCGGCGAAGCTGCGCGAGGTGAGAACCTTGCTGATGCGACGACGCCATTGGCCCCTCGAAATGCAGGGACGCTGGCTTGCGAGCGTGGTGCGAGGCCATCTCGCCTACTACGCCGTGCCCGGTAACATCCACCAAGTGGTGGCCTTCCGCGACCAGATCGTGCGGCTCTGGTACGGGGCGCTCCGGCGCCGCGGCCAGCGACACCGCCTCACCTGGCAGCGGATACGCCGCTACGCGGAACGATGGCTCCCTCCCGCCCGCATCACACATCCCTGGCCCGATCAGCGATTCAACGCTCGCACCCAAGTCAGGAGCCCAGTGCGTTAGCAGCGCACGCTGGGATCTGCGCGGGGGGCCGTCCGCAAGGACGGTCCCTACCGCGATA
>DASPXJ010000068.1:0-5774 GCA_035637355.1 Gemmatimonadales bacterium
TCGGGTTGATCGCGTCCTTGAGCAGCAGCGTCATGGCGCCCTGCGCCTTGAGGTCGCTGGCGCGCACCGCGGTCTTGTCGCCGCGCAGCGCCACGATGATGCGCGCCAGACGCGCCTCGAGATCCTGCAGCCCGGTCGCGACGGCGAGGATCGCCATGATCTCCGAGCCGGGGATGATGACGTACCGCTCCTCGCGTGCCGGCCCGCCGTTCACCCCGCCCAATCCGACGATGACGTTGCGCAGCGCGCGGTCATTCATGTCGATCGTGCGCGGCCAGATGACGCGGCGGACATCGATGCCGAGGGCGTTGCCGTGATGCAGATGCGCGTCGAGCATCGCCGACAGCAGGTTGTGCGCGCTGGCGATGGCGTGGAAGTCGCCGGTGAAGTGGAGGTTGATGTCCTCCATCGGCACGACCTGCGAATAGCCGCCGCCCGCCGCTCCCCCCTTTACGCCGAACACCGGGCCGAGTGACGGCTCGCGCATCGCGAGGATGGCGTTCTTGTCGAGACGCCTGAGCGCCTGCGTGACACCCACCGTGACGGTGGATTTGCCTTCGCCCGCCGGCGTGGGATTGATGCCCGTGACGAGAACGAGCCGGCCCTTGGCCGCGCGCGATTCGAGGGCGCGCAGCGAGATCTTCGCTTTGTGCCTGCCGTACAGCTCCACGTCGTCGTCGGACAGGCCCAGCTCGGCGGCGACGTCGCGGATCGGCCGCAGCTTCGCGGCCTGCGCGATGGCGATGTCGGATGGGACCTTCGTGGCGGTCGCGGTCATACGGACGCTGACCGGAAGCAGCGCCGGGCGTTCTCCGTGGTGCGCTGCGTCAGCGTGGCGAGCGTCTCGCCGCACAGCGCCGCCGCGCGCTCGGCAACGGCGCGGACGAACCCCGGCTCGTTGCGCTTGCCGCGGTGCGGGACCGGAGCGAGATACGGCGCGTCCGTCTCGAGCAACAGACGGTCGCGCGGGCAGGCCGCCACCCGCTCGGCGTGAGTCCAGTTTTTGAACGTGATCATGCCGCTGAACGAGAAATATGCGTCGATCGCCATCCCCGCTTCCCAGACCGCGTCGCCCGATGAAAAGCTGTGCAGCACGACGGGGGGAGCACCGGGTGGCACGGCACGCAGCATCGCCGCCATGTCGTCGTCGGCGTCGCGCGCGTGCACGACGACCGGCAGACCGAATTCCAGCGCGAGCCCGAGCTGCCCCTCGAACGCCGCCCGCTGCGCCTCACGGGGCGAATGCAGGTAGTGGTAATCGAGTCCCGTCTCGCCTACCGCCACGATCGCCGGCTCGGAGGCGAGGATCCGGCGGATCCGCTCCCGCGCGGGGGTCGACCAGCTGCTGGCCTCGTGCGGGTGCACCCCGGCGGTCGCCGAGAGTCCCGGCGTACTGGCCAGCGCGCAGGCGCGCTCGCTGCCGGCGACGGACTCGCCGATCACCACGATGTGTGACACGCCCGCGGCGGTCGCCCGCGCCACGACCGCGTCACGGTCGGCGTCGAACGCCGTGTCACCCAGATGACAGTGGGTGTCAACCAGGTAGCGACACGGCATTGCCGTGTCCCTACCGTGCGGGCTGCGGGGCGCGGGGCGACGGCGCGGACGACGGCGTCGCCGGCGGTCCGGACACGGCCGGCGTCGCAGGCGCACGGCTGCCGAAGCTCCGCGCGCCGCGCGCATCCTCGCCCGGCCAGCGCTTCTCGATCCACAGCAACACCGGCGCGGCGATATAGATGGAAGAGAACGTGCCCGTGAAGATGCCGAACGTCATCACCCAGGCGAACGGCCGGATCACTTCCCCCGCCAGGATGAGCAGCGCCAGCGTCGTCGCGATCGTGGTGCCGTGGGTCAGCACCGAGCGCGGCAACGTCTCGTTGATCGAGAGGTTCAGGATCTCGTACAGATTCTGACGCCGGTATTTGCGCAGGTTCTCGCGCACGCGGTCGAAGATGATGATCGTGTCGTTCAGCGAGTAGCCGACGACCGTGAGCACCGCACCGACGACGACGAGGCTGACCTCGAGATGCATCACGCTGATGAACGCGATCGTCGCGACGATATCGTGCGCAGTGGCGACGACGGCCGCGAGTCCGAACCGCCACTCGAAACGGAACGCCAGGTAGACAAGTGTGACGACGAAGCTGAACAGGATCGCCATGACGGCTTTCCCCTGGAGCTCGCGGCCCACCTTGGGGCCGACCGCTTCCCGCCGCTCGATCCGGTACTGGCCCGCACCGACGCTCTGGTCGAACGCCCGGGCCACGGCGTCGGCGACGGCCTGCGTGCCGGCCTCTCCCTCCGCGCTCTGCGCGCCGATCCGCGCGGTGACCACGAAGGAAGTGTCGGAGCCAAAATTCTTGGGCTCGGCGCCCTTGAGCCCGACGTTGTCGAGCGCGGCACGGACGTTGGCGATCGGCACGCTGTGCGCTGCCTCGACTTGCACCAGCGTCCCGCCCGTGAATTCGATGCTGTAGTTCACGCCCCGCGTCACGAGGAAGACGAGGCCGACGAGCATGATGGCGCCCGTCAGCGAGAACGCCTGGCGGCGCCATTTGATGAAATCGTAATTCGCGTTCGCGAAGAGTCTGATCATCAGATACTCAGGGTGACCATGTCGGGCCGCCGGTACAGCCAGATGAGGAACAATGTCTTCACGACGAAGATCGCCGAAACCATCGAGGCGATGATCCCGATGATGAGCGTGATGGCAAAGCCCTGCACCGGACCCGTACCGACGGCGTAAAGGATCAGCGCGGTCAGAATGGTGCTGACGTTCGAGTCCACGATGGCATTCATCGCATGGAGGAAGCCGTCATCGACGGCGAGGCGCAGCGACTTGCCATGGACCAGCTCTTCCCGGATACGCTCGAAGATCAGCACGTTGGCGTCCACCGCGATGCCGATCGACAGCACGAACCCGGCCAGCCCCGGCAACGTCAGCGTGAAGCCGAATGCCGCGAGGCCCGCCAGGGTGAAGAGACAATAGAGCGTCAGCGCGGCGACGGCGAGCGCGCCCGACAGGCGGTAGTAGCCGATCATGATCGTGATGACGAGCACCACGCCGACGACGCCAGCCAGCACGCCGTCGTGAATGGAATCCGCCCCCAGGGTGCCGCTGATCGTGCGTTCGTCGACGATCGTGAGGGGCGCGGGGAGCGCGCCGGCCCGCAGCACGAGCGCGAGATCGCTCGCTTCCTGCAGCGGCTTGGTCCCCAGCTCGATCTGCCCGTTGGCGCCGATCTGGCCGCGGATCACGGGGGGCTGCCCCTGCACCCGGCCGTCGAGGATGATCGCCATGAAATCGCCGATGTGGCGGGCGGTCTCCTGCGAGAAGATACGGGCGCCACGGCGGCTGAGCTGGAAGGCGACGATCGACTGATTGGTCGACTGGTCGCGCCGGGCGACCGCCTTGATCAGCTCTTCGCCGGTAATGATCGGGCGCGACTCGACGGCGTACAGCGCGCGATACGCGCGGGCGCCGCGCGACTCGGACTGCGCGCCCCAGCGCAGCTCGATGCCGCGCGGCATGGCCGCGCGCACGTCCGGCCGGTTGATGAGGCTGTCCACCAGGGGCCACTGCTCCTCGGGCACGAGGTATTCGCCCGCCATCTGACCCTGGAACAACAACGAGGAGAGCACGCCGGGCGAGTTGTCGTCGGCGGCGCTGTCGCGCTCCGCTTTCGTCTTGGAGGTGTCGCCGAACAGCTGCGCGACGGCGGACGGGGCGGCGGCGGTGCGCGACTTGATGCCGGCCTTGCGGAGCACCCCGTCGACCTGCGGCAAGGCGTCCTTGAACAAGCTCTTCATGTCGGTGATGCGGAATTCCAGAAACGCGGTCCGCTGGATCACGCTCTTGGCGCGGGCGGGATCTTTCTCGCCGGCGAGCTCGACGATGAGACGGCAGCGACCCTGGATCTGCACGACGGGCTCCGTGGTGCCGAATTCGTCGATGCGGGTCCGCACCACGCGCTCGGCGCGCTGGATGGCGTCGGCGCAATCGGGCACCGGGCCCCGGGACTGATCGACTTCGAGCGCCAGGTGAATGCCGCCCTGCAGGTCGAGTCCCAGATTGATCGGCAGCCGCCGCACCGTCGTGTCCTTCATGCGGCCGCTACCGGCTTCGATCACGCGCTGCTTCGTGTTGCGCGGCACCAGGGAGATGATGCTGATCACGATCAGCGCCCCGATCACGTACAGCCGTTGCCGAATCTTGCCCATCGCCTCTCTCTACCGGTTGAGGGTCGCCCGCGCCGCCTGGCGGTCGCGCTCGAGCTGCGCCACCAGCGCTTCACGGGACGGAAACGCCTGCACCGCGCGCAGGCGACGGACCCATTCCACATATACCATCTCGCCGTACAGCTCGCCGTCGAAATCGAACAGATGGATCTCCAGCGTGCGCGCCTGCTCTCCAAATGTCGGCCGCGGGCCCTGGTTCATCATACCTGCTAGGAGCCCGGAGTCAGGATCCAGGATCCTGGCTCCTGACTCCAAGATCCTGACACGCACCGCATAGACACCGTCGGGCGGCAACAGCTTTCTCGACTCGGGCGGCTCCAGATTTATCGTCGGCACGCCGATCGTCCGGCCGCGCCCCGCCCCCCGCACCACCGTTCCCCGAATCCCGTAGCGGCGCCCGAGCCAGCGGGCCGCGGTCTCCAGATCGCCGTGCGCCACCGCGGTGCGGATCAGCGTGGACGAAATCGGTTGCCCGTTATCGCGGACCGCGTCCACCACCGTCATCGCAAAGTCCTGCTCCTGCGCCAACCGTTGCACCAGCTCGACGTCACCCGCCCGGCCGCGGCCAAACCCGTGATCGTACCCCATCACCAGCTCGCGCATCGCGTAGTCGTCGCACAGCCGCCGGACAAATGCCGCCGCATCGAGCTGCGCGACCGCCGGCGTAAACGGCATCAGCACGAACCGATCGATGCCCTGCGCCGTGACCAGCTCCCGCTTTTCGTCCGGCAGCGTGAGCAGCTTCGGCGCCGCCGCCGGGTTCACCACCGCGAGCGGATGCGGCTCGAACGTGACGACCACGCTCGTGAGTCGACCCGCGTGCGCGCGACGCGTCGCCTCCGCCAGCACCGCCTGATGGCCGCGATGCAGGCCGTCGAACGTCCCCACCGTGACGACCGCGCCGGACATCAGTGCTCCGCCACCACGACGCGCGGCTTCAGAAGCTCGCCCACGTGCTCGGCTACGGCTAGCAGCTCGTCGCCCGAAAAAACGGCTATCGGGTATCGGCTATCGGCTATCGGGTCAACCCGTATCGGTCGACCGTGGACCACCGCATCCCGTTCCTTTTTATCTACCTGCCGGTGCGGCAAGTGGGCGACCAGCACCGCTGCATCCTGTAACGCCGCCGGCGTGACGGCCTCCGGTGCGACCGCATCCGCCAGCCGCAGCGGCCCGACCGCGGTGCGCCGCAGCGCCGTCAGGTGCGCGCCGCACCCGAGGGCGGCGCCGATATCCCGCGCCAACGCGCGCAGGTACGTCCCGGCGCTGACGGTCGCCCGAAACTGCAGATCGGGCACCGCGGCTTCCACGATCTCCAGCTCGCGGATCTCCACCGGGCGCGGCGCCGGCACGACGGCTTCGCCGCGCCGCGCCCGGCGGTACGCCCGCTCGCCCCCGATCTTCACCGCCGAGTACGCCGGCGGGCGCTGTTCGTAGCGGCCCCGGAAGCGGCCGACGACGTCGGCGAGCTGCGCCGGTGTGACGCCGGTCCAGGGTGAGGTCGCCACGACCGTTCCCGTCGCGTCGTCGGTGTC
>DASPXJ010000069.1:0-57845 GCA_035637355.1 Gemmatimonadales bacterium
GATTCCGGACAGCTGGTACGCGAGCCCTCCGACTGCGGAGCCGACCCAGGAAACCTTGAGGCGTCGCAAAAAAAGAAACGTGAACAAGCCGGCGAGTATGTAGTGAAGTACGAATCCGAGGTTGGTGACCTTGTCGGCCGACAGGAACCACCGTAGGAACGAGGTCGGATAGAGCACGTCGCCGTGCGTCACGACCGCGATATATGGCAGCCCGTCCATGATCATCGGATTCCAGAGCGGCAGCTGCCCCGTCGCGCGCCACTCCTCCGCTTGCCACTCGTGCACCGCGTAGGCACTGGCGTACTGGTCGCTCATCGGGGCCGCCAACCATTGGCCGCGCAGCATCGGAAACGCGAGCACCGCAATGAAGAGCACCATCAGCCCGGCGGCCGCGAGCGTGGGATGCTTCGGCACGTACGCGCTGACCGTCGCGCCTACCTGCTGCGCCTGCGGCGTCTGTTGCGCCTGTTTAGTCAGAGACGTTCTCCTTGAGAAGCAATGCGATACCAGCCGCGCCTGCTTCAGTGAGCGTGAGCTGCACGCGCGACACGAGACTCACGGCCACCGCTCCCCCGCTGCCGAGCAACGGCGTGAGAAACCCGACCAGTGCGAGGTCCCTCACGCCGATGCCGCCGGGGGCGATGACGGCGACGAGCCCCATGACATATCCGAGCGCGAACATACCCATCGCGGGCGGCAACGGCACGCTCGCGGTGGGCATGAGGCCTCGGACGAGCATCCAAAACGCGACCCCGAACGTGGCCCAGCTGATGAGCATCAGACCGCTCGCGAGGATGATGGCCGATACCGGCAACGGTGGCAGCGGCGTCGTCGCATCGGCCAGCTTGCCAAGCCAGAGCGCGGTCCGCCGCCAGGCCAATACGCCGATCAGGGCGAGCGCTGCCAGCACAGCTCCTCCCAGCAACACCGGGGAGGCGGCGTGCGGCGTGGCGAACGCGATGAGCACGACGCCCGTTCCCAGCACGACCGCCTGCATCGCGAACGCCGAGATGGCGGCGGCGCTGCGGCGCACACCGGCCCGCTCCGCGAGCACCACGAGCCCCGCGACGCTCCACACCTTGCCGGGGATGTAACGGCCGAGATTGGAAAGCGCCCACGCCCGGGCGGCACTCGTGTAGGGAATCTGCTGGCTCCATCCCCGCAGCATGCGGCGCCACGACTCGATCTGAATGCCGTAGGTGATGAATACGGTTGCTACTGAGGCCACCAGCCATCCGATCCGGATGTCGAGGGTGACATGAACCGATTGAAATGCGGCCCAGTTGCGGGTGATCGAGCGCCCGATGAGGGCCAGCACAACGATCGTGGCGGCAATTTTGGCCGCCCGCAGCCAACCGGCTCTCAATCCTTCACGAACTTGTAGGCGATGGACCGCCCCAACAGCCACCAGGGCGCGGGAATCGGTGGATAGATGTAGGTCCCCGCGTAGTCGGCACGGCGGAAGCCGTTCATCTCGCCCAGCCGGGTCATCGTCTGCTTGGTCCAGCTATAGACGTGGCCCCACTTGTCGGCGACGCCCAACAGATTCCAGATGATCTCTTTGAAGTGGTAGGGATTCGGTACCGAGACGACCCAAACGCCGCCCGGCCGGAGCACCCGATACACTTCCCCCGCCGTCTGGAACGCGGTCGGCGTGTGTTCGAGCACCTCGATCATGAAGACGCGGTCGAACGACGCGTCGGGAAACGGCAGGCCCTTGGTGATGTCGTGGATCAGGACGTCGGGGGCGGCGTATTCGGGCGCGATATCGAGTCCCTGATACCTGATCCCTTGCGGCAGGAATTTGCGGATATCCCCTTCCCGGCCGCCGATGTCGAGCACCGCGTGACCCGGCCGCGTCTGCGCGAGCTTCTGCGCGAGCCGATAGCGGATGCTTTCCTCTCCCCAGTTTCGCCATCCGGTCCGGTCGCTGTAGAACGCGGCCAGCTCGGACGAGCCTGGGGCTATGCGTTTCGCCATGCTTCGAGACTCCTGGATCGGCTGGTACACGCAAAGGAAAGCGAAAGTTACTTATCTTCAAGGCCATGCGCATCCTGCATTTGGTGACCGCGTTTCCCCGCGATGAGCGCGACATCATCGCGCCCTGGCTGGTGGAGTTGATCAAACGCCAGCGCGCCGCCGGTCACGATGCGCAGGTGTTCACCGCCGCCTACCACGGCTCACGCGATCATGTGTTCGCCGGGATCCCGGTGCACCGCTTCCGGTACTTTTTCTCCCGCTGGGAAGCCCTGACGCATGATGAATCGGCGGCCGATCGGATGCGGCGCTCGCTGCTGTACCGCCTCATGCCCGCGCCGTTCGTGATCTGCGGGATGATCGCCGCATGGCGGCTGTGCCGCCGCGAGCGCTACGACGTCATGCACGTGCATTGGCCGGTGCCCCTGGCGCTCTGGGGATGGGCGGCACGCCGGGCGCGTCGTGCGGCTGTCGTGCTGACCTTCTACGGCATCGAGCTGCGCTGGGTCAAGCGGTCGCTCCGCGTTCTCATAGGATTCGTGCGCTGGGCGTGCCGCCGTGCCGATCGCGTCGTGGCGATCTCGTCCGAGACGGCGCGCGAGATTCGCGAGCTCGTCGACGTCCCTGTCGACGTCATCCCCTACACGACCCCGTTTCCGGGCAGGCGCGACGCCGCACCCCCTGCCCTCGCGTCGGGAGACGGCCGGCCATTGAGGATTCTGTTCGTCGGTCGGCTGGTCGAGCTCAAGGGGCTCGCGTACTTGATCGAAGCGGCCGCTCGGCTGCGAGACCGCGTGCCGGCGCGCATCGTCGCGATCGGCATCGGCCCGGAGCGCGAGGGGCTCGAGGCACTCGCCCGCGAGCGCAACATCGCCGTCGACTTCCGCAATAAGGTGTCCGACGCCGAGCTGCACCTGGCGTTTCTCACGTCCGACGTCCTGGTCCTGCCGTCGATCATCGACGCGCGCGGCGACACCGAGGGCCTCGGCGTCGCGCTGCTCGACGCGATGAGCTACTGCATCCCTGTCATCGCGAGTCGTGTGGGCGGAATTCCCGACATCATCGAAGACGGCGTGTCCGGCCTGCTCGTGCCGCCGGCGGATCCTGAGGCTCTTGCCGACGCGATCGAGCGCGTCGCCACGGACCCGGCATTCGCGCGGCGGCTCGCTGAAGCAGGACGCGAGCGGCTGCGCACCCGCTTCAGCTGGGACGTGATCACCACGAAGTGGGACGCTGTCTATCGCGTGGCTTCGGCCGCTTTACCGTCGGCGTCTTCCAGCCGTAGCTGAAACGGGACCTTCGCCCCAGCCGACGCCTCGACTTTCCCGTCTGCGGCGATCGCCGTTGCCTGCACGGCACGGCGTGCGCGACACCACTGCACGATCGTGTCGAGCGGCGCCACGTAGGGCGACTCGGCCAACACACCCGCAATCGTTCTGGCATACGCCGCGGGTGCATCCGGGAAGCCCAGCGGCGACGTGAGATTGGGGTGCCACAATCCCACCCACAAGCCGCCCACCTCGCGGGCCGTAGCCGCCAGCTCCAGCGCATCCTGCGACCAGTCAGCTGGCCGCTCAATGCCGCGATACTTACTCAGCGCACGATCCATCCATGTGAAAGGAACTTCCTGAATCGCGATAGGCTGATTGGCGTCGCCATCCCACCGCGGGAGGACGTCGGCGACACCGAGGCGAAAACCGTTCCGGTCGGGGAAGCCGAACGTGGAGTCATACGAGAACCCGGCGGCTGCCATCACGCGCTCGGTGACGCCGGGGTGGATGCGAACGTAGTGCTGCCGAATGCCGTGGACGGGTGAGCCGGCGATTTCCACCAGCCGCAGCCGCTGCGCGTTGAACGCCTCGCTTTTGTCGAGCGTTTCGAAGCTGCCGTGCAGCCCGATCTCGTGGCCGGCCGAGCGAACCTGGGCAAGGATATCGCGCGCCTTGGACGACTCGGGTCGGTAGGTGAGGTCGCCGGCGCGCATCGTTTGCAGCGTCGGCGTGCCACAGAGGATGAACCACGTGGACCGGATGCGCGCACTCGATTCGTAGTCGAGCACGCCGGCGACGCCGCGGCTTACGGGATCGAATCCCACGCTCCCTAGGGCCGCGGCCGCCACGCGTCCCACCTGAGCAAGGGCGCCCTTCCGGGCCAGCTCCATCATGCGAAGCAGTGTGAACGCGGGCCACCAGGAAACGACATCCAGATCGTGTGTAAACGCTGCCGCCCAGCGGCGTCCCTCCGGCCATGGAGCGATCGTTCGGAATGCCCGCCGGCCCGCCGCCTTGCGAGCCGCCGCTTGCAAGGCGAGGGCGGCGCGATGAATCACCGGCTCGCGCTCGAGCCCCTCACGCACCAGTGGATTTGCCGAAGAAGGAATTCGTTCATAGCGGTCCCGGTCGTGCACGCGTTGTTCCGATGCCGCGCCGGCGACTTCGATCACGAGTTGCAGCACAGCACGCGGCACGCGGACGACGCCGTCGGCGACGTCGATCCCCCACCCCGCCGCCATCCAGCCGCGCAAATCGCGCGGCGCCTGCTCGCTCAACTCGAGGCGGACGACGTCAAGCGTCGGCCCGGCAGGCACAAGCCGGGCAAGGTCCACGAGCAGGTCCAGCGCAAAGCGCTCGGCTCGGGACTGGTTGCTGGCGTCGGGGAGTTTGATCACAGGGCCACGAAACGTACATTACGACCCCAATGCCGGAAACACTCCTCCCCAAAACGCGCATCCCCTGGCGGCATCTCGTCCTCTTCGGCTGGCTCCCGAGCCCGCTGAAAGTCCTGGCCTACCGCCTACTCCTCGGCTACCGCATCGGGCGAGGTGTGCGCATCAGTTTCGGCGGCGTCGTCATCGGGAGGCACGTGGAGCTGGGCGACCACGTCGAGATCGGATTCCTCGCGGTCGTACAGGGCGAAACGATCCGGATCGGCCGCCACTCGAGCGTGGGCACGTTCAGCTACCTGTCGTGCAACGTGATCGAGATCGGCGACGACGCGAAGATTCGCGAGCAGGTGTACGTCGGTGGCCCGCAGCTACCCGAATCCAAGTTCGTGCTGGGGAGCCGCACCATCATCCTGCAGCTCACGAACATCAATCCCACCAAGCCGGTGGTGATCGGGGACGATACCGGCATCGGCGGGCACTGCCTGATCTTCACCCATGGCGCCTGGCTGAATCAGCTCGATGGCTACCCGGTGACCTACGAGCCCGTCACCCTGGGCAACAGCGTGTGGCTGCCGTGGCGCGTGTTCATCATGCCCGGCACCACGATCGGTGACGGCACCGTGATCGGCGCCAATTCGCTCGTATCCGGAAACATTCCGGCGAAGAGCCTGGCGGTTGGAAATCCGGCGAAAGTGATCCGATCCGCGCCCGATTTTCCGAAGCGGCTGAGCGAGGGCGAGCGCGCCGCCCTGGTGGCGACGATGATGGCCGAATTCGATCGCTTCCTGCTACACGGTGGCGTGACCGTCGAAGATCAGGCGTCAGTCCGGCTGTATCGCTACGGCCGAAAGACCTGGCGCCTGCTGTGGTTGCGCGGCGGCTCCCGAGTGGACGGCATCACCCCCGCGCGCGGGGACACGCTGTTCACGGAAACCGCGCTTTCCGCTGACGCGCGCGCCGAGTTCACGAAGCACGGCGTGTACTGGCTGGACCTGGATGGCCGTACCCGCAGCGAGCGCGGGTCCCGGCTCACCGAGGAGCTTGCGCTGTTTCTCGGCCGTTACGGAGTACGGCTAGCTCGCGCGAGCGGATGAGGGTTATGCCCTAGCGCCGCCCCTCTCTCAGGCGATCGAGCTCGCGCTGCAGCACCCGCAGCTCCTCCCGCATCCCCGCCAGCATCTCGCCCACAAATCCGAAGCCGAACAGCACGACGCCCGAGATCACGAGCACCATGATCAGGTCGAGGAGCGGGCGAAACCCGACGTGGGGGGGGCCGAAGCGCAGGTAGAGGGCCACGAGGCCGACGAGTAAGCCGACCGAGAACAGGGTCGCGCCCAGCACGCCGAAGAAGAGCATCGGTTTGCGCCCGAAGCGCAGCTGGAACCAGACGGACATGAGGTCGAGCACCCCGACCGGGATCCGGCCGATGCCGAACTTGGATGCGCCGGCGTGGCGAGGGTGCACCGGCACCGGCCGTTCCGCGAGGCGGTACCCCTGGGAGGCGGCGATCACCACCATGAAACGGTGCCAGTCGGGACGCATCGGCACGGAGTCCATGATCTCCCGGCGGTACGCCTTGACCGAGTTCAGATCCTTCACGCGTACGCCGAACAGCCAGCGGCACAGCGCGTTGTAGACGCCGGAGACGAAGCGCTTGTTGTAGCCGCCCTGCTTCGTGCCCGTCACGACGTCCGCCTGCCCCGCCAGGATGGGGTCGACGAGTGCGGGAATATCCGAGGGCAGGTACTGCAGGTCCGCCGGATAGTAGACCAGCACGCGGCCGCGGGCGACGTCGGCCCCGGACTTCAGGGCGTCGGCGATGCCGCGCTGCGTGCGGTGGGTGACGACCCGCACGAACGGGTGCTTGGCGGTGAGGTCCTCGAGCAGCTTCGGAGACCCATCGTGACTGCCGTCGTTGACGATCACCAGCTCGACGGCGTACGGCAGCGGCAGCATCGCCTCGCGCGTCAGCCGCACGAACTCGGCGAGGTTGTCGGCTTCGTCCTTGGCCGGAACCAGGACGCTGACGTCAGGCGGCGTCGAATTCGTCGCCAGGCTCATAGCCGCTTGCGCATCCGCGCGGGCAAAATGCCGAGCTGATCGCGATACTTGGCGACCGTGCGCCGGGCGATCCGCACGCCTTTGCGCTCGAACATCTCGACGATCTGCTGGTCGGTGAGCGGGTCCTTGGGCGGCTCGTCGTGCACCAGTTTCTGGATCTGCGACTTGATGGACCGCGCGCTGGCGTCCTCGCCGGTGGTGGTCGACAGGCCGCTGGAGAAGAAGAATTTGAGCGGCAGGAGGCCCCGCGGCGTCTGCACGTACTTCTCGTTCGTGACCCGGCTGACGGTGCTCTCGTGCATGCTGATGACGTCGGCGACCTCGCGCAGCGTGAGCGGCTTGAGATAGTCGATGCCCTTCTCGAAGAACTCGCGCTGCCGGTCGACGATGAAGTTCATCACCTTGAGCATGGTCTGGCGCCGCTGTTCGATCGCCTGAATCATCCAGTGCGCGCTGTTGAGGCGCTGATTGATGAATTCCTTGCTCTCGCCGTCGTATTTCTTTTTGTCGCGCGCGATCTCCTGGTACGTCTTGGAAATGCGCAGCCGCGGCAGGCCGCTGTCGTTCAGGAAGACGTGGTACTTGTCGTCGATCTTCTCGACGATCAGGTCCGGGATGATGTACGCGTCGTTGGCGGCCGAGTGCTGCAGCCCCGGTTTCGGGTCGAGACGGGCCAGCTCGTCGGCCGCTTTCTGCACCTCATCGGGCGCGAGGCCAAAGCGCTTGCCGAGATCGCTCCAGCGGTGCGCGATCAGGTCCTCGAAGGCGTCCTTCACCAGCCGGTAGACGAGCGAATCGGTGCGCTTCTGGCTCTCGAGCTGCAGCATGAGGCACTCGCGCAGATTACGCGCACCGGTGCCGGGCGGATCGAGCTGCTGGATGACGCGCAGCATCGCTTCGACTTCCGCCATCGTGAATGCCGCCACATTCAGATCGAGCTCCGACTCTGCCTCGTGCTCTTCGAGCAGCTGGTTCGCGCCCTTGAGGATCTCCTCGAGGCTGTGCTGGAGATAGCCGTCCTCGCCGATGTTGCCGAGGAATTCCTCGGTGAGCAGCTGCTGCCGCGGATTGAGGTCGAGCATCCGCGTCTGGTCGCGCAGATAGTCGATCAGGTCCTTCCCCTCGACCGTGACGGGCTCCACGTACTCGCGCGCTTCGCTGTAACTGCCGCTCGGCACGCCGTGATCGGTCCGGTCGTCCAGGAGAATGCTCTCCCAGTCGGGCTCGTCGTCGCCGCTCTTTTCCTTCTCGGCCTTCTTTTCCTGCTGCTGCTCCGCGGCGGGGGCCTGGACCTCTTCCTCGGGCTCGATCATCTCCAGGAACGGATTCCCCAGCAGCTCTTGCTTCAGGTGCTGCTCCAGGTCCAGCAGCGGCATGTACAGCAAGTCCATCGCCTGGTAGAGGCGTGGATTGATCCGCAGGTCCTGCCGGAGCGAGGTGTGCTGATGCAGGCCGGTCTTCATGCGGCGGAGGAGAGCCGCGCCCGCAGGCGCGTGGTGAGCGTGGGCCCGAGGTACAGTGACGCCACGCGATCGTCGAAGACCAGCTGCCGCACCGTCCCGGCGACCTGCACCCGGCCCTCGAACATGATGTAGGCACGGTCGACGATGTCGAGGGTCTGCTCCACGTTGTGGTCGGTGATCAGCACGCCGATGCCGCGATGCCGCAGCCCCGCGACGATCGTCTGGATGTCGTTGACCGCGATCGGATCGACGCCGGCGAACGGCTCGTCGAGCAACAGAAACTTCGGCTCCGTCACGAGCGCGCGCGTGATCTCGAGACGGCGCCGCTCCCCGCCCGACAGCTGATACGCCTTCTGGCGCCGCAGGTGCTTGATCGCCAACTCGTCGAGCAGCGTTTCGAGCCGCCGCTTGCGCTCGTCCTCGTCGATCTTCAGGGTCTCGAGGATGGCGAGCACGTTCTCTTCGACGCTCAGCTTGCGGAAGATCGACGGCTCCTGGGCCAGGTAGCCGATCCCCGCGCGCGCCCGCTGGTACATCGGCAGGGCGGTAATGTCACGGCCGTCCAGCAGAATGTTGCCTTCGTCGGGACGGATCAGCCCGGTGATCATGTAGAAGGAGGTCGTCTTCCCCGCCCCGTTCGGCCCCAGGAGCCCGACGATCTCGCCCTGCGCGAGGTCGAGGGAGACGTTGTTGACGACGCGGCGGCCCTTGTACGCCTTCACGAGATGTTGCGCGCCGAGGCGGCTGCCGCCCCGCACGACCGGATGCTCGCCGCTGACCGATTCGCTGCGTGCGACGGTCTCCTCGGCGAGCAGCAGGAAATGCTGCGCGGCGGCAGCGCGGTCGGCGGGCACGCCCGCCCAGACCTCGGGGGCGAATGCGACAGCGGCGTCGCCCCACAGCGCGCCCATCGGCAGCACGACCAGCTTCAGCATCGCCAGGCGCGGCAGGACCGACGTCGCGAGGTAGGCGCGGGCATCATCGACGGACAGGCTCCCCGCGTCGGGCGGCTCTCCCTTGGCATGCGCCCGCAGCTTGAGGAATTCCTCGCGATAGGCGACGGCGAGGTCGCTGAAGCTGGCGCGGCCCTGATCATCGGCGATGCGCACGAGCGCGGCGGCCGCCAGCGCGAGCGACGAGTCGCGGGTCGCGAACAGATCGGCGAACTCGTCCAGGCCGGTCACGGGAGAGCCGGTTTGGCGGTTGGTGGAGGAGTCTTCAGGCTATCGGCGACGATGGCCGGTCGTGGCTCGAGGTGCACGCCGTCGGCCTTGCCGGCTACGGTCACGCGCTCGATGCGGTCACGCAGCATCGCGACGGTGATGCGGTGGCCACGGGAGTAGTTGATCGCGGGGCCAACGTGGGTGGTGTCCTTCGGGTCCGGGTGATGCGTCAGCGCCCGCGCCGATCCCAGAGATACCACATCATGCAGTCTGGAGCGCGGCTGCTTGGTCGCAGAGTTCTGCTCCTGCGCGAAGCGGATCGTGAGCGAATCTCCGGTGATCCAGTCGGTTTCGTTCGCGGGCGTGATCGAATCACGCTTCGCCGTGGAGAATGCGCTGCCGAACGCCCGCGACTCGGTCAAGACTTCACCGGGCGAATCGATCGCCAGTGAGTCCGCTTGAATCGTGTAGAGCGTCGAGACGGCGTGGGGGCGCATCGTGTCCCCCCAGGCGAACGTCTGCTGCAGCAGCCGGTCGGCGATGCGCAAGTCGATCGTATCGGCCGTCAGGACCCAGTCCGAGCCGGTGGCCTTCCCCTTGCCGAGCGCCTTCACGCCGCGGACGTCACGCTGCACCAGCGCCAGCTCGATGCGCGTGCCGACCAGCGTATAGTTTCTTCCCGCTTCCGCCGTGGTCGTGCGTCCCTTGCCCTCGACGCTCGGCGTCCCGACCAGCACGCCGAATCCCTTCGTCTGATCCATCATCATCGAGTCGGAGCGTGCCGCGAAATCACTGCGGTCGATCGTGACCTTGCCGCCGGCCCACATGCGGTCGTCGCCTTTGAAGCGCAGCCGGTCGGCGACAATGATGTACGGCTCATGAGAGAGCGTGTCCCCGGGCTCGTTCTGCCGGTATTCGACGGTGGGACGCTGCGTCGCGTACATCTCCACCGTGTCGCGGATCCCCTTGGCCACACGCCAGTACTTGAGGTTGGGGCCGCGCAGCACCGAACCGGTACGGCGATTCACGGCGACGACGTTGTTGTGCGCCTCGAGGCGTTCGTCTTTGAGAAAGTACGACGCAAAGTGCGCGTCCAGCGCCAGTCCTGTATCACGAATGGCGACGCTCCCGATCAGGTCAAGGCGACCCAGACCCGGGTAATGCGCAAAACTGTCGGCGGAAATCGTGGTGTTCGTACCGTCGCAGTGCGCCAGTACGCCGCCGCCGCCGTGCACCGTCTTGGTTCCATCGGGGTTGGGGATTTCCGCGTAATGACCCATGGAATCGACCGCGACACGGCAGGGGCGCCCAGCCACGGTATCCGCCGTCGCGGGGACACCTTGCAGCAGCAGGACGACGGCGAGCACCGGAGTCATTGACTGGGGAGAATGAACTGCCCGCCCGTGCCGTGCGGCCGTTGGGCGGTGATCTTTTTGAATTCCGGATCGGAGGTGAACCCGTCACCTTCGACGTGACGACCGGGCTCGTCCCACACGAAACTCTTGTCGGAGCTCACTTCGTTGCGGGCCCTGTTGTAGTCCATCACTGCGGTGCGCATCGTGCCGCCGTCCTTATCGCGCACCACGACCACGTTGCCGCGCGCCTGCATGTCCTCGGTCCGCCAATGATCGGTGCCTTCGCGCGCCGTGAGCGTCGACGTGGCACGGCCCGTCACGTCATAGAACGTCACGTGGACGTTGCGCAGCTCGGCCTGCTGCGTGCTGGAGTAGAAGTACGCCGTGTCGGCGCGCACCCGGGCGCGCAGGATGCCTGCATCGGTGACGTAATGGCTCATGCCGAGCAACACCTGGTCGGCACTGTCGAGGGCCGCCTGGGTGGCCGTCACGCGAGTGCCGTTCTTGCAGGCTCCGGCGACCATGGCAACGAGCAGCAGCAGGCGTGTCACAGAGCCCCTGCCTTCATCAAATCGTGCAGATGCACGATCCCGACGACTTTCCGATCACCGTCGAGTACCGGCAGGGCCATGATGCCGTAACGCTCCATGACGCTCACCGCGGCGCTGGCGAGCTCGTCGGACGTCGTCGCCTTCGGCGTCTTCGTCATGACGTCGCCGACGGGAATGTCGAGGAATGCGTCCGTGCGCTCCATGAGCCGGGTCAGATCACCCGCCGTCACCACTCCGGCCAGGGTCGCGCCGTCGCCCTGCTCCACCACGGCGACCGTGCCGCGCTTTTCGGCGAGCAGCATGACACACTCCCGCATCGGCCGGTCGGGGGTCAACGTCGGCAGGTCGTGGGTCAGCATCACGTCGGCGACGCGCAGCAGCAGCTTGCGGCCCAGGACGCCGCCGGGATGCAGCGCCGCGAAGTCCTCGCGCCGGAATCCTTTGACCTCGAGCAGCGTCACGGCGAGCGCATCGCCCAGGGCGAGGGCGACGGTGGTACTTGCCGTCGGTGCCAATGTTTCGGGGCACGCCTCTTCGGCGACCGAGGCGTCGAGCACGACGCTGGACTGGCGGCCCAGCGGCGAGTCGGCATCACCCGTCAGCGCGATGATCGGCACGCCAAGCCGCTTGAGCTGATTCACGAGGCCGAAGAGCTCGTCGGAGGCGCCGCTCTTCGACAGGACGATCGCGACGTCGTCCCGGCTCACGATACCGAGGTCGCCGTGCAGCGAGTCCACCGGATGCAGGAACGTCGCCGGCGTGCCGGTCGAGGTGAATGTCGCGGCGATCTTGCGGGCGATCAGGCCGGACTTGCCGACCCCGGAAATGATGACGCGGCCCTTGGCGCCGGCGAGAATCTCGATGGCCCGGGCGAAGGCTACGCCGAGGTTGTCCGCGAGCGCCTGGACAGCCGCTGCCTCGAGCGCCAGCACGCGCTTGCCACGGTCGACGAGTCGCTCAGATGCCGGCGCCAGCTTACGCACGGACGGCCTCCCGGACGCGTTGCCAGACGTCCACGGCGAGTCCTACGATGCCGGCCAGCTGGTCGAGCGGAACCATGTTCGGCCCGTCGGACGGGGCGCGCGCCGGATCGGGATGCGTCTCGAGGAAGAAGCCGTCGGCGCCCGCCGCGGCCGCGGCGTACAGCAGCGGCGGAATGAACGCCCGCTCGCCGCCGCTCGAGCCATCGCGGCCCTGGCCCGGCTGCTGCACCGAGTGCGTGGCGTCGAAGATCACAGGCGCCTTACAGGCGGCGCGCAGCCGCGAGAAACTGCGCATGTCGACGACGAGATCGCCGTAGCCGAAGAACGTGCCGCGCTCGGTGACGGCCACCTCCGGCGCGCCTCCAGTGCGGACTTTCTCGACGGCGCCCCGCATCTCTTCGGGCGCCATCCACTGGCCCTTTTTGATGTTCACGGGGCGACCTGCCTTGCCGGCGGCGACGAGCAGGTCGGTTTGGCGGCAGAGAAAGGCGGGGATCTGGAGAACGTCGGCGACGCGGGCGGCGAGCGGCACGTGACCCGGCTCGTGCACGTCCGTGAGGATCGGGAGACCGGTGGCGCTGCGAACTTTTTCCAGCGCGCGGAGCCCGGTTTCGAGCCCCGGGCCGCGCGGCGCGTTCAGGCGCGAGCGATTGGCCTTGTCGTACGACGCCTTGTAGATGACGCCGATCCCGAGCTTGACCCCGAGCTCGGCCAATGCCTCGCCGATCCGGATATTGAGATCGTCCGATTCGACGACGCACGGGCCCGCGACGAGAAATGGGCCGTTCTCTGCCCCAAAGCGAGCCATGTCAGTCGGTGAGTTCCGCCAGCTCGCGCGACGGCTCGGTGCGCGGCTGTTGCTTGTGGTGATTGAGCGCCGCGCCGACGAAACCGGCAAACAGCGGATGTGGGCGCATCGGCCGCGACTTCAGCTCGGGATGGAACTGGCAGCCGATGAACCACGGATGACCGGGGGGGGGCAGCTCGATCATTTCCACCAGCGATCCATCGGGGGAGAGGCCGGAGCAGCGCATGCCGTACTCGGCGAGCACGTCGCGATAGGCGTTCGAGACCTCGTAGCGGTGCCGGTGACGCTCGCTCACTTCGGTGGCGTTGTAGGCCTGCGCCACGTGTGAGCCGGGCCGCAGCCGGCAGGGATAGGCGCCCAGCCGCATCGTGCCGCCCATCTCCTGAATGCCCTCTTGCGAGCGCATCAGCGCGATCACCGGGTTTTCGCACTCGGGCGCGAACTCGCTCGAATTCGTATCGGGGATCTTGCAGACGGTGCGGGCAAACTCGATGATCGCGGTCTGCAGGCCGAGGCAGATGCCGAAGAACGGCAGCTTGTGCTCGCGCGCCCAGCGGATCGCTTCGAGCATGCCCTCGACGCCCCGCACGCCGAATCCGCCGGGGACGAGCAGCCCGTCGTGGCCCGCGAGCAGCTCGCCCGCCGTCTCCTGATCGGTGAAGCGGTCCGATGCGATCCAGTGGATCGCCACGCCCACTTCGTTGGCGATCCCGCCGTGGACGAGCGCTTCGTGAATGCTCTTGTAGCTGTCGGCGAGCTCGGTGTACTTGCCCACCACGGCGATCCGCACCTGGTGCGGCGGTTTCAGGATCTTGTCCACCATCGCGGCCCAGGCACGCAGGTCGGGCTCCTTGGTGTCCAGATGGAGCCGCATGCAGACTTCCTTGTCGAGTCCCTGCGCATGGAGCTTGAGCGGGATTTCGTAAATCGACTTCACATCGGGACTTTCGACCACGCACCCGAAATCGACGTTGCAAAACTGCGCAATCTTGCGCTTGAGATCTTCGGAGAGCGGACGCTCGGTGCGGCACACGAGGATGTCGGGCTGGATTCCGATCTGCATCAGCTCGCGCACGGAGTGCTGCGTCGGCTTCGTTTTGAGCTCCGCCGTCGCCGCGATGAACGGCACGAGGGTCAGATGAATGAAGAGGGTGTTGTCGCGGCCGACTTCCTGACGGAACTGGCGGATCGCCTCGAGGAACGGCAGCGACTCGATGTCGCCGACCGTGCCGCCGATCTCCGTGATCACCACGTCGTGGTCGGGCGCGAGCCGGCGAATGGCGCTCTTGATCTCGTCGGTGATGTGCGGGATCACCTGCACCGTCGAGCCGAGATACTCGCCGCGCCGTTCTTTGGTGATGACGGACAGATAAATCCGGCCCGTCGTCACATTGTTCACCTGTGAGAGAGAGCGGTCGATGAACCGCTCGTAGTGGCCGAGATCGAGATCCGTCTCGGCGCCGTCGTCGGTCACATAGACCTCGCCGTGCTGGAACGGCGACATCGTCCCGGGATCGACGTTGATGTACGGATCGAACTTTTGGATCGTGACCTTGAGCCCGCGTTCGGCGAGCAGCCGGCCGAGCGACGCGGCGGCAATGCCCTTGCCGAGCGAGCTCACTACACCGCCGGTGACAAAGATGTACTTGGTCGAGCTCACGGGCTCACCTCTTTCAGGTGTCGGGTGATTTGCGCTTCAGCCCACTTGAGATCGGCCGGCGTATCGATGCCTGGCGCTGCCGGACCGTCGAACAACGTCACGCCCATCGGAATCCCGTGGAGCAAGGGCCGCAGCTGCTCCAGCCGTTCCCACTGTTCTTCGGGAACGGGCGGCAGGCGAACCCATGCCTCCAACGCTTCGCGTGTATAGCCGTACACGCCGACGTGCTGATGGTAGACCACGGTGCCCGTGCCATCGCGGTCGAAGGGAATCGGCGCGCGCGAGAAGTACACCGCCCTGCCCCGAGCATCCACGACCACTTTCACGCGACTCGGATCGTTGACCAACGCTCGATCGAGGGAGCCGGCGGCGGTGCCGAGCGGATCACCGCCCTCGAGACACGCCAACGCGCCGCGCACGGCGGCGGCCGCGACGAAGGGCTCATCGCCCTGCACGTTCAGAATGAAGTGGAAATTGCTAAATGGCGCTTTGGCAATGACTTCCGCGACACGCTCGGTACCCGACGCATGATCGGGCGACGTCATGACCGCTTCGAAGCCCGCAGCGGCGACGACGTCCGCGATCTCCCGTGCGTCGGTAGCGACCACAAGTCGATCACACACAGCGAGTTCGGCGATGCGGCGGGTGACGACGACGATGAGGGGTTCGCCACCCAGTGGCAGGAGTGGCTTGCGAGGGAGCCGGCTGGAGCCCAGCCGTGCAGGAATCACGCCAAGGACGGGCACGGAGGAAGATACAAAATCCGTGCCGTGGAGTCTAGCCCGCTCCTATTCTTGAGTTACCGCCGTTGCCACACGTCCCGCTCGAAGACCTCTTCCGAGGAGCCGTCGCCGTCCATGTCCCAGTAGGTGGTTTGCACCGCCCGCCAAATCATCGTCCCCCCGGAGATGCTGACGATGGCCTCGTAACCCGAGCTACCGGCTACGTAGGCGAGTGTGTCTCCACGGACGCTTACGTGGGCAGAGACCGTCGTGTCTGGTTGGCCCGGTTGACGAAGAGTCAGGACGGCGGTCCCGTTCAGTTGAATCGTCAGAGTCGCTGACAGACCCAAGGCTGCTTTCAAATCCTGACTTACGGTGGAGTCGGACACCAACACCAGCTCAAGCCGGGAGAGGTCCCAAGTGCCAGCCATGCGCCCCAGGGACACCTCTGAGGATGGTCCGGTGCTGTCCGAGCAGGCGGTGATCGCTACGGCACCGAGGGTGGCGAGAAAAGCGCGTGCGGACATGGCAGGCTCCGTGAGAGTGTGCGCGTTAACTCTGCAGATCATCAATCAAGACGTCGTCAAGCGGTCGTGGCGGACCTGACGACGTGGAGAAAGTTCTCGAGAATGCGCTTCCCATGCTCCGTCCCGATCGACTCGGGATGGAATTGAACGCCGTAAGTCGGATGATCGCGGTGCTTCATGGCCATGATCTCCGACGCCTCTCCCGTGCCTTGGCGATCCGCGCTCATGGCGGTGACGACGAGTGCCGGGGGAAGCGAACTGGGATCGACGACGAGCGAGTGATAGCGCATCGCCGTGAACGGGCTGGGGATGCCGTCGAACAGCTCGTCGTCGCTGTGCACGATCGGGCAGGTCTTGCCGTGCATCAGCCGGGGGGCCCGTACGATCTTGCCGCCGAACGCCTCGCCGATGGCTTGATGCCCCAGGCAGACGCCCAGAATCGGGACTTCACCGGCGAGGGCGCGAACCAGAGGCACGAGGATGCCGGCCTGCGCGGGGGTTTTGGGTCCCGGAGACAGCACGAGGGCGGTCGGCTTCAGGGCCTTCACCTCCGCGACGCTGAGGGCGTCGTTGCGATACACGACCGGCTCCTCCCCCAGCTCGCCGAGATATTGCACGAGGTTGTAGGTAAAGGAGTCGTAGTTGTCGAGCACGAAGAGCATGCTGAAATCTAAACCACTGGAAGCCCAGCGGCATCCAAGAAGGGACTTCTCGGATACACCAGGACTCTCCAGGAGGGCCTCATGCTGAAGCTCGCGGCGGCACTCATCGCCGGGTTAGTCGCAATGGGCGGATGGGCGGTGGTCACGGTGAAGGACCTGCCGGAGTACTTTGTCGCGGGGCGGCAGTACACGCTCGAGTTTCAGGTCCGGCAACACGGCAGGACACTGCTCAGCAATCTGCAACCCCGACTCGTTGTCAGTACCTCGGCACGCCGCCTCGGCGGCATAGTCGGCGGCAAGGACGAGACGACCATTCCCGCTGTCGCCAAATCCGCTGCAGGGACGTATGCCGTGACCTTTACGGCACCCGCCGCGGAGCGGGTGTTTCTCACGATTCAAAGCGGGTTCGGCAACAATGAGCTGCGGCTGTATCCACAGCCGGTGATCACGGCCGGCGCCTCCCGCGCTGCCATGGCGCCGGGCGAGCGCGGGCAAGTCCTATTCGTCGCCAAGGGATGCACGATTTGCCACGCCAACGCCGATCTGACGAATGGGCCGTCCAATGAGCTCGTGACTGTCGGCCCGGAGCTGGGCGGGCGTCATCTGGCCCGCGAATACGTCATTCAGAAAATGAAGAACCCGGCGTCGCAAATCATGCCGGATCTCGGTCTGACTGATG
This sequence comes from Gemmatimonadales bacterium, assembly GCA_035637355.1. GTDB lineage: Bacteria > Gemmatimonadota > Gemmatimonadetes > Gemmatimonadales > GWC2-71-9 > 20CM-2-65-7. The sequence goes on from DASPXJ010000069.1 coordinate 17,277, forward strand.
CTGAAGCAGCGGCCATCGCCGCGTTCCTGAGTGGGGCGGGGGCGGGGGCGGGGGCGGCTACCACGGGCCGTTGAGTTGTGCCCGTTCACGCCCGCGGGTGGTAGCTCTTATGCACGGTCCGGAGGTAATCCCGATCGACATGAGTGTAGAGCTGCGTAGTCGCGAGATCGGCGTGTCCGAGCATTTCCTGCACCGCGCGCAAATCGGCTCCGCCTTCGAGCAGGTGCGTGGCGAACGTATGGCGCAGCGTATGCGGGGTGACACGCTTGGCCAAGCCTGCCCGCCGCGCGGTCGCCTTGATGACACCCCAGGCGCCGACGCGCGATAACGGTGTACCCCGGGCATTCAGGAACAGAATGCCTCGGGCTCTGCCGCGATCCAGCGTGGGCCGGATCTCCCTCGCGTACAGCGCCACGGCGCCCAGGGCGCGACGCCCGACCGGAACGAGCCGTTCCTTGGCCCCCTTGCCGAAGACGCGGGCGACGCCGTCCTCGAACAGGATGTCCTGCAGCTTGAGCGCCACCAGCTCCGAGACGCGGGCGCCCGTGGCGTAGGCGAACTCGAGCAGGGCGCGATCGCGGATTGCCAGCGGCTCGTCGGTGTTCGGCGCCGCCAGCAGCTTCTCGATTTCGGCCACCGTCAACACCTCTGGGAGCGTGCGCCACCGCTTGGGTGACTCGATCCGTTCGCTGGGATCGCGCGTCGCGAGCCCCTCCCCGACCAGGAACTTGAAGTAGGTCCGGATCGCGGAGATCTGGCGGCGGATCGTGGTAGGCGCGAGGCCGAGATCCTTGAGGACGTAAATGAACTCCCGCAGCTGCGGCGCGGAGAGCTGTTCGGGTGCCCTTGCTCCCCGGCTGGTGGCGTACTCCGCCAGGCGCGTGATGTCGCGCAAATAGCTCGCGACGGTGTGACGGCTGTTGCCCGCCTCGAGCGCGAGGTAATCGCGGAAGCGCTCTAGGTGGAAGGCGGCGGCGGACGGCGGCGGCGGCGGCGGACGATCCATACGACAATTATTGCGATGAGCGCGCCGGCCACAATAGCGAGCGCCGTGTTGACGCGCGTCACGATGCGAAGGACATCCTCGAGATTCGTACCCAGCTGGCTCACCACGTAGGTGAGCGCGCCGTAGTAGGCCGCGGATGCGAGGGCCATCGGGATCAACGCACGCCAGGCCCCGACCCGGGCGATCCCGGCGAAGGGCATCACCACGCCGCGCCAGACGGGTAACAGGCGTGAAATGAAAATGCCGTAGGCGCCGTGGCGGCGATACTGCTCTGCGATGCGCGCGACGGTGTTCGGGGTCAAGATGTGCCTGCCCAGGAACCCGCGCGACACGAGCGCTCCGTGCCGCCGCGCCAGGGCGTAGACCCCCGCCGCCGACCCTACGTTCGCGGCCCACGCCAACGCAAACACGAGCCACGCATCCATGACGCCGCGGCCCGCGAGAAACGCCCCCAGTGACACGGCGACATCGGCGGGAACGGGCGGGAAGATGTTTTCGACGGCGGCCAGCGTGGCGATGAGGGCGTAGAGCGGCCCGGTGGGGAGTTGCTCGAGAAACGCGATGAAGTCCGTCAGGAGACTCTGCTCGGCTCGACGAGTGTCGCCACTGCAAGTACGGCAATGCCTTCACCGCGACCGATCCAGCCCATGCCTTCATTCGTCTTCGCTTTCACGGAGACGTGCGCCGGCCCCGCCAGCAGGGCTGCGGCGAGCTTCTCTTCCATGGCATCGAGGTGGGGCGCGAGCCTGGGTTTTTCGACGATCACGGTGACGTCCGCGTGGACGAATTGAAACCCGGCTTCCACGACCTTGAGAAATGCCTTGTTCAGCAGATCAATCGAGTTGGCGTTTTTCCACTGCGGGTCGTCGTCCGGAAACATGCGGCCGATGTCGCCGAGACCCGCGGCGCCCAGAATGGCATCGGTGAGGGCGTGGGCTACGGCGTCCGCGTCGGAATGACCGCTCAGTCCCTTGGGATGGGGGATCTCGACGCCGCCGAGGATGAGCTTGCGGCCTTTTGCGAAGGGATGGGAGTCGTAGCCGATGCCGACGCGCATTAGGAGAGCAGTTTCATGTCCGGGATAAAATAACCTGAAAAGCAGATCCCTCGCTTCGCTCGGGATGACACGCGCTCGGCTCGTTTTTGTGAAAAGAGGGTGGAGAGATGAGCTGAACGCGCTACGCCGCCGCGGTGATCACCGGCCCTGCGGGCACCAATTCCTTTCTTATCGGATCGATCTTCAGGTTCAGGCCTTCGAGGGAGTGAGCGCCGAGGAGCGTCATATCTCCCGATTCTGCGAACACGACGAGATCCGGCGCTTCCGTCCCGGCTGCGCGCACCAACGCATAGCCGATATCGCGCTCGATGCGACGACCATCGGCGACTTCGAACGCTTGTTTCCGCTGCGCATGGATGCCCAGCTCCTCGAGCACCCGGCGCGGAATCCACGTAAACTCGCTTCCGGTATCGACCAACGTCGGCTGGGGCCGCGCAGCTCCCAATTCTGCACCTCGATCGTCGTGCGAAAGACTCCCACGTCGTCCATGGTAGTTCCTCCAAGCAGGTCCTTCGCTACGCCCGCGGGCGTGGGCTTCGCTCAGGATGACATGCGCGCAGCTCGTTTTTGTAAAGAAGCAGAGTGGATGGGATGTGTTGCAGTTCTCCGCCCCAAATCCGCTATAGAAGGTATGAAACCCCTGATGACGCGAGGCTTATGCCTCGCATTTGTGCTTCTGATGGCAGCCTGCGGCTATTGGGGACGGCGTCCTGTCGATCAGGACACCGACATCCGTCCCAACAGCCCCGTGTGGATCTGGACTCCAGGCGGCGTCGAGAAATGGCATGACGTATTCGTCACCTACGACTCAGTCAAGGGCATTCCCTTCGATCTGCCTCTGGAGTGCGCCACCTGCCGGCGGAGCATTCCGTTGACCCGCGTCGACTCCATGAAGCTCGGCTACAAGCCCGGCGTCCAAAAGGTCGTGGAGGGGGCGGGCATTGTCACCGCCGCTCTCCTTGTGGAGTTCGCACTGTGCGCGCTGCTCGACCCTCACAGCCGTGATAGCTGCTGAGCAGAGCGTCTGCTGGTCAGTTATCGAAACGCGTGCTAGTCTCCGCCTATGTCAACAACCACTCACCCCGCCCTCGGCGCCCTGCTGTTGCTTCCCGCGCTCCTCACGGCCCAGCGTCCGACGCTTTCGGCCACCGTAAAGCAATACGTTGCGGTTGACACGCCCGTGGTGGCTCTCACCCACGTGCGCGTCATCGATGGCACCGGCGCCGCGCCCAAGGAAGACCAGACGGTCATCATCCGTGACGGGAACATCGTCGCGCTCGGCGCCGCCCGCGCCACCAGAGTGCCGGAGGGTGCGCAAGTGATGGACCTCACCGGGAAGTCCCTGATCCCGGGCCTCGTGATGATGCACGAGCACCTCTACTACCCGACCGGCCCGGGTGTCTACGGCGCCGATTACGTGAGCTTCTCGCGGCTGTACCTCGCGGGCGGGGTCACGTCGATGCGGACCGGCGGCAACGTCGGCGGCTACGCCGACTTGAACCTCGCCGCGGCGATCAAGGCCGGGAATCAGGTGGGACCGTGGATCGACGCGACCGCTCCCTACGTGAACGGCCCTTCCCCATTCACACAGATGTACGCGCTGAAGGACTCGGCCGACGCGCGCCGCTTCGTGGCATTCTGGGCAGACGCGGGCGCGACTTCGTTCAAGGCATACATGAACATCACCCGCGCCGAGCTCGCCGCGGCAGTGGATGAAGCGCACAAGCGCGGACTCAAGATCACGGGCCATCTCTGCTCCGTCACCTACCGGGAAGCCGCCGATCTCGGCATTGACGACCTGGAGCACGGCTTCTTCGTCGCCACCGACTTCGCCAAGGACAAGCAGCCGGACCTCTGCCTCGGACAGAATGCGGGGATGACGGCCCTCGGCGCTGTGGATCCCAAATCGCCGGAGTTCACCTCGCTCCTGCAGTACCTGATCGCTCATCACGTCGCGGTCACGTCGACGCAGACCGTGTTCGAGACGTTCACGCCCGGTCAGCCGGTGCCGCCAGGGCTCGACGCGCTCGATCCCGTGCTCAAGACGCAGTACGACCAGCAATACGCGCGCGTGCAGCAGAACACGACGTCGCCCTTCGGTAAGCTGCTCGCGCTCGATCAGGCGATGGAGCTGGCCTTCTTTCGCGCCGGCGGGCTGCTTGTGGCGGGGACGGACCCGACGGGCGGCGGCGGCGTCATTCCCGGCTACTCCGACCAGCGAGAGGCCGAGCTGCTCGTCGCGAGCGGCCTGACGCCACTCGAGGCGATCAAGGTCTGCACGCTGAACGGGGCGACGTACCTCGGTCGGGCGGATCGTATCGGCTCGATTGCGGTGGGTAAGCAGGCCGATCTCGTGGTGATCGACGGCAATCCCGCGGCCAGTATTGCCGATATCGCGCACGTGACCCTGGTGTTCAAACAGGGCGTGGGGTATGACCCGGAGAAGTTGATCGAGTCGGTGCGAGGGAAAGTGGGACTCTTCTAATCCCCGCTCCTTCTTTTTTTTTCGCAACGACGCGCGCGCAGATGTCAGCGAAGGACCTGCTTTTTCAATGGGACGCACGCGTTTGGCGCGCGTTGAAGAAAAAGAGGAAGAAGTGGCTAGTTCAGCCTTTTAGAATGCGAATTGCGAGGTGAGCCGCGTTCTTGGCGTTATCGATCCCCACGGTCGCCACCGGCACCCCAGGCGGCACTTGCACGGTCGCGAGCAGCGCGTCGAGCCCGTTGAGCGGACCAACAGCGAACGGCACACCGATGACGGGGAGATCGGTCATGGACGCGGCAAAACCGGGAAGTGCCGCTGACAAGCCGGCGCCTGCGATGATGACCTTGAATCCCCGGCTCCTGGCTCCTGACACCAGTTTCCCGGTTTGTTCCGGCTGGCGATGCGCGGACGACGCATGAAACTCGTACGAGAAACCGGCCTTCGTAAGCACCTCGAATGCCGGTTCAATGCGCGGTTTGTCTGATTCCGAACCAACGATAATGAGGACATCAGGCATTACCCGTCCCCCTTCTCCCGTCCCCCTTCCCCGCCGTCACGCCGCGTCCTCGAGGATCGTGTAATCCTGCTTACGCTTTTTCGGTGTGTAGCCGGCGTCGGCGATGAGCCGCTGCATCTCGGCGAGCGTGGTGCGATGCGTCGTGTTCGCCGCCGAGACGACGTTCTCTTCCATCATGAGCGAGCCGAAGTCGTTGGCGCCGAACCGCAGCGCCACCTGGCCGACTTTCATCCCCATCGTGACCCACGAAGCCTGAATGTTCGGGACGTCCTCGAGTACCACGCGGGCGATTGCCTGCGTCTTGAGATAGGTCACGGCGTCGGTCTTGGGCAGGTGCGACAGCTCGGAGTTCTCCGGCTGCAGCGGCCAACAGATGAACGCCGTGAAGCCGCGCGTGCGGCGCTGCACCTCACGGACGCGAAACAGATGCTCGACGCGGTCGGCGGACGATTCGCCCAGGCCGTACATCATTGTCACCGAGGTCCGCAGCCCCAGCCCGTGCGCTACTTCCATGACCTCGAGCCAGCGGTCGGCGCCCGCCTTCTTGCGCGCGACCTTATCCCGGACGCTTTGGACCAGAATCTCGCCGCCGCCACCCGGAATCGAGTCGAGGCCGGCGGCCATCAGCTCGCGGATGACCTCGTCGATAGTCATGCCGAAACGGCCGGCGAAGAAATCGATCTCCGACGGGGAGAAGCCGTGAATGTGGATGGCGTGGTGACGCTTGATGTACCGCAGCAGATCGAGATACCACTCGAACGGGATGTAGGGGTTGTGCCCGCCCTGCATCAGGATCTGCACGCCGCCGATCGCTTTCAGCTCATCGATCTTGCGGCCGATCTCTTCGTACGACAGCAGGTAGCCCTCGGGATGCTTGGGGCGCCGGTAGAACGCGCAGAACTTGCAGTCGGCGACGCAGACGTTGGTGTAGTTGATGTTGCGGTCGATGATGTACGTGACGACGTTCTCGGGATGCAGCTTCCAGCGAACCTCGTCCGCCAGCCGGCCCAGCTCCAGCAGCGAGGCGCGGTCGTACAGCTCGACGTACGACCGGAACTCAGGGCTGGTGCGATCTACCATCAGGCCACCTGCACGAATTGGAGTGCGCCGACGCGGCGCAGGAAATCGGCGAGCGCGGTGCGGTGGCGGTCGCTGAAGGCATAGTCCAGCCCGCCGAGATATTCGCGGCACGTGCCGACCGCTACGCCGGTCTTGCGCGAGGCCTCGGCGGCGAGGTCGTCGAGATGTGCCAGGCCCCAGGTGCGAGAGGCGAGCAGCGCTCGATGGCCCCGCTGCACGGCAGCGGGGCTCGCTACCCGCGTAGCCGCCCAAACCGCGAACACGAATGGCTGCTGCGTCCACCGCTTCCATTCCTCACCCAGGTCGTAGCGATGGGGATAGGTGCCGCGCGCGGCGAGCGCGAGCGCCGCATCGCCGATCACCAGCACTGCTTCATGCGGAAGTGCGGCAAGGGCGTCGAGATCCTGGGCCTCCGCGCGGGCCTCCGCGAACTTGGGTCGGATCTTCCATACGTCCCGGCACAACAGCTCGAGCAGGGCTACGGATGTGCGCGATGAGGCGCTGAGGAGCACCGTGCGGTTGCTGAGCTCGCGCACGGGATGCTTGGCGAACAGAGCCACACTCCGCACCGGGCCATCACAGGAGATTGCCAGATCGGGGAGGAGCAGGAGGTCTTTCGCGTGCCGCGCGTATTCGATCGCGCTGATCACGCTGACGTCCAGCTCGCCCGCGACCAGCAGATCGTTCAGCTCGGCGGGCGTGCCGGTGACGAGCTCGCCGCCATGCGGCAGCGCCACGACGCCGCGGTCGATTGCGCCATAGACCGGGGCGCAATTGATGTAACCAATCCTACCTATCCTCATCGATTTCCCACGCCAAGGCGTGGGCCCGGTGCATCACTGTCCTTAAGGACCGTGCTCTGTTGGGGACACGCTTCAGCGTGTCGCATCATTCGGCACCATCCACGACCGTTGCCACCGGCTGTTTCGCCCGTGCGGCGGCCCGGGTGCGGTGCTCGATCTGGAATAGCGCTCCCTGCGGCGCGGGGCCCTGGGAGCGCACCGGAGCTGCGTGCGGCTTGGGCACGTAACCGTCGAAAGTCCTGACCGTCTGGTAGAGCGAGTCCCGTTCGACCGGCTCCTTCCCCGCCCCGCGGATCAGCGTCACAATCTCGTCGTACGACAGCCACATCGGCGTCGGCGCGCCGGCCTCGTGGTAGACGCGCTCGAAGACCACCGTGCCCTCCAGGTCGTCACAGCCAAAGGTCAGCGCGACCTGGGAGATGAACGGCGTCACCATGGGCCAATGCGTCTTGACGTGCGGGATGTTGTCGAGCAGCAGCCGTCCCACCGCGATGTTCTTGAGGTCGTCGAAGCCGGTCGTCGCCGTCCCGGTGCGGCCCAGCGTCTCGCCCAGCTCGTTGTGATCGGGGTGATAGGCGAGCGGGATGTAGGTCAGGAAGCCGCCGGTTTCGTCCTGGAGCGCGCGCAGCGCCAGCAGGTGATCGACGCGGTCTGCGAGCGTCTCGACGTGGCCGTACAGCATCGTGCAGTTCGATGGCATGCCGAGCCGGTGCGCCTCGCGATGCACCGCGAGCCACTCCTCACCGGTGAGCTTGCGGTCGGCGATCGTCGCGCGCGCGGCCGGCGAAAACACCTCGGCGCCACCGCCAGGCAACGTGCTGACCCCCGCTGCTTTCATTTCCTTCAAAACCTCCCGAACCTCCATTCCCTCGATTCTCGCCAGGTGCGCGACCTCGACCGCGGTGAGCGCTTTGATCATCACTTGTGGGTGCCGCTGCTTGAGACCACGAAACATGTCGACGTAATACGACAGCTTCAGCTTGGGGTGGAGACCTCCCACGATATGGAATTCGCGCGTGGGATTGTCCGCCGCGGCGTCCGCTTCGGCGAACACTTCCTCGAGACTGCGCGTGTACGCGCCGTCCTCTTTGGGCATGCGTGCGAACGAGCAGAACACGCAGGTGTTGCGTAGGATGCAGACGTTGGTCGGATTGATGTGCTGGTTCGCGGCGAAACAGACGCGACTGCCGTTCTTGCGCTGATTCGCGAGATCGGCGAGTCGGCCGATCGTCAGCAGGTCTGGAGAAGCAAAAAGCGCGAGACCATCCTCGCGCGTGAGCCGCTCGCCGCGTTCGACCTTGTCCGCAATGGCGCGCAGCGTCACGTCACTCTCCGGACCGCCAGCGTCACGTTGTGCCCCCCGAAGCCGAACGAGTTGGACAGCGCGACGTCGAACTGCCGTTTCACCGCGTGATTCGGCGCGGAGTCCAGATCGCAGGCGGGATCGGGATTGAACTGATTGATCGTCGGGGGGATGACGCCGTTCTGCAGCGCCAGCGCGCAGATCGCTAGCTCGAACGCCCCCGCGGCGCCGAGCAGGTGGCCGGTCATCGACTTCGTCGAGCCGAAGATCAGCTGCTTCGCCTGCGGGCCGAATACGGCCTTCACCGCCGCCGTCTCCGCCGCGTCGCCGTGCGGGGTCGACGTGCCATGCGCGTTGATGTAGCCGACCTCCTCGGGCCGGATGCCGCCCGACTGCATCGCGAGCCGCATCGCTTGCTGCGCGCCGGAGCCGTCCGGCGCCGGTGCGGTGATGTGATACGCGTCGGCGGTCGCCCCGTACCCCACGAGCTCGGCGACGATCTTTGCGCCCCGCCCCTTGGCGCGCTCCCACTCCTCGAGGATCACGACCGCCGCGCCGTCGCCCATCACGAACCCGTCGCGGTCCTTGTCGAACGGCCGGCTGGCGGTCTTGGGGTCGTCGTTGCGCTCCGACAACGCCTTCATGTTGGCGAAGCTGGCGAGCGCGAGCGGAGTGATCGCGGCTTCCGATCCTCCCGCAACCATCACGTCGGCCTTGTTTTCGCGAATGAGATCGAATGCATCACCCAGCGCGTGGCCGGACGAGGCGCAGGCCGAGACGGTGCAGTAGTTCGGTCCCTGGAAGCCGTAGCGCATCGACACGATGGCGGAGGCGACGTTCGCCATGAACATCGGCACGAAGAACGGCGACACGCGGCTCGGGCCCTTCTCGATGAAGGTTCGCATGTTCTCTTCGAACGTCGCGATGCCGCCGGTCCCGGTCCCGATGATGACCCCGATCCGTTGGGGATCGAGCGGGCTCTTCTCCAGGCACGCGTCGCGCACCGCCTGCACCGCGGCGCCCATGGCGAACTGCGAGAAGAGATCGTAGCGGCGGGCTTCCTTCTTATCGATGTACTGCAGGGGGTCGTACCCCTTCACTTCGCAGGCGAAATGCACCTGCAGCTTCTCGGAGTCGAAGCGGGTGATCGGACCAGCCCCCGACTGACCGGCGACGAGGGCGGCCCAGGTGCTCGCGACATCGTTCCCGACAGGTGTCACGAGCCCCATCCCCGTAACCGCCACCCGCCGGGTCGTCACTATTTGCCTTTTCCCATCTTGTCGTGCAGGTAGCTCATCGCCGCCCCGACGGTGCGCAGCTTCTCCGCCTCTTCATCGGGGATGTCGATGTCGAATTCCTTCTCGAAGGCCATGACGAGCTCGACCGTGTCGAGACTGTCGGCGCCCAGGTCTTCCATGAAGCTCGCGTCGTTCGTGAGCTTGTCGCGCTCGACCCCAAGCTCTTCGACGATGATGTCTTTGACCTTCTCCTCGAGCTGCTTCATGTCCATTGCCATGGGTAACCCTCAGCGAAGGTGGACCTGCTACATCACCATCCCGCCGTCGACAACCAGAACCTGACCCGTAATGTAGCTGGCTAAGTCCGAAGCGAGAAAGAGCACCGCCGCGGCGATGTCTGCGCCCTGTCCCAGCCGTCCCAGGGGGATGTTGTCCTGAAAGTACTTCTTGGCTTCTTCGGAAATGCCCTTCGTCAGCTCAGTCTCGATATAGCCGGGCGCGATGGCATTCACCAGCACGTTGCGGGAGGCTAGCTCCTTGGCGACCGACTTGGTGAAGCCGATCACCCCGGCCTTGGACGCCGAGTAGTTGGATTGCCCCTTGTTGCCGTTCAACCCCACCACGCTGGTAATGTTGATGACTCGGCCCCAGCGGCGCTTGATCATGCCCCGTGCCGCGTATTTGGTCATCAGAAACGTGCCCTTCAGGTTCGTGTCGACGACGGAATCCCAATCGGCTTCGGTCATCAGGAACAGCAGCGTGTCTTTCGTGAAGCCGGCGTTGTTGACCAGCACGTCGATCTGTCCGAAGTCCTTCTCTACCGCCTTCGCGAACGCTTCGACCTGGGACGCGATGCCCACATCGCAGGCATAGCCGCGCGTCCCCTCGCCGAAGGCGCTCGCCGCCTGCTCCGCCGCCGCGCCGTCGCGGGAGCACAGCGCGACTTTGGCGCCCGCATCGACGAAGGCGCGGCAGATGTCATGTCCAATGCCGCGCGTTCCGCCGGTCACGAGGGCGACCTTGCCCGTCAGATCGAGCTGCATGCGATTCCCGCTCTGCACCGCGGGGTCATGACCGCCCGTCGGGCTGTGGTCATGCCGCTTCCATGAAGTTGGTCACCTCATCCGCCGTTCCCAGGCTGACCACGTTCGCCTCGGGAACGATTCGCTTCAAGAGGCCCGCGAGCACGGCGCCGGGGCCGATCTCCACAAAGCGCGCGCCATCGCCGCCCAGCCGCGCCGCCTGCTGCATGCATTCTACCCAGCGGACCGCCGCCGTGAGTTGCTCCGACAGCAGCCGCCGTGCGCGGCCGGCATCCTTCACGGCTTCCGCGGTCGCGTTGGCCACCACCGGAAACGCCGGGTCCCGGAAGGCGGCGCGTTCCAGCGCGAGCTGCAGGTGATTCTTGGCGGGTCCCATCAGCGGCGAGTGAAATGCGCCGCTGACCTTCAGCGGGATCACGCGTTTCGCGCCCCGCTTCTTGCAGCCCTCGCCGGCGCGCGCCACGGCTTCCGGATCGCCCGAGATCACCGTCTGGTCGGGCGTGTTGATGTTCGCCGCGACCGCGAGGCTCGCCTGTTGCGAGGCCTCCCGGCACGCGACCTCCACCTCCTGCGTCGGCAGGCCGAGGACGGCCGCCATCGTCCCGGGCCGCTCCTCCCCCGCTTTCTGCATCAGCTCGCCGCGGCGCCGCACCAGCTTCGCCGCTTCGGGCGCGTCCAGCGCGGCTGCCGTGACGTAGGCCGAGTACTCGCCGAGGGAATGCCCCGCCGCGGCCGCGACGTCGTCCCCGACCTTATCGCTCACGACCGCGAACACCGCGGCGCTGTGCGCGAGAATCGCGGGCTGCGCGTTTTGCGTGGCGGTCAACTCCGCTTCGGGGCCTGCGAACATGACGCGGGACAGTCCCACACCCAGCGCGTCATCGATCGCGTCGAACACGGCGCGCGCCGCCGGAAACCGCTCCGCCAGGTCTTTTCCCATGCCGACTTTTTGCGCGCCTTGCCCCGGGCAGAGCCAGATCGTCCTTACCACCGCACGACCATGCTGCCCCACGTGAAGCCGGCGCCGAACGCGGACAGCATCACCACCATGCCGGGTTTGAGCCGGCCGGTCTTGACGGCCTCGTCGAGCGCGATGGCGATGGACGCGGCGGAGGTGTTGCCGAACCGGTCCACGTTCACGTACACCTTGTCCATCGACATGCCCGCGTGTTTGGCGGTCGCTTCGATGATGCGGATGTTGGCCTGATGGGGAATGAGCAGATCGATGTCGCCGGCCGTCAGCCCGGCGCGCTCCAGCGCGTGATCACAGGCGTCCGCCATGGACAGGACGGCGGCCTTGAAGACCTCGCGGCCCGCCATCTTGATGTAATAGCTGTGATCCTTGAGCAGCTCTTCGCTCGGCGGATGCGTCGCCCCGCCGCCGGGCCGATACAGCAGCTCGGCGAGCGTGCCGTCGGTCTTCAGATAGACCGACAGGATCCCGCGGCCGTTCGTGCTTTTGCGAACGATCGTCGCACCCGCGCCGTCGCCGAACAAGACCGCCGTGGTGCGGTCGCTCCAATCCATGATGCTGGTGAGCTTCTCGGCCGCGATCACGAGCACGTGTTCGGCCTGCTCGGCCGCGATGATGCCCTCGGCGGTGCTGAGCGCGAAGACGAACCCCGAGCAGGCGGCGCCGACGTCGAACGCCGCCGCATTCTTGGCGCCCAGAATGGCCTGGAGATCGCACGCCTGCGACGGCAGCAACCGGTCGGGTGACGCCGTGGCGTAGACGATCGCGTCGAGGTCGAGCGGCGTGAGCCCCGTTTCCTGCAGCACCTGCAGCGCCGCGGCTTTCCCCATGCACGCGTTCGTCTCGTCCTTGCTGGAAATGCGCCGCTCGCGGATGCCGGTGCGTTCCTGGATCCACTGGTCCGACGTCTCCAGGAATTTCGAGAACTCGTCGTTCTTCATGACGCGCGTCGGGGCGTAACTCCCCGTCCCCCACAGCTCGGCAAAGGGCCGCTTCATGCGGGGACTTTCCCCTCGGCGAACTCGGCGGCGATGTCGTCGGAGAGATGGCTGCGCACCGCCTGGCCTGCTACGCGGATCGCGTTCTTGATCGCCTTGGCGGGCGAGGAGCCATGGCAGATGATCACGACCCCCTGCACGCCGAGCAGCGGTGCACCGCCGTAGGTCGCGTAATCGAGCACCTTGAGGACGTTTCCCATCTCGGGGCGCAACAGCACGTCGGGCGCCTCGCGCTTGATGAGCGACACGAACACCCGCCCCGCCGATTCGTAGAACTTCAGCACGACGTTGCCGACGAAGCCGTCGCAGGCGACGACGTCGAGCGGCTGCCCGCGGGCCTCACCGACGGGGATGTCGCGCCCTTCGACGTTCCCGATATAGCGGATGCCGGTCGTTTGCTTGAGGAGCTGGTGCGCTTCCTTGACGACCGCGTTTCCCTTCTCGTCTTCCTCGCCGATGTTGAGCAGCCCCACCGAGGGGTTGGGCCGCCCCAGGACGTCGCGCGCGTAGACCGAGCCGAGGTGCGCGAAGCCCACCAGCTCGCGGGCGTCGCAGTCGACATTGGCGCCGCCGTCGAGCACGAGCACCGGCTGGCCGGCGCTCGGAAACAGCGCGCCGATGGCGGCGCGCTGCACTCCGGGAACGAGACGCAGCAGCAGCGTGCTCGCCGCCATTACGGCGCCGGTATTGCCCGCTGAGATGAACGCGTCGGACTTGTGCTTCTTCTGGAGGTCGAGCCCCACGGCGATCGAGGAGCGCGGTTTGCCGCGGATCGCCGCGAGCGGCTTATCGCCCATGCCCACGACTTCCGGGGCATCCACGATCTCGATGCGTGTGCGGTCAACGCCGGCCAGCTTGGCGAGCGCCGCCTCGATGTCGGCCTTCCGCCCCACGAGCTGAATCTGGAACTCGGCGGGCAACTCCTTCAGCGCCTGCGCCGCGCCTTCCACTTCAACCTGAGGGGCGTTGTCACTTCCCATCGCGTCCAACGCGATGCGGATCATTAGTCCTCGACGGTTATCCGCTGCTCGCCGTTGTAATACCCGCACGTCGGGCAGACGCGGTGAGGCTGCTTCATGTCACCGCAGCGCGGGCAGGCCTGCAGCGTCGGACGCACCGCCTTGTAGTGCGTGCGGCGCGCGCGCTTCTTGCGCTTTGAGGTCCTGCGCTTGGGTACGGCCATTCGATCGTCCTCGAGTTATGAGCTGAGCTTGTCCTTCAGGGCCTTGAGCGGCTGCCAGCGGGCTTCAGTAGCGGGCGCACATTCACACGAGCCCGCGTTCAGATCCTTTCCGCACCGCGGGCAGAGTCCTTTGCAATCGTCACGGCATAGAACGTACCGTGGCGCCGCGAGCATGAGCTCCTCACGGACCGCGGGCGTGACGTCGATCTCGGTGGCGTCCGGCGCGACCGCATACGCATCCGGGTCGTCGAGCGCCTCAGGGTCCTGGGTAAACAGCGCCCCGATTTCCAGATTGACGGGCGTCGCCACGGGAGTCAGACAGCGGCGGCACTCCCCCTGCGCAACGGTGCGCGCCGTCCCCTGCCAATAGAACCGCCCCCCCCCCTCACCGAGCGATTGCAGCCGTCCACCGACGGCCACCGGTTCTTTAAGGCTAATGTCGATCCCGTCCAACGCCGGGTCGTCCTGTTTGAGCTCGCCCCGGGTTAGGGCGGCGCCCGCCTGGGCCAACTCGCGCAGATCCACTCGCAACATGGTCAGCGAAGCTAAACCGTTGTGGCACTTGCGTCAACGGCATCACGACGCGCCGCGGGCCGGGAAGAAAAACGCCACTTCGCGGGCGGCATTTTCCGGTGAGTCGGAGGCGTGAATGGCGTTCCGCTCCTTCGACTGTGCGTACAGCCGGCGAATCGTTCCCTGGTCGGCCTGCGCGGGATCGGTGGCGCCAATCACCTTCCGCAGATGGGTAACCGCGTTCTCCCGCTCCAACGCCAGCGCGAGGGCCGGGCCCGAGGTCATGAAGGTGACGAGCGGGCGGAAGAAGGGGCGTTCGCGATGGACCTCGTAAAACGACTCCGCCCGGGCCTGCGTCAGCTGCACCATCTGGGCATCGCGGATCTGGAATCCCTCCGCCTCCAGGTGGGCGATGATCTTGCCCGTGTGGCGGGCGGCGATGGCATCCGGCTTGATGATCGCGAGAGTGAGCATGGCTCCTAGGGATTGGCGACGAGTCGACGAATGAGGTCGGCGCGCGTCAGGAACCCCACCACGATCCCTTCACGCACGACGGGAAAACGATCGACGTCCTTGTTGTTCATGAGATTCGCAACATCGGTGAGCGTTTGGTCCTCGGAGAGGCAGAGCACGGCGCGGGACATGACGTCCTTCACCGGCAGCGCGCGCGGATCGACGCTGCCCTGCCCGGCCATCATGTTGGCGGGCAGCGCGCGAAACTTCCCGCTCTTGGAGCGCTGCAGATAGTCGGGAATCAGGTACTTGAGCAGCTCCCGGTGGGTCACCATCCCGACCAGCGCGCCGTGCTCGTCCACCACGGGCAGCGCGCGGACGTCCTTCTCCATCATCATGCGCGCGACGTCGCCCAGCTGCTGTTCCGGACGCGCCGAGAGCACGTGGGACGTCATCAGGTCGCGCACCGCGAGGTGCGTCGGCAGCTCGACGTTCTGCAATGCCTCGACTTGGACGAGCTGCTCCGGCGACTTGGCGGCGAGCATGGCCAACACCGTGGCGGGATCCGACAGGAGCCGCGCGAACGCCCCCACGACCTGGAGATAGGTCGGTGTCTCGCGTGGGGGCGCAACGATCAAAATGACGATGCGCGCCGTCCGATTCGCGTCTTTCTCCGACCGAATTGGCGTCGTGGAAACGCCCATGGCGGTGGCGAGCTTGCGCACCGCCTCGGTGCGGAAGTGCGGCAGAAACGCGTGCTCACCCACGCTGACCATGTCTTCGGGCCAGGCATTGCGGATCACCGCGTTGAGCCGGTTCGCGTCGATCGCGGCGCCACTTGCCACCAGCCGCTCCGCCAACCGCTCGGTCGCTTCCTTGACCGTCTGAGCGATCAGCGGCACGACGACATGCTGCTGGTCAACGACCTCCTGCAGCTTCACAGCCGCTCCTTGAGCAGGGGCACGACGTCGGCCGGGCGCTTCATGACGCCGATCCCTGCGGTCTCCAGGGCCGCCATTTTATCCGCCGCCGTACCCGACGCACCCGAGATAATCGCGCCGGCGTGACCCATGCGCCGGCCCGGCGGCGCGGTCTGGCCGGCGATGAATCCGACCACCGGCTTCTTGACCCGCTGCTTCACGAATTCGGCTGCCTGCTGCTCATCCGTCCCGCCGATCTCGCCGATCATGACGATCGCGGCGGTCTCGGCGTCGGCCTCGAAGGCCGACAGGCAGTGGATGAAGTTGGTCCCGATCAGGGGATCACCGCCGATCCCCACGCAGGTCGATTGGCCCATCCCGTGGGTCGAGAGCTGGTGGATGATCTCGTAGGTCAGCGTGCCGCTGCGCGACACGACCCCGATCTTTCCGGGCTGGCAGATGTTGCCGGGGATGATTCCGACGTTGCTCTTGCCCGGCGAGATCAGCCCGGGACAGTTCGGTCCGATGAGGCGAGCGCCGCGCTCGTGGAGGAACGGCAGGACGCGGGTCATGTCCAACACGGGAATGCCTTCGGTAATGCAGATGATCAGGCCGATCCCGGCATCGGCGGCCTCGAAGATCGCGGAGGCTGCGACCGCGGCCGGCACGTAGATGACCGCCGTATTGGCCTGCGTTTCGTGCACGGCCTCGGCGACCGTGTTGAACACCGGGACGGCGCCTTCGAATTGCTGGCCGCCCTTCCCCGGGGTCACGCCGGCGACGACGGCGGTGCCGTACGCGATCATCTGCTTGGCGTGAAACGATCCGTCGCGGCCCGTGATGCCCTGCACCACGAGGCGTGTCGCGTGATCGATGAAGATGCTCACGCGGCCCCGGCCTTCCCGTTGGCCTTGGCCACCGCCTGCTTCACCGCTTCGTCCATGTCCGTCAGCGCCGCAAACCCCGCCCGCTTCAGAATCGCAATGCCTTCCCGTTCGTTCGTGCCCGTCAGGCGGATCACGATCGGGACTCTGAGCGGAACCGCCGTCGTGGCTTGCACGATTCCGTTCGCGACGTCGTCTCCCCGGGTGATGCCGCCGAAGATGTTGAAGAGGATCGCCCGGACACTGAGATCGCCGGTGATGATGCGCAGCGCCGCCACGACTTTCTGGGGATTGGAGCTGCCACCGATGTCGAGGAAGTTCGCGGGCTCGCCGCCGTAATACTTCACCAGATCCATCGTCGCCATCGCGAGCCCGGCGCCGTTGACGCAGCAGCCGACGTATCCGTCCAGCTTGATGAACGTCAGCCCCGCTTCGCGTGCCGCCACTTCCGCGGCTGCTTCCGCCGAGACGTCGCGCAGCGCCGCGATGTCGGGACGGCGCTCGAGCTCGTTGTCGTCGATGCTGATCTTGGCGTCCAACGCCTGCACGCTCCCGTCGGGAGTCGTCACGAGCGGATTGATTTCGGCGAGGGATGCGCCGACCCCATACACGGTGGTGTAGAGCTTCTGCATGATGTCGGCAGCCGCGCGCGCCTGTTTGACGTCGCGGTAGAGCGCGAAGCCGAGCGTCATGGCCTGATGCGGCAGCAGCCCATAACGTGGGTCGATCGCGAGCCGATGAATCTTTTCAGGTGTCTTGGCCGCGACTTCTTCGATATCGATGCCGCCGGCGGGACTCACCATCAGGACGGGCCGCTGCGACGCACGATCCACGATAATCCCGACGTAGCTCTCGGTGGCGATCTCCGCCGCCGGCGCGACGAGGACCTTGTGCACGGTGAGACCCTTGATCGTCATGCCGAGGATGGCGGACGCCGCCGCCTTGGCGGCGTCGGCGCCGTCCGCCAGCTTCACGCCGCCCGCTTTGCCGCGACCGCCCGCGTGGACCTGCGCCTTGACCACGACCCTTCCCCCAAACCGTTCCGCGACCGCGCGCGCCTCCGCCGGCGTGGTCGCGACGTCGCCCGGCGGCACGGGGATGCCGTTCCGCCGCAGGATGTCCCGCGCCTGATACTCGTGCAGGTTCACGCGTGCTCCTTCGCAATCGTCGTTCCGGCGTCGCCTCGCAGGGCGGCCAGGCCGTCCGCCAGCTCCGCAATGATGGCGCGCTCTCCGCCGGTGCGCACGAAATCGGCGGCGGCCTCGACCTTGGGCCGCATGCTGCCGGTGCCGAGCTCTTTTCCGGCGAGCAAATGGTCCGCCTGCGCCAGCGTCAAGCGGCGGATCGCTTCCTGGTGCGGCGTCCCATAGGCGCGATAGACGGCATTCACATTCGTCAGGATCAACAATACCTGCGCCTCGATTTCCCGCCCGAGGATCGCGGCGACCCGGTCCTTGTCCGCGACCGCATCAATGCCCTCGAGACCGAGCTTGGGGTCGCGGTACACGGGCGGCCCGCCGCCCCCGCCGGCGATCACAATGTGCCCGGCCCGCGCCAAATCACGGACCATTTCGCGCTCCACGATCCCCGCCGGCTTGGGGCTGGGAGCGAGCCGGCGCCCATCGCGCACCGGAATGCCGCGCGCGACGAGCCGCGCCTGGCGCACCGGATCGAGGACGTGGCCGACGGGCTTGGACGGCGTACGAAGGTCGGGATCATCGGCGTGACACAGCGTTTGCGTGATGAGCGTGACGACGGAACGCTGCACGCCGGCACGCGCCAGAGCGTTCTGCAGCGACTGTTGAATCATGTAGCCCATCCAGCCGGCCGTGCCCGCGACCAGGACGCCGAGCGGCAGCGGCTCGACCTGGTCGGCGGCGATCTCGTTGCGCGCCAGCTCGTCACCCACCTGCGGGCCGTTGCCATGCACCAGCACGATGTCCCAGCCCGCGGCGGCGAGATCCACGATCGGAAGGAGGCTCGCGCGCGTGTGGCGGAACTGATTGCTGATCGTCGGCCGCTCACCGGGGGGAGCGACCGCGTTGCCTCCGAGCGCGACGACGATTGTTCCCGGTGCTTGCACGGCGGCGCAACCTAGCGGGGCCGTTGCGGTGGAGCAAGCTCGCTCATGAGGTCCCGCCACAGTCGCCCGAACGCCTCGAGGTCGCCGGCACCGAGCGCCGAGTCGGCTTGCGCGGCCAGACGGCGGACGCGCTGCCAGCGTGCGGCCAGCGTGGTGTCCGTGACGATCTGTTCCCCACCCAGCAGCGCCGCGCGCGCCGTCAGCCCGTGGCCGCTCCGTCCATTGAACGTCACGTATACCTCCGCGACGCGAGGAGCGGGCGGGGTCCGCACGCCGACCGGGTCGAAGAACTGCGCCTGGACGGTGATGAACGCCGGGCCGGTGGGCCAGATGCGCAGCTGGCCCGGACGCAGCTCCGCCGAGCCGACCAGCTCGCCGGGGAGACGCTCGCGATCGTCCGGCGGGAGTCGCCACACCAGGAGCTCGGGCCCGCGCGGCGTGATCGCCGCGGCGTACAAGCCGATGAAGCGCCGTGGTGCCAGCACCGCCGACTCAAAACCGACGGCGGTCCAGAGCCTACCTCCCGGTGCGCCGAGCTGGAACGGTTCGCGTGGGCGCGTGAGCCAGCCCGCCCCCCCTCCCTGCGGACCCGCGGAATCACTGCTGGCGCGCACCAGCTGGTCGACCGCCACCTTGAAGCTTTCGATCGGGTACGCGAGCTGCGCGCGCAGGTCGGCAGGAAGGCCGTCTGCGGGCTCGATCAGCGGCTGGAAATGACGTGCCCACGCGGCAGTCAACGAGTCGTATCCCGGAGCGAGCCACAGGTGCGTCTCGCCGGTCGCGACGCGGACGGCTCCCACCAGCCCGGCGCGCAGGTATCGCACGTCGCCGTCGCGCCACGCGAGCGGCCGAACCAGAGGAAAGGCCCCGTGCGCCACGTAACCCCAGCTCACCCACCACAGGGCGCCGTCGCGCAGCACGGGCGCCGGCGAGCCGAAGCGCGCGAAGGGCGCGAGTCGCTCCAGGCGCTCCGTCACGTCGCGCCGCCACAGCAACACCCGTGGCGTGGATTCGTCGCGCAGCAACCCCCACGCCTGAATCGTCCACGCGATCGCGAAGCGTCGCCATCCCCCCGAAATCGGGACACCGGTAGCCTGTTCGCGACGTGCGCTGTCCGCGGACGTGACGAGGGGACCCTGCAGCCCCGGACCGAACAACAGAGGGTCTCTCGATGGCAGCGACGTCACGGAAAGGCCGCTGTCCGTTTCGAGCGCGAGGCGCACGGGACCAGGAGCGTTGGTGGGGGCGACGAGCCATGCCGTTCCGTCCTCGCCGCGCGGCGCGCGCAGCGCGACCGCGCTGGACGGCGCATTCAGGGCGGCGGCGACGTACCCCGGATCCCACAGTGGGATGGCGTGCAGCGCCGCTTCGCCCGAGAGGTACGCAGGGGGCGCCTGCTTCTCGATCCCCGCGAGCCCGAACGCGATTCGCTCGAGCGTGACGCGCGTCCGCGTCAGCTCCGTGCGGTCCGGGCCGGCGGATGCCCGCACGACCCCGGGGATGACGAAATAGCCGCTGGTCAGCGAAATGAGCAGCGCCGCCCACCCCGCAAGAATCAGCGTGGGCCGATCCCGCCACGCCCACGCGAGCGAAATCACCACCGTCACGATGGCGACGGCGGCGACGACGTCAGCTCCGGGGACGCGCACGCTCAATGCCGCTTGATCGACCGTCCCGTGCAGCCCCCCGATGACTTCCGCGGGATCGAGAAACGCGCCCCAGGCGATGACCAGCGCGAGACAGGCGAGCAGGACGCCCACGTGCGCGCGCGCGTAGTCGCTCGCGCGTACGCGGCCGCGACGAATCCGCAACGATCCGATCACGGCATAGAGCAGCGCTACGACTCCCGCGGCGGCGACCACGAGGATCAGCGTGCGATTCTGCAGCGCGGCGTACCAGGGAAGCAGGCTGACGTAGTAGCCGGCGTCCCGGCCCAGCGCCGTCGCGTCGGAAACGCCGAAATGGGGCGGCGCGGAGGCGATGACGGCGTGACGCCACCAATCGCCGGCGCCAAGGGAGAACAGCGCACCGAGCACGACGCCCAGTAGCGCGGCGCCGGCGAGCAGTGTGCGTCGCGGCACCGCTTCGACGATCTCGAGGTCACCGAGGCGGCGAGGCATCTGCACTGAGCCGATCGCCCGGTACACGATGAACAGATTGCCGCTGAACCAGGCGACGGAGATGAGGAAGACCACTCCCTGCAGCAGCCGCGCCAAATCGCGGGCCGCGATGATCGCGTCGCCGCCTGCAAAGCTGCGATCCCACGCCCGCTCGGCTGTTTCGACGGCCAGCCACCGCCCGCCGACCAGCGCCGCTACCAGCAGTCCGGCGCCGATCAGGTACAGCCTGCGCCGGCCGTGACGCGTCACACCGTCACGCCGTCACGCCGTGCGCCGACAGCCAGCCTTCGACCTCGGCGCGATACGCCGCGAGGGCCTTGGGGCTGGTCGCCTCGAAGCGCATCACCAGCACCGGCTGCGTGTTCGACGCGCGCAGCAGCCCCCATCCCTCGGGAAACGTGATGCGCACGCCGTCGAGCGTGGCGACGGGGTACTTCTGCTTGAAGTCGCTCGCTGCCTGCTGCACGACGTCGAACTTTTGTTCATCGGGGCAATCGACGCGCAGCTCCGGCGTGGCGTAGGTCTTCGGCAAATCGGCGAGCCGGCGGGACAGCGGTCCTCCCTCGCGGGCGACGTACGCGAGCAGCCGGGCAGCGGCGAAGAGCGCGTCGTCGAAACCGTACCAGTCGCCACCGAAGAACATGTGGCCGCTCATTTCCCCCGCCAGTGGCGCACCGATCTCTTTCATCTTCTGTTTGATGAACGAGTGCCCGGTCTTCCACATGACGGGCTCGAGACCGGCGCGCTTCAGCATCTGCGGCAGGATCTCCGAGCATTTCACGTCGAAGATCACCGGCTTGCCCTTGCCCATGCGATACACGAGATCCCGCCCGAACAGCACCAGCAGCTGGTCGCCGAGCACCGGCTGGCCGGTCTCGTCCACCGCGCCGATGCGATCGCCGTCCCCGTCGAACGCGATACCCAGCTCCGCCTTCTCCTGCTTCACGGCGGCCTGGAGATCGTGCAGGTTCTCGAGCACGGTTGGATCGGGATGGTGATGCGGGAACGTGCCGTCCGATTCGGCGAACAGCGGCACGACCTCGGCACCCAGCTGACGCAACGTCTCCACCGCGACGAGGCTGGTCACTCCGTTACCGCAGTCCACAACCACCTTCAGCGTGCGAGCCAGCGGTGTGTTGCGCTTGACGATGGCATCTCTATATGCCGGGAGGAGTGCGTGGTGCGTGGTGGACGAGCCGCCGGACTTGGTTGCGAGCTTGCCGTCGTCGATGAGCTTGTACAGCACCTGGATGTCGTCTCCGAACACGGCATCGTGCGCCAGCACCATCTTGAAGCCGTTGAACTCGGGCGGATTGTGCGAGCCCGTGACCTGAATGCCGCCGTCCACGGGCAGGGTCTTGGTCGCGAAGTAGAGGGCGGGAGTGGGGAGCTCGCCGACGTCGATGGCGGCGCCGCCCGCCGCGGCGATGCCCTCGCGCACACCCTGGGCCAGGGCGCCGCCGGACGGCCGGTTATCACGTCCGACGGCGACGCGGGGCGCCTTGCCGTTGCCCAGCCGTTGCCACGCGAACGTCGTATAGGCCTGGCCAACGGCACGGGCGGCGGCGGGCGTGAGTTGCTCGTCGACGAGACCGCGGATGTCGTACTGGCGGAAAATTGTGGCGGGAAGCTTCACGATCGCGCCAGCCTTATTGACCCGTCGTGGTCGTCGTCGCCGCCGGTTGCACGCTCTGGCCGGCCGCGCGTGCGAGGTCGAATAGCCGGTTCGGCCAGACTCCGAACAGCAGCAGCCCGGCCACCACCGCCACCACGGCTGCGCGCCCCCACCGGTCGAGCCGGACGTCGACGTGCGCGGCCTCGTCCGGCTCCGATTTCATGTACATCGCCATGATGACGGGAAGATAGTACCCCGCCGAGACGACGCTGGTGAGCACCAGAATCGCGGCCAACGTATTCTGGCCGGCGCCGGTCGCCGCAATGAGGATGTACCACTTACCCATGAACCCGGCCGTGCCGGGGAAGCCGAGCAGCGACAGCATGCAGATAGCGAGCGCGAACGCGAGCCAGGGGCGCCGGGCGGCCAGGCCGGCCAGGTCATCGATCAGGACATCGCTCTCGCCTGCCCTGCCCTTCGCCGTCAATACCGCGAACGCGCCAAGTGACATCAGGGTGTACGCGATGACGTAGACGATGAACGCACTCGTGCCGGACGAGCCGCCCGCCGTCACCGCCACGAGCAGGTAGCCGGCATGTGCGACCGAGGAGTAGGCGAGCATCCGCTTGAGCGAGCGTTGCCCCAGCGCGAAGAGGTTCCCGCCGATCATCGTGATCGCGGCGAGCCACCACAGCATGTCGTGCCAGGCGGCCACGCCGCCGAAGCCGGCGACCAGCACGCGAAACAGCGCGGCAAAGGCCGCCGCTTTCACAGCGGTGGCCATGAAGGCCGTGACCGGCGTGGGCGCGCCGTCATACACATCCGGCGCCCACATGTGGAACGGTACGGCCGCCACCTTGAATGCGAATCCCACGATCAGCAGCGCCAATCCCACGAGCAGCATGACGCTGGGCTGGCCCATGAACGCGACCTGCGCGCCGATCAGGCTGATGTTTGTCGTGCCGGTCGCGCCATACAGCAACGCGATGCCGTACAACAGAAACCCGGAGGCGAACGCGCCCAACAGGAAGTACTTCAGGGCTGCCTCGGCGGAGCGGGCCCGACGGCGATCGAATCCCGCCAGAACGTAGACCGCGACGGACATCAGCTCGAGGCCCAGGAAGATGACCATCAGGTCGGCGCCCGCTGCCATCACCAGCATGCCGATCGTCCCGAACACGAGCAGCACGTAGTACTCCGGTGCCAGCAGCTGCTCGCGCTCGAGATACGCGAACGAGATCAACACCGTAAGCGCCGCGGCGCCGAGGAACACCCAGTCGGCGACCCAGCGGAAATCGTCCACCGCGACCATCGCCGCGAGCCCCTCCACTCCGGCGCGGTGCCACCACAACCACCACGTGGCGACCGCCGTGGACAGCAGCGCTGCCAGCGTCAGCCAGCCGGTAATCCGCAGATCGCGTAGCGTCTGGTGGCGCCAGGCGACGAACAGCAGCAGCACCAGCGCCCAGCCGGTGAGCACCAGCTCGGGCAGGAGCGACAGCAGCAGATCGTGGTAGACGGAGGGGTCCAGTTTCATGGCTGTCCCCCCGCTGCCGGTTGTCCCTGCGTCGCGCCCGGACGGACCTGCTCGATCAGCTGCCGCGCGGAGGGCTCCATGCGACGCAGGAACGGCCTCGGATAGATCCCGACCCACAGAATGCACACGAGCAGCGGGACGAGGACCAGCAGCTCACGCGGCGTGAGATCGGTCAGTTTCTCGTTCTCCGGACTGGTGAGCGGGTTGTAAATCACGCGCTGCAACGCCGTCAGCAGGTATGCGGCGGCCACGATCACGCCGGTCGTGGCCAGGCCCGTCGCAATCGGGTAGGTGCGGAACGATCCCACCAACACCAGGAACTCACCGACGAAGCCGTTCGTCCCGGGAAGGGCGATCGATGACAGCGACACGATCGTGAGAATTGCCGCGAACAGCGGCACGACACGCGCTATGCCGCCGTACGCCTCGATGAGCCGGCTGTGGCGGCGCTCGTAAATCATCCCGGCCAGAAAGAAGAGCGCGCCCGTCGAAACCCCGTGGTTGATCATCACGAGCAGCGCGCCCTGCACGCTCTGCAACGTCAGCGCCCAGACGCCGAGCATCACGAACCCGAGATGGGCGACCGACGAGTAGGCGATCAGCTTCTTGAAATCCGGTTGCACCATCGCCACGAGCCCGCCGTAGATGATCCCGATCAGGGACAGGGCGACGATGACGAGCTGCACGCTCTGGCTGAGCGCGACGGCCGGGAAGAACGGCAAGGCGAACCGCAGGAAGCCGTACGTCCCCATCTTCAGCAGGATGCCCGCCAGGATCACCGAACCCGCCGTCGGCGCCTCGACGTGGGCGTCCGGTAGCCAGGTGTGCAGCGGGAACAGCGGCACCTTGATCGCAAATGCCAGGAAGAACGCGCCGAACAGCCACCAGGCGGTGGATCCCAGCAGCGGCGCCTGAGCGAGGAGATGCGCGTAGCCGAAGGAATAGACGCCCGTCACGGCGGCGGCATGCAGGTACAACACGATGATCGCCACGAGCATGAGCAGCGATCCGAAGAACGTATAGATGAAGAACTTGATCGCCGCGTACAGCCGGTTGTCGCCGCCCCACACCCCGATGATGAAATACATCGGGATGAGCATCACCTCCCACATCACGTAGAACAGGAAGAGATCGAGCGCGATGAACACGCCGATCATCCCGGTCGTCAGGACGAGAAGCAGCGTATAGAAGCCGCCCTCGCGCTTGGTGATGTAGCTCCAGCTGCCCAGAATGGAGAGCGGCATCAGGAACGTCGTCAGCAGGACGAGAAACAGCGAAATCCCGTCCACGCCGACCGTGTAGTGGATCCCCCACGCGGCGATCCACGCGCGATCGACCATGAACTGCATGCCGCCCGCCGGCACGAAGGTCCACCACAGCGGCACCGACAGCGCGAACTCCACCAGGCTGGCGGCGAGCGCGACGTACTTCGCCAACCGTCCGGGGAGCAACAGCACCACGGCGGCGGCGACGAGCGGCCAGACGAGCAGCGCGGTGAGCACCCAGGGCGCGTACATCAGCCGATCGCCCGCCACAACAGCAGCAGCACGCCCACCACAAACGCGCCGACGTACACGCCCACCTGCCCCGTTTGCAGCCAGCGATTCGCCCAGCCGAGGGCCCGCGCCCCCCGCGCGGCGCCGTTGACCGCGGCGCCGTCGATCGCCCGCTGATCCACCTGCTTCCAGAGGACCTCGCGCGACAGCCAGACCAGCGGCCGGACGACAGCCAAGTCATAGATCTCGTCCACGTACCACTTGTCGCGCAGCAGGCGCGCGAATCCGCGTTCCTGCGGAGCGCTGCGTGCGGGAACGAGCCCCTCCGGCTTGAGCAGCCGCCACGCGCCCACGATTCCGATGACGGCGGCGGCGACCGCCACGCCCACGAGCAGCCATTCGGTCCCCGACGCCAGGCGCGCTTCGGGAAGCAGCGCGGCACTCGGCTCGGTCACGGGCTCGAGCCAGTGATGCAGCCAGGCGTTGCCGTGGTAGAGCTCCGGGACGTTGAGCAGGCCACCGGCCGCCGACAGCAGCCCGAGCAGGACGAGGGGGCCGGTCATGATCCACGGCGCCTCGTGCAGGTGTGCCTGCTCGTTCTCGCCGGTGCGGTTCGGGCCGTGGAAGGTGTAGAGCATCAGCCGCGTCATGTAGAACGCCGTCAGCAGCGCCGCCACGAGTCCCAGCGCCCAGAACACGAGCCAGACCGGCTGGGTCGATCCGCGCGCGAACGCGGCGGTGAGGATCTCGTCTTTGGAGAAGAACCCCGAGAGCGGCGGAATCCCGGCGATTGCGAGCGTCGCGATCCACATCACCACCGTGGTCCACGGCATGTAGCGCGACAGGCCGCCCATGTTGCGCATGTCCTGGGCGTCTTCATGCGCGTGGGTATGATGATAGGCCCGGTGCAGCGCGAAGATCACGCTGCCCGATCCGAGGAACAGCAACGCCTTGAAGAAGGCATGCGTCGTCAGGTGGAAGATGCCGGCGCTGATCGCTCCCGTGCCGACGCCCAGGAACATGTAGCCGAGCTGCGAGATCGTGGAATACGCGAGGACCTTCTTGATGTCCCACTGTTTCAGCGCGATCGTCGCGGCGAACAGCGCCGTCAGCGCGCCGACGCCCGCGACCACGGCGCCCGACAGCGGTGCCATCGCGAACAGCAGATTACAGCGCGCGACGAGGTATACGCCAGCGGTCACCATCGTGGCCGCGTGGATCAGCGCCGAGACCGGCGTCGGGCCGGCCATCGCGTCGGGCAACCAGGTGTACAGCGGGATCTGCGCCGACTTGCCGGTGCACCCGAGGAACAGGAACAGCGTGATGGCGGTGACGGTGCTGCCCCCCGCCACGAGCGCGGTGGGAGCGTGGGAGAAGACGGTGCCGAAGTCGAGTGAGCCCGTCGTCCAGAAGATCATGAGCATCGCGACCATGAATCCGAAGTCGCCGATGCGGTTCATGATGAACGCCTTGCGGCCGGCGTTGGCGTTGACTTCCTCGTTGAACCAGAAGCCGATCAGCAGATAGCTGCACAGCCCGACGCCTTCCCAACCGACGAACATCACGGGGAAGCTCGCGCCCAGCACGAGCACCAGCATGAAAAAGACGAACAGGTTGAGATACGCGAAGTAGCGCGCGTACCCGGGATCGTCCCTCATGTAGCCGATGCTGAACAGATGGATCAGCGCGCCGACGCCGGTCACCACCAGCAGCATCACGGCCGAGAGCTGGTCTACCTGCAGAGCGAAGTCCACCTGCAGCGTACCGACGGGAATCCACGACCAGTAGCGGAGCACCACCGGCGCTTCCGCATGTAGACCGGGGAAGGCGCTAAAGACAAGGGCGGAGACGACGAACGCCGCGAGCAACACGCCCGCGCCGATGACTGAGACGAGCGTCTTGGCCGTGGGACGGACAAATACCAGTGCGCCGTTCAGCACGAAGCCGAGCAGCGCCAGCGCTGGCGCGAGCCAGATCAGGTCGACGGCGGTGCCGGTCATCCGTCCTTGAGGAGATTCATGTTCTGCAGGCTCACTGACTGCTTATGGCGGTAGACGGCGAGGATGATGGCGAGCCCCACGGCCGCTTCCGCGGCCGCGACGGCCATCACGAAGAACACGAACACCTGGCCGCCCATGCCGAGGCTCTGCGCGAGCGCCACGAACGTCAGGTTCACGGCGTTGAGCATCAGCTCGACGCACATGAAGATCACGATGACGTTGCGCCGGAACAGCACGCCGGCGACGCCCAGCGTGAAGAGCACGGCGGAAATCGCGAGGGCCGGGCTGAGCAGCATGCTACAGCTTCCGCTTCGCGAGCACGACGGCGCCGACGATCGCCGCGAGCAACAGTACGCTGGCGATCTCGAACGGAACGAGGTAGGCATCGAACAAGGGGGTCGCGACGGCGGCGACCATCCCCTGCTGCTGCTGCATCGCCGCAATGGTCCCGGGCGGCAGGCGGATCGCGTCCGGCAACGTCGCCTGGCCGACGACGCGGAGCTGAAACAGCAGCGTCCCGGCGAGCACGGCGGCGATCAGCAATCCCACCGGCCCCTTGATGTCGGTCGGTCCGGGCCGTCCCAGGTTCAGCAGCATGATCACGAAGAGGAACAGCACCATGATCGCGCCGGCATAGACCAGCACCTGGAGCACCGCGATGAACTGCGCGTCGAGCAGCACGAACAGCGCGGCGAGCGCGAACAGGGTGACGACCAGCCACAGCGCACTGGCAACCGGGTTCCTGCGCGTGATGCACAACAGCGCGCTCAACATCGCGATGACGCCGAAAAACCAGAAAAAGGCCAAGGGGCTAAGTGGCAAAGGGGCTACTCACCTTTGGGATCTGAGGGATCCCACAGCGTCGAAACCGGATGCGTCTGTGCCGTCAGGCGCTCGAGATCATAGACGAAGCGGTCGCGGGAATACTCGGAGTTCTCGTAGTGCACCCCGACGTGGATCGCTTCTTCAGGGCACACTTCCTGGCAGTAGCCGCAGAAGATGCAACGGAACTCGTCGATCTCGTAAATCAGCGGATAGCGGTTTCCCTCTTCATCCTCGCCGGGCACCAGCTTGATGCAGTTCGCCGGGCAGATCTGCGGGCACAAGCCACAGGCGACGCACTTCGCGCGTCCCTGTTCATCCGTCAGCATGCGGTGCGTACCGCGCCACCGTGAGGAGAGCGTCCAGTCTTTGGAGGATTTCTCTTCCGGGTACTGCATCGTGACTTTGGGCCGCAGCAGGTGGCTAAAGGTCAACGCCATCCCCTTCAGCGTCGCGCGCAGATACGACGTCTGAGCGGTTGGCCGCTTCATGACCTTCACGCCAATCGCCATCAGGCTGCCTCCTGCCGCACCGAGCCTGAGACGATCCTGCCGCGGTCCAGCCACCACACGAGCATGATCAACAGCACGACGTTGAGACCACCCAACGCCGCGGCCATGCCGCGGCCATACTCCCAGCCGAGCTGGATGCGGATGTACCAGATGGCAACCGCCAGCACGGTGATATAGAGGAGTGCGAGCGGCAGCAGCACCTTCCAGCCGAGCGCCATGAGCTGGTCGTAGCGGAAGCGCGGCAAGGTCCACCGCACCCAGACGTAGGTAAAGAGGAAGAAGAACGTCTTGGCGCCGAACGCCGCGAGTGTCAGCAGCGTCTTGAGGACGCTGGGATCGCCGGTCGAGTCCCAGCTCGTGAACGGGATGTCCCAGCCGCCAAAGAACAGCGTCGCCATCAGCGCGGACGCCGTCACCATGTTCGAGTACTCGGCGATGTAGAACATCGAGAACTTCATCGCGCTGTATTCCGTGTGATAGCCGGCGATCAGCTCTCCCTCCGCTTCGGGCAGGTCAAAGGGCAAACGGTTCGTCTCCGCGAAGGCGCTGATGAAGAAGATCACGAACGCGATCGTCAAGGGAATGACGAACGGCAGCCCTCGTTGCTGCTGGGCGACGACTTGCGACAGCGTCACGTTCCCCGCCAACAACAGGACTGCGACGGTGCTCATCCCGAGGGCGATCTCGTACGAGATCATCTGCGCCGAAGCGCGCAGCCCGCCGAGCAGCGCGTACTTGTTGTTGGATGCCCAGCCGGCGAGCACGATCCCGTACACGCCCAGCGAGCTGATCGCCAGGATATACAGGAACCCCACCGGGAGATCGGCGACGACCATGGGGACGAGACCCCATTGGGTAGGCAGCGGCGCGGCGAAGGGAATGACGCCGAAGGTGAGCAGCGCCGGCACAAACGATACGATCGGTGCGAGCGTGAACAGCGCCTTGTCCGCCATCGCGGGCGACGTCTCTTCCTTCAGAAAGTTCTTCAGACCGTCGGCGGCGGGCTGGAGCAGGCCCTGCGGGCCGACGCGGTTTGGGCCGAGACGGTCCTGCATCCAGGCGCACACCCGCCGTTCGAACAGGGTCAGCAGCGCCACCCCAACCATGATCAGGTTGAAGACGACGAACACCTTGATGGCGGACGCGATGAGGAAAAAGGTCACGACACCACCGCCGGGCCGAGCGCGGCGACGAGCTGTCCCAGCACCCAGGCCGCCGGCTGTGCCATCCCAGGCGCCGGCTTTGCCTGGTAGTAGCGTTGCTCGCGGCCGTCGCGGTTGGTGAAGGTGCCTTCTTCCTCGGCGACGTTGGCAATCGGCAGAATCACGTTCGCACGCCGGCACGCCGCGTCCTCGGCGAGTACCGTGCCGAGATAGATCAGCGCGCCGTTGGTCTCGACCGCGCAATCGGGATCGTCGAGCACCAGCACCACGGCCGCCGATTTCGCCGCTGCGATCGCCGACGCGTAGTCGCGCGTGTAGCCGAGCTGCTCGGCGCCCTTCGCATTGGGGGCGCGCTCGGCGCGCAGGGCGAGATTCGGTACCCCCGGAAGCGGCGCCTCCTCACCCATGACCACCTGGAACGCGCCGGTCCAGGTGAAGCTCCCGCCGGACAGGAGACGCTTGGCGGCCGCCAGCGCTTCGGTCGACGCCCCGGGCGACACGAGTGCCACCGCTTTCCCGGATGCCCCGCGCAGGATTCCTCCGACGCGATCGAGCGCCTCATCCCAGTCCGTCGCCTTCAGCTCAGCACCCTGGCGGATGAGAGGAGCCTCGATCCGATCGCCACGGTTCATCCACTTGTAGTGCATCCGGCCGTGATCGCAGATGAAGTAGCGATTCACGTCGAGGTTGGGGCGCGGACGCACGCGCACGACGACTTCGTCGCGCGTGTCGAGCGTGATGTTGCACCCCTGGGAGCAGCCGGTGCAGATCGACGCCGTCTTGTCGAGCTCCCAGGCGCGGGCTTTGTGCAGGAAATCCTTGGAGAGCAGCGATCCGACCGGACAGAGGTCCACCACGTTGCCGGCCCAGGGATGATCGAGCCGGGCTTCGGGGTGAATACCGATATACGCGCGGTCGCCGCGCTCGGAGACATTGAGGACCGGCTCTTTGGCGATGTCTTCCATGTAGCGGACGCAGCGCGTGCAGAGGATGCAGCGGTTGGGGACGTACAACACGTCCGGCCCGAAGTCTTCCACGGGATTGAACCGCTTGGCGAACTCGGCGTAGCGGGTGCGGGCCTGACCTTCCTGGAACACGAAGTCCTGCAGCTCGCATTCCCCCGCCTGATCGCAGATCGGACAGTCGAGCGGGTGGTTGATCAGGAGGAACTCGAGCACGCTCTGTCGGGCGTCCTTCGCGGGAGCCGTCTGCGTCTTGACCACCATGCCTTCGGTGACGGTCGTAGCGCAGGCGATCTGAAGCTTGGGGGCCTTTTCGATCTCGACGAGGCACATCCGGCACACGCCGGCGACGGGCAAGCCGGGGTGGTAACAGTAGTGCGGCACGAGCACGCCGGCCTGCTTCGCCGCTTCGATCACGAGGGTACCGGGCGGAACGCTGACCTGTGCACCGTCGATCGTCAGGTTGATTAAGCCGTCTGCCATCAGCCCACCATCACCGGTTGTCTTTTTCCCGCCAGATACGCCTCGAATTCACCGCGGAACTTCTTGATCCCGCTCACGACCGGTGCCGCGCAGGAGTCGGACAGCACGCAGATCGTTTTGCCGGTCATGTTCTCCGCGAGGTCGAGCAGCAGATCGAGATCTTTCGTCTTCCCCTGCCCCGCGAGAATCCGCTCCATGATCTTCGTCGTCCACGCCGTGCCTTCACGGCACTGCGTACATTGCGCGCACGACTCGTGGGCGTAGAAGCGCGCCAGCCGCATGATCTGGTAGACCATGTCGGCCGAGTCATCGAACACGATGACGCCGCCCGAGCCGAGCATCGAGCCTTTCTCGACGACGCCTTCGTAGTCGAGCAGACACGCTTCGGTCTCTTCACGCGTGAGGATCGGCACGGAGGAGCCGCCCGGAATGCAGGCTTTGAGCGTCCGGCCTGCGGGCGGGCCACCACACATGTCGTACAGCAGATCCTTGAGTGGGAAGCCCATGGTGACTTCGTAATTCCCCGGACGCTGCACGTGGCCGCAGACCGAAAAGAGCTTTGTCCCCGTGCTCTTGGGGTTCGAGAGGCACATCCCTTTGTACCAGGCCGCCCCGCGCTTGATGATGTGCGGCACGGCCACAAGCGTTTCGACGTTGTTGATCGTCGTCGGCATCCCGAACAGGCCGGCGGCGGCGGGGAACGGCGGCTTGATGCGTGGATTGCCGCGCTTGCCCTCGATCGAGTTCATCAAGGCGGTTTCTTCGCCGCAGATGTAGGCGCCCGCGCCGCGATGCAGATAGATCTTGATGCCGCCGAACACGCCGGCGGCGTTCGCCTCGGCCAGAGCCCGCTCCATGATCGACCACGGCTCGGTGAACTCGCCACGGATATAGATGTAGACGACCTCGGCGCGGATCGCGTGGGCGGCGATCGCGGCGCCCTCGAGCAGCGCGTGCGGCGTCCAGCGCATGATCTCGCGATCCTTGAAGGTGCCCGGTTCTGATTCATCTGCATTTACACACAGATAGTGAGCGCGCTTTTTCTCCTTCGGCATGAAGGACCACTTCAGACCCGTCGGAAACCCTGCCCCGCCGCGTCCGCGCAGTCCCGATTCTTTCACGACGTCGGTAACGGCGACCGGGTCCATCTTGAGCGCCTGCGCCAGCGCCTCGTAGCCGCCGCGCTTGGTCCAGCCCTTGAGGGTGCGCGCGTCGGCGTCGCCGAAGTACTGCGACAGGACGACGGTCTCCTTGGGATGCGACTTATGAGGGAAACCCATTAGCGGTACTTCTTCACGATGTCCGCAACCTTGTCCGGCGTGACATTCTCAATGAAATCGTCGTTCACGAGCACGGGTGTCGCGAAGCCACAGGCCCCCAGACATTCCACCTCGACGATCGTCCACTTGCCGTCGGGGCTGGTCGCGCCCGCATCGCCCGCGCCCGTCTGCTCGAGGAAGGCTTTCACGACCCCTTCGGCACCGCAGATGTTGCACGGCGACGTCGTGCAGACCTGCACGAAGTTCTTTCCGACGGGATGCTGGTGGTACATCGTGTAGAACGTGACGACGCCCTTCACGTACGCGGGTGTCAGCCCGAGCACTTCAGCGACCTCCGCCATGATGCGGTCGGAGATCCAGCCGTACTCGCGCTGCGCGATCCACAGCGCCGGCAGCAGGGCGGCCTGCTTGTTGGGATAGCGCTGGAGTATGGTGTGCAGCTCCTCCAGCACCTTCCCGGCAAAGACGGGTTGGTAGTCCTCCTGCACCGTCATCGATCGACCTCACCCATTACGATGTCCACGGACGCGTTGATCGCGACCAGGTCGGACAGCAGGTGGCCTTCAGCCATCTTGGGCAGCGCGGACAGATTAATGAAGGAGGGCGGCCGGATGCGCCACCGCACCGGCTTGGCGGTGCCGTCGGAGACGAGGTAGTTGCCGAGCTCGCCTTTGGGATTCTCGATCCCGACGTAGGCCTCGCCGACCGGTGCCTTCACGCCTTCCATCACCTGCTTGAAATGGAAGATCATCGCTTCCATGTCGCTCATCGCCCGCGTCTTGGACGGGAGAATCACGCGCGGGTCGTCGACGTTGATCGGGCCGTCGGGCAACCGGTCGAGCGCCTGCTCGAGAATGCGGTTCGACTGATGACATTCCTCGAGCCGCACCAGGTAGCGGTCGAAGACGTCGCCGTGCTCGCCGACCACCACGTCGAAATCGTAGGTCTCATAGCCGAGATAGGGCTTGTCCTTGCGTACGTCGTACGGAACGCCGCTGGCGCGCAGCATCGGGCCGGAGAGCGAGTGGTTGATGGCCTCGGCGGCGCTGAGCGTACCCACGCCCTGGGTCCGGCCCGCCCAGACGGCATTGCGGGTGAGCACCCGATCGATTTCGGCCAGGGTCTTCGGGAAAGTACGGGTGAATTCGCGCAGTTTGTCGGTGAATTGATCCGGGATGTCGGCCATGAGGCCGCCGACGCGCGTGAGGCTCGTCGTCAGCCGCGCGCCGGTCCACATCTCCTGCAGGTCGTAGATCCGCTCGCGCTCCTGGAACGCCCACAGGAACGGCGTGAACGCGCCCAGATCGATCGACGTGGTGCCGAGCCAGACCATGTGGGAGATGATGCGGCTCATCTCGCAGGCGATGACCCGCAGCACCGTGCAGCGCGGCGTGATCTCGATGCCCATCAGCTTCTCGGCCGCCATTGCCAGGCCGACGTTGTTGGCCATCGGCGACAGGTAGTCGGTGCGGTCGGTGAGCGGGATGATCTGATTGTAGTGCCGGTACTCGCCGAGCTTCTCGAACCCCGAATGCAGGTAGCCGAGATGCGGGATGCAGCGCACCACCGTCTCCCCATCGAGCTCCACCACGAGGCGCAACACGCCGTGCGTCGCGGGGTGCTGGGGACCCATGTTCATGAGCAGATGCTCGCCGCCCAGGTCCGGCTCGGCGGCAGCGGTGAGCGGGACGCGGGCGGGACGGCCGGCGGCATCCACGCCGGGGGTCGCCAGCTCGAGCTCGACGGTTCGCTTGCTCATGCCGCGGACGGGGGGGGCTCGGGAATCGTGCCGCGCTCGCCTCGGCGCAGCCGCTCGCGCATGTCCTCGGGCAGGTCCCCGCCCGCGTCGGCGATCGACAGCTCTTCCAGCGAGTAGTGCGCTTCGGGATTGGCGTTCAACGCCTGGCGCACCTGTTCGGCGCGGGAGAAGCGGCCGCGCAGCGGGAAGTTTTTCCGGAGCGGATAGCCCTCGGCATACGTTTCCCACATCAGGATGCGGCGCAGATCGGGATGACCGCGGAAGGTGACGCCGAACATGTCGAACACTTCCCGCTCCAGCCAATCGGCGCCGTGCCACAGGCTGTAGACGGAGTCGACGGCCAGCTCCGCGTCGGGCGGCAGCTCGACTTTGATCCGGAGGTCGGCTTTGCGCGTGAGCGAGCGCAGGAAGTACACGACTTCGAGGGGACGCTCGCGATCCCTGAATTCGACCGCCGTCACATCGACCAGGTAATCGTAGTCCTGGCCGGGCGTGTCCTTGAGATAGCGCATCGCGTCGAGCAGACGCTCGCGTGCGACATAGACGATCGTGTCGCCGTCCGAGGCTACGGCTTCCCGCACTGCGCCCGGAATCACGAAGAGCGGAACTGGTGGACGGAGTTGCCGAACGGCTCGGAGATCTCGTCGATCGTCTCGGGCGGCAGCCGCAGTCCCTTCTCGTCGAGCGGCTGTTCGTCGCGGCGCCGGACGTGATCGAACAGCGACTCGCCCTTGATCTTCTTATGCAGGAGGAGAATGCCGTACAGCAGGCCTTCGGGACGGGGCGGGCAGCCGGGGACGTAGACGTCCACGGGGACGATCGTGTCGATGCCCTGCACCATCGCGTAGTTGTCGAAAATGCCGCCGGTGGACGCGCAGGCGCCCATGGAGATGACCCATTTGGGTTGCGGCATCTGGTCGTAGATGCGGCGGATCACGGGAGCGAGCTTGAACGGCAGCCGGCCGGCGCAGATGAGCACATCGGCCTGGCGCGGCGAGAACGCCTGGCGCTCCATGCCGAAGCGGGCGAAGTCGAAACGGCTCGCGGCGGTGGCCATGAACTCGATGGCGCAGCACGCCGTGCCGAACGGCATCGGCCACAGCGAATTGGCGCGCGACGAATTCACCGCCCAGTTGACCAGGTCCTGGAATTTGGCAACCAGGTAGTTGGGGCTCTGACCGCTGACTTCTGTAGTCTCGCCGACTCGCTTCATGTCGTCAGTCCCATTGGAAGGCGCCGCGCTTCCAGACGTAGATGTATCCCACGAACAATATCAGCAGGAACACGAGCATCTCTACCAAGAGAAAACCCGTCGTCGCGGTGCCATTCCCCATAAAGATGACCGCCCACGGGATCAGAAAGACGGTTTCAATGTCGAAGAGAATGAACAGCACGGCCACCAGATAAAACTTGACCGAAAACCGCTCGTGCGCGCTGCCGAGCGGCGGCATCCCGCTCTCGTAGGGCCGCTCCTTCACTTCGGTGGGGCGCCGGGGTCCCAGAAAATGCGACCCCACGATCATCGTTGTCGCGGCGATGATGGCCAAACCGAGCAGCATGAGGAACGGGATGTAGGGCTGCATGGCTCGTGAAAAAATTCACTAAGGCTCTGCCGTTAGTCAAGCTGGCCATTACATTGCGGCCCCATGTCCATCAAATCCGACCGCTGGATCACCACCATGTCCAAACAACACGGGATGATCGAGCCGTTCGCGGACCGGCAGGTCCGCGAGGGCGTGATCTCGTACGGCGTCTCCTCGTACGGCTACGACATGCGGGTCGCGCCGGAGTTCAAGATCTTCACCAACGCGCTCTCGGCGGTCGTCGATCCGAAGCACTTCGATCCCAAGTCATTCGTCGAGTTCAAAGGCGACATCTGCATCGTCCCACCCAACTCGTTCGCGCTGGCGAGCTCGGTGGAGTACTTCCGGATTCCGCGGAATGTGCTGACCGTGTGCGTCGGCAAGAGCACGTATGCCCGCTGCGGCATCATCGTGAACGTGACGCCGTTCGAGCCGGAGTGGGAAGGCTT
Source organism: Gemmatimonadales bacterium (assembly GCA_035637355.1). Taxonomy (GTDB): domain Bacteria; phylum Gemmatimonadota; class Gemmatimonadetes; order Gemmatimonadales; family GWC2-71-9; genus 20CM-2-65-7. The sequence goes on from DASPXJ010000069.1 coordinate 53,597, forward strand.
CGTGACGCTCGAGATCTCCAACACGACGCCGCTCCCCGCGCGGATTTACGCGAACGAAGGCATTGCGCAAGTCCTGTTCTTTACGGCGGATGAGGGAGACGAGTGCGAAGTGTCCTACAAGGATAAGAAGGGAAAATATCAGGCTCAGAAAGGGATCACCCTGCCGAAACTTTAGCCTTGCGGTTGTACGCGTAGGCGACGGCCAGGGCGATCAGTGCCAGGGCGAAAAACGACGCCACGCGATACAACGCCTCCATCGTGGACAGGTCGTATAGCACGATCTTGAGGCCGGCGCCGCCGGCGACGATCAGGCCTGCCGAGCGAATCATCTTCCGGTCGACATCGAAGCCGAGCCAGACCAGGGCTCCCGCGTACAGCAGCCACCAGACGCTCAAGGCGAGGTCGCCCGCGAGCGGCGCGATCTGCGCGAACGCATACCAGAACTCGATGGACCCGCCGAAAAAGACGGCCGCACCGCACAGGATCCACATCCATTCGGCGCCCCCGCCCTTCCAGAGCGTGGGTTTGGCTTCGGTGCCCCACCAGCGCGCCGCGACGGCGGTGCCTGCGATGTAGGCGTACAACGCCAATGCCCAAGGGCCGCTGAACACCGGTTGCTGCTGACGCGCAAACAACGCGACTGTGAAAAGCGCTACGAATGCCGCCGACGCGAGCCCGACCGAGGCGTGGCGCCCGCCGGGACGCCCGCCCTGCCGCTCGGCGAGGAGCGCGAGTAAGGCGAGAGCGGTCCACCCGACCGTCACACTGGTCGCTGACCACTCCAGTGCCACCGCCAGCGCCTCGAGCGCGAAGCCCATGATCAGGAAAGGCGCCGCGCGCCGCTGCCAGCCGGCGAGGAGGTAGGCTGCACCGAGCGCCGCCGGCACGAGACCCGGTGAATAGTTCAGAACGACGAAGGCGAGGATCACGAAAGCCAGCGGATTCGCGATAAAGAGCAGCTGGCCCCCGGCGACGTCTGGCGCGTCCGAGCGGAACGGATCGCGCTCGAGATGTTGCCAGCACAACAACGCGGTCACCGCTGCGATGCCGGCGAGCGAGAGCCACCGCGCCGGATCGCTCGTCAGGTCGCCGAGGTTCGTGCCCAGGATGACCCACGCGAGCAGCACCACGCCGAGCCTGGCCTCCGGCCATGGCCGCACATGGGTGACGTGCAGCGCGAGCAAGGCGGCCGCGACGACGAGCCAACAGCCGGTCGGTGTGGCGAGCGCCGTCGAACCGCCCGCCGCGGCGAGGACGAGATAGCCGAACAGCGCCAGATCAAAGGTGCGCCGCCAGCTCATCGTGTAGGCGAGAATGCCGGTCCCCAATCCGACGACTTCGATGTAACCGAGGAATGCGACGGGGTTCGGCTCCGGCGGTCGGAGCAATAGCGGCGCGATATAGGCCCCTGCGAGCGACCAGATCGCCAGGCCTTCGACCTGGTGATGCAGCGCAAGGAGCGTGACGGCGACGGTCGTGGTCGCCAGCAACAGGATCCCGACCCGGCGGTCCACGAGGGCATACGGCCCCGCGGCCGCCCACAGCCCCAGGAATGCGAGCCCACCACCCGCGCCAATCAGCGAGGCTCCGTAGCGGCGCATGCCCCGCGTGATCCGTTGGTGTCCCCAGGCGGCGACGGCGATGCCCGCGACGATCGCGAGCAGCGCCCGAATGAGCGGCGCGATCCAGCCGCGGTCGATTGCGTACTTGAGGAAAAACGCCGTGGCGGCGAGCAGCGCGATGACGCCGACCGCGAGCAACCCGCGCTGGCCGAACCACTGCTCGAAATCGGTAGAGGCTTGCGGCGATTCGGTGACGGTCGGGAGGGCTGCGCGTACGATGGGGGGGGCCGGAGTAGTGGCGCGCTGCGACGGCTGTTGCGACTCCGCCAGCACACGTTCGCCACTAGCGACGAATGTCAAGCGGCGCACAATGTTTTCGAGCGTCGCGACTCGACGTTCGAGCTGCTCGATGGCCTCTTTTTGCTCGTCCGTCACGCGGGGGCCGCGACCCGGCGCGATCCAGCCGCCGTGATCGCGGCCGTCACCGCAACGATGATGATGAGATCGGGAGTCCAGCCCAGCTCGGTGGCCGGGACCGCCATCTGCAGGAAGTACATCACGAAGTCGAACAACCCGATCAGCAGACCCAGCAGCAGCGTGAGCTGCAGCGTCCGTCCGAGCTTCGCCAGCAGGCTGCCGGTGACGAGTGCGACTGCGCCCTGGGCCGCGGCGAGCGCCACGGCGACCACGGCGCCGCTGAACAGCGTTTCAATGACGGCCGACCGGCCGGGGTTGTAACTAAAGAACCACGTGTGGATCAGCGCGACGACGAGGCCGGCCACAGCCGAGCAGATCGTGGCCCAGATCGCGTAATAGATGACGATGCGTGTGCGGTCGTCGGGTTCCATCGTGGCTCCAATCTAGCGCAGGGCCGCCGCCGCTTCCACAAGTGCGGCGCGGGCTTGATCCACTCGGTTTACGAGATCGACCAGCTCCCTGTTGGCGGTCGCCGCGTCCGTATAACGGATGGCCTCGTTGACGCTCGGAAATGCCATCGTTGCATATCCGTTATCGAGATCGGCCGCAAACTGCAGGCTCCGGAACCACGGCCGGCTCACCAGACCTTCGGGACGCGTCAGCCGGCGCTCGACCAGCATGAGTGACTGGTTGACGCGCTGCGCGCGGTCGCCGTTCACATGCGCCGTGTCGCGCGCGGCGCGAAATGCACGGGCGACTGCCGTAAAACGATCCAGCGCGTCTTTTAGCGGCTGCGTGTTGACCGTCGCGGTCCATTGCTGCTTCGCGACGCCGGAATCGAGCTGCGCAACCAGGCTGTCCATCTCCACGCCGAAGGCGGCGTAATCGAGCGGCAGCAGATCGCTGTTCGCGAGGCGGCTGAGGATCACGGCAACGAGCTGCGCTCCCGCGCGGTGCGACTTGTACGCCGGATCGCCGAAGCGCGACATCCAGTCGTAGGAGTCGTACATCGAGTGATAGATGCCATCGGGCCCGTCGAAGCCGATGCCGCCCGACGGAATTCCCAGGTGATGGTAGAAGCCGGAGAAGTCGGACCCGCCGCCCAGATTGCCGAACGTCAGCGCCGTCGTATCACCCTTCTTGCTCTTCAACCAGACGTCGTACACGGTACCCGGGCCGGTCGGATCGGGGACTACGCGGGTGGCGGCGCGGAACAACGGCTTCAACGATGGCGATCCGCCGCCGCTGAAGTTGGGCCCGGAAAAGGTGCCGTCCTCGTTGATGTACGCGACGACGTGCGCCCGGAGCGAATCCTCGAGCTCCTCGACCCACTCGGTCGAGCCGATCAGCCCCCATTCCTCGGCATCCCACGTGACGAAGAGAACAGACCGCGCCGGCCGCTGACCGTCTTTGGCGAGCGTCGCAAACGCGCGCGCCGCTTCCAGCACCGTGACGGTGCCGCTCACGTTGTCCCGGGCTCCCGGCCCCCACGCGTCGCGATGGCCGCCGACCACCACCCATTCATCGGGCTGCCGCGCGCCGCGAATCATCCCGATCGTATTCCAGATCGGGTGAAAGGCCCGGCTCCCCCGCTCCGTCTTGACGTGCAGATGGGCGCGCACCGGGCCCGGGCCGACGTGATAGCGGAACGGCAAGCCTCCCTGCCAGCTCTGCGGGACGGACGGGCCGGCGACCGGCTCGAGGAAGCGGCGGGCGTTGCCGTAGCTCATCGGGATGATCGGAATGCGCGGGATGTCGAGCGAATCCTCCGGCAGCCGCCTGGCGCCCGCGACCGACGACCAGCTCGGTGTGGTGGGATCGCCGTTGCCGTTCATCATGCTGCCGCGCTGAATGCCGTTGGGGTTGCGCATCGGCCCCTTGGGATAGACGTCGCCCCGGAAGAAGCCGTCGTCCTGCGGATCGGAGTAGACGATCAACCCGAGCGCGCCCCGCTTCTGCGCTTCGCGCGCCTTGATGCCGCGGAACGAGCGCCCGTAGCGCGCGATCACGATCTTGCCGCTCACGCTGATGCCCAGCGAATCGAGTGTCTTGTAGTCCTCGATCAGCCCGTAGTTCACGTACACGACTTCGGCTGTGACATTGCCGTCGCCGCTGTAGCCGTTGAAAGGCGGGATTTGGGGGCCGATGCCCGGCTCGCGGAGATCGAGACGCACGGGCTTGCTGCGCGGACCAACGATCAAGGAAGCTTCGACGGTATCGGGCTGCGGCAGATAGACGCTGTACTCCTTACTCCAGGCATCGACGCCCCA
>DASPXJ010000070.1:0-19920 GCA_035637355.1 Gemmatimonadales bacterium
GTTGCGCACGTAGGGCGGATCTTCGACTTCCGTGCCAATCGAGACGCCGTCCACGCTTTGCAGCGGCTGATAATAGACCGTGCCCTCCACGCCTCCCTGCCTATTCGTGCAGTGCGACGCAGTGACGAACGACGCCTGCCCAGCGTCCTTAGCGTTGAAGCCCATCGAGCAGAGGAAATTCCCGAAGTGGATCTGGATTCCGCCGACGCGCGGATCGACCCGGTCGCGCAGCGTCGTCGCGAAACGGATCGGCTCCATCTCGCGCACGACGAGTGCCGCCGCCGGCACACCGAGACGCGCGGCGAGGGCGCGCACGCTGGCCGCCGCGGCCGCATGCTCGACGCCGACGACCACCCGGTTGGTCGTCTCATCGTAATCGGCGAGGACGGTTCCGGGCAGCGCCAGCCCCTCGCGCGCCATCAGGTCAAACCAGCGTTGGACCTGCTGTGGCGCGTACGCGCTGGGTGTGACGCGAGCGGCGACCGGCGCCGTCGGCGTGATGGTGTCCTGGCACGCCGCCACGACCACGAGGGCCGCGGGAACGATCAGGCGAAGCGGGTTGAGACGGCTCATAATCAGACCTCCGGCATAAGTGTGAGCTTGAACCCCTTGGCCTTCAGGGACGCGGCGAGCCCGGACTTCTCGACCGAGCGCATGTAGGCCTCGTCGGGCTCGATCGCTTTCTTCTCGACGAGCTCGAGCAGCGCGTCGTTCAGCGTCAGCATCCCCAGCTTCTTGCTGGTCTGAATGATCGAGGGAATCTGGAACGTCTTGCCCTCGCGAATCAAGTTCGAGATGGCCGGGGTGGTGAGCAGGATCTCGCGTGCCGCCACCCGACCCCCACCGGTCTTCTTGCACAGCGTCTGCGAAATCACGCCCTTCAGCGATTCCGATAGCATTACCCGGATCTGCGCCTGACGATCCGCGGGAAACTGATCGATGATGCGGTCCACGGTCGACGCGGCCGTGGTGGTGTGCAGCGTGCCGAAGACGAGATGCCCGGTTTCGGCCGTCTCGATCGCGATGGCGATCGTCTCGAGGTCCCGCATCTCGCCGACCAGTACGATGTCGGGGTCCTCGCGCAGCGCGGCCCGCAGCGCGGTTCTGAAGCTCTCGGTGTGCACGTGCACCTGCCGCTGCGTGATCAGGCACTTCTTGTTCTCGTGCACGAACTCGATCGGGTCTTCGATCGTGATGATGTGATCGGTGCGGGTCCGATTGACGAGGTCGATGAGCGCACACAGCGTCGTCGATTTCCCCGAGCCGGTCGGACCGGTCACCAGCACGAGGCCCTTCGTCAGGTAGCACAGCTTCTGCACCTCGTCGGTCAACCCCATCTCTTCGACGGTCACCACCTTGGCGGGAATGACGCGGAACACGGCGACCGGCCCTTTGCGGTCGCGCGCCGCATTCACGCGGAAGCGGGCAAGGCCGGAGATCTCGTAGGCGAAATCGGTATCACCCGTCTCTTTCCATTCGCCGCGATTGCGCTCCGGCATGATCGAGAGCACGAGCAGCTCGAGATCGTTGACGCTGAGCGCCGCGCCCCCCCCGGGTTGGCGCTTGATGTCGCCGTGCGTCCGGAACAGCGGCGGCTCGCCCACCCGCAGGTGCAAGTCCGAGCTGCCTGAGCTGACGAGCGCGCGCAGCAGCTTGCCGAGCTTCTGCTCGGCCGCCTCGTACTGCGACGACGCGAATTCGCCGGGAAGCGCGCTCGGCGCCGCCGGCATTTCGGGCGCGGGACTTTCGACCATCGGCGCGGCGGCGATGACGGATGCCCGAGGAGCCTTGGCTGGTGCAGCCGGTTTTGCTGGCGGCGCCGGCCGTACGGCGGTGACCTCGGCCGGTGCGCCTGACGGGGGGGAGGAGGGGGGGGGAACTGCAGGCGCCGCTTGCTCTTGCGAGGCCCGGCGGATGGCCGAGATCACGGCGGTCAGCCGCCCGCCCTCCGGCACGATCCGCACGCGCACCAGGCCGTTGCCCGCTGCGTAGTCGAACTCCGTCTCCGAGTGCTGGTCGATCTTGTCCGCCGCCTCGGGCGGCGCGACTTCGACCATCAGCGCGTAGATGTGCTGGTCGGTGAGCGGCTGCTTCGAGACTTTGCGCGGCTTGCCGTCTTTGACCAGCGTGACCGGCTCGTCGGGCAGCAGGTACAGCTGGTCCGCGCGCTCGCGCAACATCACCTCGACGAAGGGATCAAGCCGTGCCGGCATGCCTCAGTCCTCAGGGCGCGCGTACAGCACGTGCGCGCGGTTCACGAGGTGGACTTCCTCCGTGGTCGCGATGGCAAAGAACGGCTCGGGCGACGCGTTGAGGTAGTCGAGCAGCCGCGAGTGATGCTGCGGCAGCTCGAGGGTCGCCCAGCCGCTCAGCTTGGAGCCGTCCGCGAGCGTCACCTCCAGGCTGGCCTTTTTGGTCGCCGAGAGCCGCGTCGCATCCTCGGGTTCGGTCCGCGGCACGCTCAACGTTACCGTGCGCGCTTTGGCTACCAGCAGAACCCCTCCGCCGTTGCCCTGGGGGCGAAACGGGAAGAATCCCTCGGGACGATTCAACATGTCGAGCGGCGTCTCGTGGCCGGCGTGCTGCGGGACGCGCTCCATGACGTAGATCTCGCCGCCGCGCTTGCCGCCGCTCGTCTGTAACAGCGTCGCCCGAATGGCGACGCGTGGCATGGAGAAGCCGCTCACCGATTCCTGCATTGCACCGAGACCGGCGCCCGATTGCCACACGCGATGGTCTCGTTCATGCCGCGCACGAGGGGGCCGCAGGCCGTGTTGTGCGCCGTCTCGGTGGCCTCGGCGGCCGTCCGGCCGGCGGCGGTGGCGCAGTTGGACCCGCCGTTGAATTCCACGCACACGCGGCATTCTTGGGTCGCGTGGGCGGTGGACATATAGAAGAAGAGCGCGATGACCAGCGCTACGATCGCCAGAGTGATCAAGGTTGACCGCTTCATGTTCCGTTTTCCCGGTGAGCCGACAAGGTGCCGCGAATGAGGAATTCGCGCCAGAGGCAACCGGCCTGTAACGTGTAGGGAATGACTGGCATCGTCCGCATCTTCATGCTCACGTCCGCGCTGCTGGCGCTGGTATTGATCCTCGTCGCGGCGTCCGCCTGGCGCCATCGCCGCCGCCTCAGCTCCCTGGTCGGCTTTCTCGCCGCCGCCCTCTGCCTCTCGGTCGGCGCGCTGTGCGCCACGATCTCGGTCGGGATTCGCGGCTATCGCGCGCTCACCGCGGAAGTCGTGGCGGCGACGATCGTCACGGAGCCGCTCGCGCCCCAGCGATTCCGCGCCACGGTGACGCTGCCCGACCGCAGCGTCCACATGTTCGACGTTGCCGGCGACGCCATCTACGTCGATGCCCACATCCTGAAGTGGCGCCCGCTCGCGAATCTCGTCGGCCTGCACACCGCCTATGAGCTCGATCGCATCGCGGGCCGCTACCAGAAACTGGCAGACGAGCAGGCGCGGGAACGGACAGTGTACTCGCTCGCGACCGACAAGCCCTTCGACACGTTTGATCTCGCGCGCCGCTATTGGGTGCTGCGGCCGTTCATCGACGCGCAGTACGGCTCGGCGACGTTCATCAACGCAACGGCGGCCGGCAGCCCACGCGACGCCAGGCAGGTGACCTACGAAGTTCGCGTCTCGACCACCGGACTCCTGGTACGCGCGGCGCAGCCAAGGTAAGCTTCTCGCCGTGGCGGACAAGAAACCCAGACCCAATTACTCCAACGCCTGGCGCGAAGCGCGGGCGCTGATCTGGCAGCACCGCGGCCGGCTCGCCATCGGTCTCGGGTTGATGCTGGTCAGCCGGCTCGCGGGACTCGTCTTGCCGTGGTCGTCCCGCTACATCATCGATCAGGTCGTCGGGCAGAGACGCGCGGACCTGCTGGGCATCATTGCGGCGGCGGTCGGCGCCGCGGCCGTCGTCCAGGCGGTGACCTCGTTCGGGTTGTCGCAGATTCTCGGCGTCGCGGCCCAACGCGCCATTACCGACATGCGCAAATCCATCCAGACATTCGTCTTGCACTTGCCGGTCTCGTATTTCGATTCGACCAAGACCGGCATCCTGATCTCGCGGATCATGACGGATGCGGAAGGCATTCGCAACCTGGTCGGCACCGGGCTGGTGCAGCTGCTCGGGGGGTTGGTCACGGCGAGTATCGCGCTGGGCGTGCTCTTCTGGCTGAATTGGAAGCTCACGGCGATCTCGATTCTCGTGCTGGCGCTGTTCGGCGGCGGCATGGCGTACGCGTTCGCCAAGCTGCGCCCCCTGTTCCGCGAGCGCGGCAAGCTCAACGCCGAGGTGACCGGTCGTCTCGCCGAGACGCTGGGCGGCATCCGGATCGTGAAGGCGTACCGGTCGGAGCGCGGCGAGCGGCTCGTGTTCGCGCGCGGCGCGCACAGGCTGTTCCGCAACATCGCCACGACCATGACGGGCGTCTCCGGCGTCGGCGCGTTTGCGCAGCTCGTTATCGGCGCGATTTCGCTGGTCATGATTCTCGTCGGCGGGCGGGCGGTCCTCTCGCAGGCGATGACGCTGGGGCAGTTCGTCCAGTACGTCTTCTTCGTGGGTCTCGTCGCGCTGCCGCTGATCAACATCGCGTCGATCGGCACGCAGATCACCGAAGCGTTCGCGGGGCTCGACCGCATCTACGAGCTGCGCCGCATGACGACCGAAGACGCCGAAGATGCGCAGCGCGCGCCGCTGGGTCCCGTGCGCGGCGACGTCGCCTTCGAGCACGTGACGTTTGCATACAAACCGGGCGTTCCCGTGCTCAAGGACGTGTCGTTTCGGGCGCGCGCCGGCTCGACGACGGCGCTGGTGGGCTCGTCGGGATCCGGCAAGAGCACGCTCATCGGGCTGGTCCTCGCGTTCAATCGGCCCGAGACGGGCAGGGTGCTGGTCGACGGGCGCGATCTCGGCACCGTGCCGCTGGCGGACTACCGCACGCAGCTGGGCGTCGTGCTGCAGGACAACTTCCTGTTCGACGGCACGATCGCCGAGAACATCGCGTTCGCGCGCCCGCACGCGACGCGGCAGGAGATCGAGGCCGTCGCCCGCATCGCGCACTGCGACGAGTTCGTCGAGCAGTTCGACGAGCAGTACGACACGGTGGTGGGCGAGCGCGGCGTGAAGCTCTCGGGCGGCCAGCGGCAGCGCATCTCGATCGCCCGGGCGATTCTGGCCGATCCCCGCATTCTGGTGCTCGATGAGGCGACGTCGAGCCTCGATTCGGAGAGCGAAGCCAAGATCCAGGATGGCTTGCGCGCGCTACGGCGCGGCCGGACGACGTTCGTGATCGCGCACCGGCTCTCGACGATCCGGAGCGCGGATCAGATTCTGGTGCTGGAGGGTGGGGAGATCGTGGAGCGGGGAACGCACGAGGAACTGCTGGCGGCGAGTGGGCGGTACCGGCAGCTGTATGACAAGCAGTACAATTTTGAGAGAGACAGGTTCATTAACCCTGGGGAGGACTTTACTCCGGAACAGGAACCAGTAACGGTGCCTCCGATCGCGCCCCCAGGCCGTCTCTAAGACTCAAGTTCCGAGGCACAAGAAAAGTACAAGACGCCAAGTTGCAAGTGGTTGCAAGCTGCAAGGGCAAGGTGCAGGGAAAAGCTCTGAAGCGCATGGATTTGGTGCCGGCGGAGGCTTCGTCCCTCGCATCGTTCATCATGAGCCATTTCAAGAACCTGAAGGCATGGCAGCACGCGCGTGCACTCGTGCTTCTTTCCAAACCGCTAATCGACCGTTTGCCGGCGTCCGAGCGAAGTGGTCTCGCCGATCAGTGGCGACGCGCCGCTTCGAGTGTCGTCCTGAACATCGCTGAGGGTGCGAGCCGACGCGGTGCGAAGGAGTTTCGGAAGCATCTCGATATTGCTCGGTCGTCCCTCGATGAGGTCGAGGCCATTATCGATTTGGCTATTGGACTCGAGTACTTGTCTAGTGAGGACGTAGCCAAGGTCAGTGCGGTGCGAGATGAATGCGGACGCACCGTTTTCGGCCTGATCCGAAAGCTCGGCATTCCTGTCAACTCGTAGGTGGCACTTGAAGCCACTCGCAACTTGGCGTCTTACACTATTCTTGCAGCTCGTTACTTGGGTGTAGGAGCCCAGGTGGCCGTGTGGAAGTGTTCCGAGCGCGGCGCCAGCTTCCCCTTTCCCGCAGCGTAGTCCTTCCAACTCATAGCGGGATAATCGTTCGGCACCCGTTGCATCGTAATGCAGTTCAGCACCGGGCAAACCGCCGCGCACAGATTGCATCCGACGCACGCCTCCTCGATAATCTCGACCACCGGACCACGTTTCCCGTTTCCCGTTTCCCGTCTTTCGAGGCGCCGAATGGCCTGGTGTGCACCGTCCTCACAGGCGGTCCAACACAATTCGCACTGAATGCATTTGTCCTGATCGATGTGGGCAAGCAGGTGATAATTGAGATCGAGCTCTTCCCACTTTGTGACGCGCGGCAACGCCCGGCCGCGCACGTCGGCCAGCGTGCGGTGGCCGCGCTCGTCCATCCAGTTCGACAGCCCGTCGATCAGGTCCTCCACGATCCGGAAGCCGTAGTGCATGACCGCGGTGCAGACCTGCAGCGTACCCGCGCCCAGCGCGATGAATTCGGCGGCATCCCGCCAGCTCGCGATCCCCCCGATGCCGGAGATGGGGATCTTCACGGTCGGATCTCCGGCCACCGCCGATACCAGATGGAGCGCGATCGGCTTGACCGCCGGGCCACAGTAGCCGCCGTGGCTCGACTTCCCGGCGACCGAGGGCTGCGGCTCGAAGGTCGACAGATCGACGCCGACGATCGAGTTGATGGTGTTGATCAGCGACAGCGCATCGGCGCCGCCCTTCACCGCCGCCCGCGCGATGTACGTGATGTCCGTGACGTTGGGCGTGAGCTTCACGATCACCGGAATCGTGGCGACTTCCTTCACCCATTCGACGATCTGGCAGGTGTAATCGGGCACCTGGCCCACCGCGCTGCCCATGCCGCGCTCGCTCATGCCGTGCGGGCAGCCGAAGTTCAGCTCGATGCCGTCGGCGCCGGTGTCTTCCGTCTGTTTGACGATGGCGTGCCACGCCTCGCGCTTCGATTCGACCATCAGCGACGCGATCACCGCATGCTTCGGATAGTTGCGCTTGACCTCGGCGATTTCCTTGAGGTTGTCCACGATGGGGCGGTCGCTGATCAGCTCGATGTTGTTGAAGCCCATCATGCGGTTCTGGCCGAGGTCGACCGAGCCGTAGCGCGAGAAGACGTTGATGATCGGCTCGCCGATCGTCTTCCAGACCGCGCCTCCCCAACCCTGGTCGAATGCTTTGGCGACCTGGACGTAGGTGTTCGTGGGTGGCCCGGACGCGAGCCAGAAAGGGTTCGGGCTCTTGATGCCCGCGAAGTCGGTTCTGAGATCAGCCATATGTCGCTCCGTTTATACGCGCGCTAAGAGCGCGCGCTCGGCGCTAGTGCGCCCTTAGAGGGCGCACACCCTGCCGAGCCCGGGCTCTCAGCCCGGGTTCATTCACGATTCAGCATCTCATCGATCTTCCGTGCTGCTGCTACGCCTTCCGCCGCCGCATTCACAATCTCCGCCCCGCCATTCGCGCAGTCGCCGCCCGTGAAGACCTTGGGATTGTTTTTGGGCCACGTCAGCGCAGTCCGCTCTCCCTGTCCGATCGCGACGATCACCATGTCGCACGGAATCGTCTCGTTGCCATGCGCCGTGCGCACTTCGATTCCCGCGACGGCGCCGGAGCCATTGCCGATAATGCGCTGCGGCGCGGCGTTGAAGCGGAAGCCGCAGCCGTCGCGCTTGGCCAGCTCGTACTCGTAGTGATAGCACGGCATGTCGGCTTCCCCGCGCCGATACACGATCGTGGCGGCCGCGGCGCCGAGCCGCTTGGCCTGCGTGACGGCGTCGATGGCGGTGTTGCCGGCGCCGATGACGACGACCTGGCGGCCGACCGTCGTTTCCCGGTAGGGATGCGTCTTGAGATGCTCGATGAACGTCAGGGCATCAATCACGCCCGGCAGATCTTCGCCGGGGATGCCAAGCTGCTTCGTGCTTCCCAGGCCCACGCCGACGAACACCGCGTCGTACTGCGCCAGGAGCTGATCGATCGACTCCACGATGACGCCCGTCTTGAGCTCGACACCGAGGTCGAGGATGTCCTGCACTTCAGCCAGCGCGACGTCCGCCTTCAGCTTGTACTCGGCAATGCCGTAGGTATTCAGGCCCCCCGGCTGAGGCTTCGACTCGAACACGGTCACCGCGTGACCGGCTCGCCGCAGGTCGCGCGCGCAGGCAAGGCCTGCCGGTCCCGCCCCCACGATCGCGACGCGTTTTCCGGTTGGCTTCCCCGGCTCGAACAGCTTGAGCTTCTTCTCCAGGACGTAATCGGTCGCGTGGCGCTGGAGCAGTGCGATCTTGATCGGCTGTTCGTCACGATCGTTCAGGACGCACGCCCCCTCGCACAGCACTTCGACGGGACACGCCCGCGCGCACGAGTGGCCGAACGGGTTGACATCGAGAATCACCCGGGCCGAGCCGCGCAGATTGCCGCTGGCGATCTTCTTGATGAAGGCAGGGACGTCGATGTGGGTGGGGCAGGCGATCGTGCAGGGTGCGTCGTGACAGTAGAGGCACTTGTTCGCCTCGAGCAGCGCGGCGTCGCTGGTCAGCGGTGGCGCGATGTCGGCGAAGTTGCTCGCGAGCTGCTCGTCAGATAAGACCCTTTCAGGCGCCGACACGTGCTGCTCCCTGCTCCGTGCTCCCAAATCGCAACCGCATTCCGACCATGTAGATCACGGCGGACAGGAGAAATCCCACAAACCACGCCCAGTTGTAAATCCCCCCAAAGATCCCTGCTGCCGGGGTGCCGCGCAGCGCGGCGCTGAAGCCCGGAAGACTCGGCGCGACGCCGGCGGCGAGCGCCGCCATGGCGATCCAGTTCACGCCGCGCGAGTACTCGTAGGTCCCATGCCGGCGGTACAGGTCGTTGACGAGGACGTCGCCGCGCCGCAGCAGGAAATAGTCGGCGATCATGATCCCGGCGACCGGGCCGAGCAGCGCGCCGTAGCCGATGAGCCAGGTGAAGATGTAGGCCGCGGCATCGTTGTAGAGCCGCCACGGCATCATCACGATGCCGATCACCGCCGTGATCATCGCGCCTTGTTTGAAGCTGATCCGGTGCGGCGCGATGTTCGAGAATGCGTTCGCCGGCGCGACGATGTTGGCGGCGATATTGGTCGTGAGCGTGGCGACGATGAGGCCCGCCATCGAGAGCATGATCATCAGCGGCCCACCGATCCGCGCCAGCAGCGCGACCGGATCGGCGATGCGCGTGCCGAAGATGACCAGGGTGGCGTTCGTGACGACGGCGCCGATGAACGCGAACAACGCCATCGTTGCCGGCAGTCCAACGGCCTGGCCGATGACCTGGTCGCGTTGTGACCGTGCGTAGCGCGAGAAGTCGGGAATCGACAGCGCCATCGTGCCCCAGAAGGCGACGGCGGAGGTCAAACCGGCGCCAAAGACTCTCGTCAGACCGCCTGACCGCCCGACCGCCTGACCGCCAGGGTTCTCCAGCATCGGGCCGATGCCCCCCGCGCGCACCGCCGCCCACACAAACAGCGCAACTCCGACGGCCAGGAGAAAGGGCGAGCCCCACGTCTCCAGGAACTTGATCGAATCCATGCCGCGCAAGACGATCCACACGTTCATCGCCCAGAACACCATGAAGCACAGGAATTCGCCGGTATTGAGGCCGACGAACGCGGGTAACAATTGCGGCAGCGTCGCGATGCCGGGCCACATGACCTCGATCAACTTGTAGATCGCCCACCCGCCGATCCACGTCTGAATGCCGAACCAGCCGCACGCGACGAGGCCCCGCAGAATCGCCGGAACGTTGGCGCCGAGCACGCCGAACGACGCGCGCGCCAGCACGGGGAAGGGAATGCCATAGCGCGTGCCGGCGTGCGAATTGAGCGCGATCGGCAGCAGCACGACGCAATTGCCCAGCACCACGGCCCCGACCGCGGCCTGCCAGGTCCATCCCTGATCGACGAGTCCCGAGGCCAGCGTGTAGGTCGGGATGCAGATCGCCATCCCGATCCACAGCGACGCGATGTGCCACCAGTTCCACGTGCGCCGGTCCGGCGACACGGGCAGCAGATCTTCGTTGGCGAGCGCCGTGCGGGCGGGGAGTGTCATGGAGCCCGGGCTCTTAGCCCGGGTAATCATTTGACCTCCGCCAACGCCCGCTCCATCCGCTTGCAGCCGTCGTCGATTTCCGACTTGCTGATGAGCAGCGAGGGCGCGATGCGGATGACGTTGCCGTACAACCCACCCTTCCCAATCAGCAGCCCCTGCTTCTTAGCGGCTTCGAGAAAAGCCGTCGTCTTCTTGGGTGACGGCTCTTTGGTCTTGCGGTCCTCGACGAACTCGATGCCCTGCATCAACCCCATTCCCCGCACATCGCCGATCCAAGCAAACCGCTTCTTGAACTCCTCCAGGGCATCGCGTAGCTGCTTGCCCCGCTCGGCGGAGCGCTGCGGCGTGTTCTCGCGCTGCATGACATCCATCGTCACATCGACCGCGGCCATCGAGATCGGGTTGCCGCCGAAGGTCGAGAGCGAGAGTCCGGTGAACGCGTTCGCGACCTCTTCCGTCGCGATGGTGGCGCCCACCGGGAAGCCGTTGGCGATCGATTTCGCGAACGTCATGATCTCCGGCTCCACTCCCCAATGCTCGATGCCGCACCACGTGTCGCCGGTGCGCCCCCAGCCGGTCTGCACTTCGTCACAGATGAAGACCGCGCCGTATTTGCGGATGATGCCGACGGCGATCTCGAAGTACTCCTTGGGCGGCGTGATGAACCCGCCCGCGCCCTGAATCGGCTCCGCCATGAAGGCGGCGGGACGGCCCGTCGTCGTCGTCTTGATCAGGTCGTCGATGTCCTGCGCGCAGCGGATGCCGCAGTCGGGATACTCGAGCCCCAGCGGGCAGCGGTAGCAATAGGGCGACAGCGCGTGTTTGATGCCCGCGATCTGGGTCGGCAGCACGCGCCACGGCTGCTGCCCGGTGATCGCGATCGCGCCCTGGCTGCGGCCGGCGTAGCTGTGGCGCAGCGCGATGATCTCCTGCTGGCCGGTGTAGATCTTCGCCAGCATGATCGCCGTCTCGTCGGCTTCCGTGCCGCTCGTCGTGAAGAAGCTCTTCGTGAGCTTCCCGGGCGTGATCTGCGTGAGCCGCTCGGCGACGCGGACCTGCTCGACGGTCGGGTAGACGCTGGAGGTGTGCACCAGCCGGGCGACCTGGTCCTGGATCCGCTTGACGAATTCCGGATGCGAGTGCCCGATGCCCGCGGTCAGGATGCCGCCGAAGAAGTCGAGATACTCGCGCCCGTCGAGGTCCTTGACGCTCGAGCCGTGCGCCTCGGTGATGACGACCGGCTCGGCGTAGTAGTTCGCTACGCAGGGGAACAGGAACTCTTTATGCTTCGCTCGGACGGTTTGAGAATCCATGGACCCTCGTTGTCGGTTGTCAGTCATCGGTCATCGGTAACTGACGACCGATAACCGATGACCGACAACTCAATGTGTTGGTTCGCGCCGCAAAAATTGTCCTCGACCAATCGTGCCAACAAACTCACCGTCCCGAACCTGCACTTGGCCTCGCACCGTTACCGCGCTTGGCCGCCCCCGTCTTTCCCATCCCTCGTACGCGTTGTAATCCGCGTTCGAGAAGCTGCATTCCTTCGAGAACTTGCCGTGATAGCCGGGATCATAGACGACCAGGTCGGCGTCGCTGCCCAGCTGAATCGCGCCCTTCTTCGGATAGAGCCCGAACAGCTTCGCGGCCTGCGTCGAGCAGGCGTCCACCATGGTCTGCAAGGTCAGCCGGCCGGCGGCGACGCCGCAGGTGTGGACCAGATCCACCCGCTCCTGAACTGACGGGATGCCGTTGGGGATCTTCGTGAACGCATCCCTGCCCATGGTCTTCTGGTCCGCGAAGCGGAACGGCGCGTGATCGGTGGCGATGGTGCTGATGTCGCGCGACTTCACGCCGGTCCACAGCACATTCTGATTGGCTTTGGCGCGCAGCGGCGGGGACATGACGTATTGGGCACCCTCGAACCCGTCCTTCGCGGCGTACGTCTCGTCCAGCACGAAATGCGGGATGACCGACTCGATCCAGACATTCACCCCGCGCTGCCGCGCGGCCAGTGCCGCTCGCACCGCCGGCTCGCACGACGTATGCACGATGTAGACGTGAGTGCCGAGTAGCTCCGCAAAGGTGCAGAGATGGTGAACGCCGTCCGCCTCGACGATCGGGGGCCGGGAGGGGCCGTGCCACTCCGGGCCGGTCTTGCCGGCCGCGAGCAGCGATTTCTGCAGCGCGTCGATCGCGTCGGCATTCTCGCAATGCGCGGTCACGATGACGCCCAGCTCTTTGGCCAATCGCATTGTTTCAAACAAATCGCCATCTGAGAGGTTTAGTGCGCCTTTGTAAGCGAGGAATACCTTGAAAGAGGCAACCCCAGCCTTCACGATCTCGCGAAACTGCTCGCGGATGTGCTGCTCGAAGCGCACGACCGACATGTGAAACGTGTAATCCACCGCGGCCAGCTTCTCGGCCTTGGACTTCCACAGCTCGAAAGCCGCCACCGGCTCGTCGGCCTGGCCGGGACAGATCATCTCGATCAGCGTCGTCGTGCCACCCGCCAGAGCCGCCTTGCTGGCCGATTCGTAATCATCCGCGGCATAGGTGCCCATGAAGGGGAGATAGATGTGCACATGCGGGTCGATGAATCCCGGAAAGACGTATTTGCCCCGCGCTTCAATGACTTCCGCTCCGGGAGCCACCAGCCGCGGATCGATCTGCGGCTCGATGCGCGTGATCGTCTCGTTTTCGGCGTAGATGTCGCCGGTGAAGTCTTCCGTGGCCGTGATGATCCGGCCACCGCGAATCAGGAGCGCCATCAGGGAAGCTGGCGGACCATGTCGTCGTACGTCTCGGGCCGCCGGTCGCGGAAAAACTGCCAGGTGCGCCGCACCTCCTCGATCATGTCGAGGTTCATCTCGGCGACGACCAGCTCGTCTTTGTCCTCGCTGCCCTGCGCGAGGAAATTGCCGCGGGGATCGACAAAATAGCTCGAGCCGTAGAACTGGCCGATGTTCCATGGTGCTTCGGTGCCGACGCGGTTGATGCACCCCATGAAGTAGCCGTTCGCCACCGCGTGCGCGGGTTGCTCGAGCTTCCAGAGATATTGCGATAGTCCCTTCACCGTCGCGGACGGATTGAACACGATCTCGGCACCGTGCAGGCCGAGCAGTCGCGCACCTTCGGGGAAGTGACGGTCGTAGCAGATGTACACGCCGATCGTGGCGTAGCGCGTCTTGAAGACCGGATAGCCGAGGTTGCCCGGCTTGAAGAAGAACTTCTCCCAGAAGCCCGCGGTGTGGGGGATGTGATTCTTGCGGTACTTGCCGAGGTAGCTGCCGTCGGCGTCGATCACGGCCGCCGTGTTGTAGTAGACGCCGGCCATCTCGCGCTCGTAGATCGGCACGATGATCACCATTTCGTGCTTCTTGGCGAGCTGCTGCATCAGCTCGATCGTCGGTCCGGGAATCGGCTCGGCGATGTCGCACCACTTGGCGTCCTGGCTGGGGCAGAAGTAGGGGCCGTTGAACACCTCCTGCAGGCAGAGCAACTGCACGCCCTTCTTGCCCGCTTCCTCGATATAAGGAAGGTGCTTGTCGAGCATCGCCTTGCTGATTTTGCTGACCGGTGCGCCCGCGTCATTCAGCGGGTTGGACATCTGGATCAATCCCCCCACGACCTTACGCATATCGAACCCGGGGAGTAGGGAGTGGGGAGTGGTTCCTGACGGTGCAATGAATGGCTTCGTTGCGCGATGATTTGATGCCGTTCTGATTGATCATCGTCCAAGATTCTCCCGATGCACAAGTACCAATCGTTGGTTGCGTGGAAGCGGTCGCATATGCTGCTCATTACCTGTCTTCAGGCTACTGACAAGGCCTACCACCCACGGGCTCTCCCACTATTCAATCAAATCCGCCGAGCCACCATCTCGATCGAAGCAAACATCGTCGAAGGTTACGCTCTTGAATCAACTCTGCAATTCCGGAAGCATCTCCGGATTGCGATGGGTTCGGCTGCGGAAGCTGAGTGTTTGGTGCGTGCAGCTTCCGAGTTGAGCTACCTATCCAGCGACGTGGCAACCGAACTTGAGAATCTCCTCGGTGGCACGATGCGTGTGCTCAGGGGGTTGTTGCGCCTCCCGATCAAACCGCAATCCCAAAGTTGACCGTCCAGTACCACTCCCCACTCCCCACTCCCCACTCCCTACTCCCTGCTCCCCGAGGTCACCACCTCGAGATCACGACTTTTTTGTCGGTATAGAACTCGATCGCGTCCTGCCCGTGTGCTTTGAGATCCCCGAAGAACGAGCCCTTCGTCCCCCCAAACGGAAAGAAAGCCATGGGTGCGGCGACCCCAATGTTGACGCCGATCATGCTGACGCCCACCCGATAGCGAAATTCCCGCGCGGCCTTGCCACTCTGCGTGAAGATCGAGGTCGCGTTCGCAAAACCCGACCGCTGCACCATCTCGATCCCCTCGTCGAGGTTGCTGACGTGCGTGACGGACGCGACCGGCCCGAAAATCTCTTCCTTGCCGATCGTCATGTCCGGCTGCACGCCATCGAACACCGTGGGACCGACGAAGTGGCCGCGCGGATGCTTCTCGACCTTCGTCGCGCGGCCGTCGAGCAGCAGCGTCGCGCCTTCCTTCCGCCCCGCCTCGACGTACGACAGCACTTTCTCTTTGTGCTTTGCCGAGATGACGGGGCCCATGCTGACGCCGGGCTCCAAACCATAGCCGAGACGCAGATCCTTCGCTGCGCTCAGGAGCTTGTCGCGGAACGGCTCGTAGGCTTTGCCCGCGGCGACGACCACACTGCCGGCGAGACAGCGCTGGCCGGCACAGCCGAACAGCGATTCGCTGATGTTGGCGACGGCGCGATCCATGTCGGCGTCGGGCATCACGATCACGTGGTTCTTCGCGCCGCCGAGCGCCTGCACGCGCTTGCCGTACTTCGCCGCTTCCGTGTAGACGTACTTGGCGACGGGCGAGGACCCGACGAATGAAACGCCGGCGATGCCGGGATGGGCGAGCAGCGCGTTCACCACATCCCTGGCGCCGTGGACCAGGTTCAGCACGCCCGCCGGGATTCCTGCCTCGTGCACCAGCTCCAGAATGCGCGTCGATGCAAACGGCACCTGTTCGCTCGGCTTGAGCACGAACGTGTTGCCGGTCGCGATCGCGTACGGCCAAAACCAGCAGGGCACCATCGCGGGGAAGTTGAACGGCGTGATCGCGGCGAAGACGCCCAGCGGTTGCCGGACGTATTCGCAGTCGATCCCTGCCGCGACGTCCTCGAGCGCTTTGCCCATCATCAGCGTCGGGATGCCGCACGCGTGCTCGACGTTCTCGATCGCGCGGCGCACCGACCCCCGGGACTCGTCGAGCGTCTTGCCGTGCTCACGCGTCACCGTGGCGGCGAGGTCCTCGAATTGCTGGTCCATAAGGAACTTCAGCTTGAACAGGTAACGGGCGCGGACGACCGGCGGAACTTCACGCCATTTGAGAAAAGCGGTTTGCGCGGCGCTGACCGCGGCATCGACGTCGCGCGCACCGGAGAGCGGCACTTTGCCGAGCTGCTCGCCGGTCGCGGGGTTCGTCAGATCGAGGTAATCGGCGGCGGAGGGTGCAATCCACTCCCCGCCGATGTAGTTGCGGAGGGTTTTCATCCCCTTAGCCTAGGGACGGCTAAGGCATTGTCAACTCACGAACTGAGCCTTCTCGGTCGAGCCTTCGAGCGCGACGATGGAGCTCCTGCCGCCGTGCACGATTTGCGTGATCTCGTCGAAGTAGCCGACGCCCACGAACTCCTGATGTTTGACCGCTTCGTACCCGTCGCGCTCGCCGGCGAATTCCTCCGATTGCAGATCGGCGTACGCCGCCATGCCGCGTTCCTTGTAATCCTGCGCCAGCGTGAACATGGCGTGGTTCAGCGCGTGAAAGCCGGACAGCGTGACGAACTGGAACCTGTAGCCCATCGCCCCCAGCTCCTGCTGGAAGGTGGCGAGCTGCGCTGCGCTGAGATGGCGCTTCCAGTTGAACGACGGCGAGCAGTTGTAGGCGAGCAGCTTGCCCGGATACTCCTTGTGGATCGCCTCGGCGAACTGCCGAGCCTCGGCCAGATCGGGCTTGGCCGTCTCGAACCACAGCATGTCGGCGTAGGGCGCGTACGCGCGGGCGCGCGCGATGGCGGCCTCGACCCCGTCCCTGATCACGAAGTAGCCTTCGGGCGACCGCTCGCCGGTACACCAGCGGCGATCGTATTCGTCGACGTCGCTCGTCAGCAGCCCGGCGCTGTTGGCGTCGGTGCGGGCGATGAGGATGGTGTCCACGCCGCACACATCGGCCGCGAGCCGCGCCGCGATCAGCTTGGTGATGAATTCGCCGGTCGGCACCAGGACCTTGCCGCCGAGGTGGCCGCACTTCTTGACCGACGACAGCTGATCCTCGAAGTGCACGCCGGCCGCCCCCGCGGTGATCATCAGCTTCATCAATTCGTAGGCGTTGAGCACCCCACCGAAACCCGCTTCCGCGTCCGCAATGAGCGGCACATACCAGTCGATCGTGTGGTCGCCGTTCATGTGGTGGACCTCGTCGGCACGCCGCAACGCATTCTGAATGCGCACCAGCAGGTTCGGCACGCTGTCGGAGGGGGACAGGCTCTGGTCGGGATACATCGTCATCGCGTCGTTGGCGTCCGCCGCGACCTGCCAGCCGCTGATGTAGATCGCCTTGAGGCCGGCCCGGACTTCCTGCACCGCCTGGTTTCCCGTGACGGCCGACAGGGCGGCGACGTAGGGTTCCTCCCGCATCAGCTTCCAGAAGCGCGCCGCGCCGCGGCTCGCGAGGGTGTGCTCGATCGCCAACGTCCCCCGTAGCCGGTAGACATCCTCGGGCGTGTAGGGTCGAGTGATCCCCTGCCACCGCCGATCGCTGCGCCACCGTCGGTCCAGCTCGGACACAAATGCGTGCTTGATCATGCCTTCACTCCAGGTGCTCGTATGCGATGAGTGTGAGGAATTCGGGGAATTCCGCGCCGGTCATCATTTTGCCGAACAGCTCGGCGGCGAGACTCTCGGTCGGGAACGCTGCGGCCATGACCTGCCGCACCAGCCCTTCCGTCACGACGCGGCCATCAGCCAGGCGTGCGCCGTGACGGACCCACTGCCACACCTGCGACCGCGAGATCTCCGCCGTGGCAGCGTCTTCCATGAGGTTGTAGATCGGCACGCAGCCGACGCCGCGGAGCCACGACTCGAGGTATTGAATCCCGACGTCCACGTTGGTCCGGAGGCCGGCTGCGGTGATCTCGCCTTCCGGAACGGCGAGCACGTCCGCTGCCGTCACGCGCACGTCGTCGCGCGCGACGTCCAGCTGATTCGGGCCGGGCATTGCGGCGTCGAACACCTGCGCCGCGACCGGCACGAGCCCCGGGTGCGCAACCCAGGTGCCGTCGTGCCCGGCGCGGACCTCGCGCAGCTTGTCCTGCCGGACCTTCTCGAGCGCCGCCTCGTTCGCCGCCGGGTCGTGCTTGATGGGAATCTGGGCCGCCATGCCGCCCATCGCGTGCGCGCCCCGGCGGTGACAGGTCTGAATCAGGAGATCGACGTACGACTTGAGGAAGTGACGGTCCATCGTCACGCGGGCGCGGTCAGGGAGCACGCAGTCGGGGCGCTGCCTGAACTTCTTGATGAAGCTGAAGATGTAGTCCCAGCGCCCGCAGTTCAGGCCCGCGGAGTGGGTCCTCAGCTCGTAGAGGATCTCGTCCATCTCGAACGCGGCGAGAATCGTCTCGATCAGGACCGTCGCGCGGATCGTACCGCGGGGGATGCCGAGCTCGTCCTGCGCGAGGTTGAACACGTCGTTCCAGAGACGGGCCTCGAGGTGGCTCTCGAGCTTGGGCAGGTAGAAATAGGGCCCAGTTCCCTTGGCGATGAGCGCCGCGGCATTGTGAAAAAAGAAGAGCCCGAAATCGAAGAGGGCGGCGGAGATCGGGCGCCCGTCCACGGTGACGTGCTTTTCGTCCAGATGCCAGCCGCGCGGCCGCACCATCAACGTCGCCGTGCGCGGCGCGAGCGCGTAGCGCTTCCCCTCGGGGCTCGTGAACCCGATGGTGCCGCGCACCGCGTCCCGCAGGTTCGCCTGCCCTTCGAGATTGTTGCGCCAGGTGGGGGCGTTCGAGTCCTCGAAGTCGGCCATGAAGACCCGCGCGCCGGAATTGAGCCCGTTGATGATCATCTTGCGGTCCACGGGACCCGTGATCTCGACCCGGCGGTCCGTCAGGTCGGGCGGGATCGGCGCGACAGTCCACGCCGCCTCGCGCACCGAGCGCGTCTCGGGCAGGAAGTCGGGACGCTCGCCGGCGTCGAGGCGCCGCTGGCGCTCCATGCGACGCGCGAGCAACTCCTGGCGGCGCCCCTCGCAGGCCCGCGCCAGCGTCGTGAGGAACCGCCCCGCCTCGGCCGTCAGGATCTCCGCAAACCCCGGCTCCAATCGGGCGTGCACTGCGAGCCCGGAGCCCGACCGCGTTGACGCAGTAGTCATGATCGGCAATCTAGCGCTCCTGCTACGACGATGTCCCCGGGGAAAGAAGCGGGGCGAGCCGGGATGCCGCGCGGTCACGCGCGGCGGTTCCCAGCCGCCCCTCATGCCCTCCCATTGGTGGGGAGGGTCCGCAGCGGCCGTGCACGGCCACTGCGGCAGCCGGCGCGGTACCAGCGTTTACCTGGCTCCGCCTTTGCCGGCTTTTTCCCCCCGACTCTGCGTGCTGCTGCCGCCGGTGGGAGATTGCAACCGTCGTGCCATTGCGCGATGGTCAAGAATCCCCACGGACGAAGTCGTTTGCCCGCCCGGTGCGGCACATTCTGTGGCAATATTACCGCACATGTGCCCGCCCCCCGCCCCCGCCCCCGCCCCCGCCCCCGCGCCCGCGCCACTCACGACGGTCGGCCGTTCCGTCCCGCGTCGCGAGGGCGCCGACAAAGTGACGGGGCGGGCGCGCTACACCGACGACCTGACGATTCCGGGCGCCTGGTACGGGAAGGCGATCCGGTCGACGGTGCCCAGGGGGCGGATCAGGTCCATTACGTTCGATCCCCTCTTTGACTCGGAACGCGTGGTCGTGGTCACGGCCGACGACATCCCCGGCGACAACGTCGTCCACCTGATCCGGGACGACCAGCCCATCCTGGCCACCAGAGGGGGCGAGGTCAGGCATAGGGAAGAGCCGATTCTCCTGCTCGCGGCGCCCGATCGGGGCGCCCTCGAGGAGGCGGCGAGCCACATCCAGATCGAGTATGAGATCCTTGAACCGGTTTACGCGCTCGAGAAAGCGATCGAGGTCTTCAGCACCGTAGAAATCACGAAGGGGGACATCGCGACCGCAGAGCGCTCCGCGGACTTCGTCGTGCAGCACGAATTCCGCGTGGGGTCGCAAGAACAGCTGTACATCGAACCGCAGGGGGCGATCGCAATTCCGGCGGAAGAGGGACGGGGGAAGGCGGAAGCGTCGATGACGGTGATCGGCTCACTCCAGTGCCCTTACTATGTTCATCGCGCTCTGAAGCGCGCCCTCAATCTCACCGACAGGCAGGCCGTGGTCATCCAGGCGGAGACTGGTGGCGGGTTCGGCGGCAAAGAGGAGTACCCATCGATCGTCGCGATTCATGCGGCCCTCCTTGCGCGCAAGGCGGGCCGGCCGGTGCGGCTGGTCTACGACCGTCATGAGGACCTCGCGGCGACCAC
>DASPXJ010000071.1:0-20767 GCA_035637355.1 Gemmatimonadales bacterium
AGCTGCTTGCGGCGCTTGCTGAAGCAGGCGGTCACGAAGGATCGAAACGCAGCGACCTCTTCCGGTCTGACCAGCGGTTCCGTCAAGGGTGTCAGGCGGATCAACGCACTTCTCACCTTCGGCGGCGGCCGAAATGCACCAGGTGCCACCGTAAACAGCTTCTCCACGCTCGCCACCGCTTGCACGCCCACAGACAACGCGCCGTAAGTCTTGCTTCCCGGCTGGGCCGCAATCCGATCCGCAACCTCCGCCTGCACCAGAAACACCACTCGTTCCGGGAGCGGCGGCGTGAGAGCCTTGTCGATCAAGGGCGACGTGATGTAGTAGGGGATGTTGCCGACAATCTTGGATACGCGCGGCCAATCGAGGTGCAGCGCGTCCCCTTCAATTACCCGCAGACCGTCCATCGCAAGCGCCGCTGCGAGCAGCCGATCCTTTTCAATGGCAATCACCTTCAGCCCGCGGTCGAGCAATACGCGCGTCAGCGTCCCCCGCCCTGGTCCAATCTCGAGTACGGTCTCACCAGTCTGAGGATCGAGCGCGTCCACGATCCGCCCCAGAATCTTCGGATCGTTGAGAAAATGCTGGCCCAGCCGTCTCAAACTTTGAACAGAACGAGCGTGCGGTCGTCGTTGGCGGGCGCGCCGCCGGTGAATGCGGCGATGTCGGTAAAAACGGCTTCCAGAATATGACGGGCCGGCCGCGTACGCAGATTGACGACGTGGCTCAAGACCCGCTGCTCGCCGAACCGTTCGCCGTTCGGACCCCGCGCGTCGGCCAGGCCATCGGTGAAGAGACAGAGCATCGCCTTGCCGCGCTCGAACGGCAGCATGCGTTCCTGGCCGCCGTTCCCCAGACCGAGCGGCGGCCGGGTCGCATCGAGGCGCGTGACGGCGCCGGTCTCGGTCGACACGAGGAAGGCGTGCGGGTGGCCGGCGTTGGCATAGGTGAGCGTGCCGTTCGCGGGATCCGCGACCGCATAGCACAGCGTCAGGAACATCTCCGTCTCCGCCAGCTCCTCTTGCAGCGACATCTCGAGCCGCTGCAACGCCTCATGCGGCGATTCCGCGGTCTCCGCGTGAATGCCGGAGGCGGCCATCGCCAGCGCCATGATGAGCGCGGCACCGAACCCGTGGCTCGAGACGTCGCCGATCATCACGCCGATCCGCTCCCCATGCAAACTGAGCAGATTATAAAAATCTCCCCCAACCGATTCGGCAGGACGACACCGAGCCGCCACGTCGCCCTTGGACGCGACGACGGCAGGCGACGGCAGCAGCTTGAGCTGCAGGTCGTGCGCCAGCTCCAGCTCGCGGCGCACGCGCTGCTGGCCGAGATCGCGCTCGACCAGGCGCGCGTTCTCGATCGCCGCGCCGATCTGATTGGCAATGGCGGCGACCAGTTTCCGATCGCCCGCGGTGAAGGCATCCCCACCGGTCCGGTCGGTCAGATTGATGACGCCGATCGGGGTCGGCACGCGCCCCGGCGACGCGTACACGACCGGCACCGACAGGAATGCCTGCCCGCGATATTGCCGCTCGACGGGATTGGGCGGTTTCTGCGCGCGCTGATCGGTGGGGTCGTAGCTGATGATGCGCATCTCGCGAAACACGCGCGCCGCGACCGACCTCGGGTCGTCGACCTCGATCGGCTCGACCTCGCCGAGCTCCACGCCGCGCGCGGCGACGAGCCGGAGCACGTTGGCGCGCGGGTCGTGGACCAGCAGCGTGGCGCGCCGGGCCCGTACCACGGCCGACACCTCGCGCAGGATGCGATTCGCCGCTTCGTCGAGCCGGATGGTGTGGCCGAGGATCTCGCTGATCGTGTAGATCAGGTCGATTTCCTCGTAGCGCCCCGACAGCTCGGCGGCGACCTGCGTCGTCTCCTGCTCGGCGTCGAGCACGGCGCCGACAATCTCCGCGAGCTCCGGGGCACCGTGGTTCCCCACCCCCTGCCCGCGAATCTCCAGCCAGGCGCCTTCGACATTGGGAATCGGTTGAAACCTGGCGCCGCCGTTCGGAGTCGGAGTCCCACCCGGCGTCTTGGCGCGCCACAGCCGCAGCGTGGTGCCCGAAAGGGCCGACAGCACCGGCAGCAGGCGCTCGACCCGCGTCACCCCGCTCGGAGAGTCAGGCAAATGCCGTTGCCTTTCTCGTTGAACGCCACTTCGTCGACGAGGTGGCGGATGACGAACAGCCCGCGCCCGTACTCGCGCTCGAGATTGTCGGGATGGGTCGGGTCGGGCACCTGCATCGTGTCGTAGCCGCCGCCGTCGTCGATCACGTAGATGCGCACGAAGTCGCGGCCGAACTCCACGCTGACGCGCACGGAGCGCGCGGGGTTCTCGCCGGTGCCGTAGCGAATGGCGTTGCCCAGGGCTTCGGCCAGGGCGGTGCGGAGGTTGAAGCTGATGCGGCGCGGTGAGAGCGTGCCGGGAGGCAGATGCGTCGCGACCAGTTCGACCGCGTCGCCGACCATCCCCAGATCGCTGGGGACGTCGAGCTTCATCGCCCCGCGCGTGACGTGCAGTTGGAGGGTCACGTCAGAACGCGGCCAACGCCTCCTCGGCGGTCCGGCTGATGGCGAACAGCGTGTCGAGCTTGGTGAGCTCGAACAGCGTCTGGAGATCGGCATTGAGGCCGGCGAGCCGCAGCTCCCCGCCCTGTTCGCGGATTTTCTTGGAGAGCGAGACCAGCACGCCAAGCCCCGATGAGTCTATGTATCCCGTCTTACTAAAATCAATCACGAATTTGCGGGAGCCTTCTTCGAGCGCGTCGAGGATCTTCTGCTTCAGCTCCTGGCGGTTGCCGACGATGAGCTGGCCCTCCACACCGACGACGACGACGCCGCTCTTGTCCTTCTTCAGGGTGAACCGCATGCCGGATTACCCCTTCCGCGTTTGGAGAATCGCAATCGCCGCCGTGTCCACAATATCATCGGCGGTCGCGCCGCGCGACAGGTCCGCGATCGGTTTGGCCAGTCCCTGGAGGATCGGGCCGAGCGCGGTCCACCCGCCGAGCCGCTGCACCAGTTTGTAGCCGATGTTGCCGGCGTCGAGATCGGGAAAGATCAGGACGTTCGCCCGGCCGCCCACCATCGAGCCTTTGGCCTTGCGCGCGGCGACCTCGGCCACGAGCGCCGCGTCGGCCTGCAGCTCGCCGTCGAATGTGAAGTCGGGGGTGGGGTGGCGGCCGCGCAGCTGCGTGATGGCCGCCTGCACCCGCTCCACGCGCGGCCCCTCCGCGCTGCCGCGCGTGCTATACGAGAGAAAGGCGACCACGGGCTCGTCACCGACGATGCGGCGCCGATCGCGCGCCGACGCGATGGCGATGTCCGCCAGCTGCACCGAGGTCGGCTCCGGCACGACGGCGCAGTCGGCAAACGTCAGCACGCGATCGTCCTTCACCATGTAGAACGCACCCGACACCGTCGCGATGCTCGGCGCCATGCCCACCGCCCAGAGCGCGGCGCGGATGGTGTCCGCGCTGGGATAATCGGCGCCGCCCACCATGACGTCCGCTGCGCCGATGCCGACGAGGCACGCGCCGCGGGTGAGCGGATGCTCCAGCGCTTCGGCGGCTGAGGCGTCGGTCGGAAAGCGATCGGGCCGGCGGGCCCGGAGGTGACGGGCCAGAAATGGCGTGCGCGAATCAGGCGCGCGGCGCAGCACCTCGACGACGCCCAGACCCTCGCGTTCCACGCGCTGTGCCGCCTCCTGCACGCGCCGATCGTCGCCCTCGGGGAAGACGATGCGTGGTCTGGTCTCCCGCGCCCGCTGGTAGACGCGGTCCATGAAACTCATTTGCCGAACTTGCGCTTCAGGGCTTGTTGCACCGTCGGATCGACGAGCTGCGACACGTCACCGCCGAAGCGGGCGACCTCACGCACCAGACTCGAGCTGAGATACGTCAGATCAAATGCGGGCACAAGAAAGACGGTCTCGATTTTGGGGGCGAGGTTGCGGTTCATCAGCGCCATCTGGAATTCGTACTCGAAGTCCGAGACGGCCCGTAAGCCACGAATAATCACCGAGGCCCCGACCTTCTTCGCGAACTCGGCGAGCAGGCCCTCGAACGACTGTACCTCGACGCGCTTGTCGGGCACCGCCTGCTTGATCAGCGCGACGCGTTCGTCGAGAGAAAACAGAGGTTGTTTCGCAACATTCACCGCAACGGCAACAATCAACTGATCCACAAACTCGAGAGAGCGGTGGATGAGGTCTTCATGACCCTTGGTGATCGGGTCAAACGATCCCGGATAAACCGCGATCCGCTTCATGGCGCGTACACGAACGTGATCGCGGTGTCGCCGTAGCGGCGGGTGTCGTCCCCGTCCAGTGACAGGTCAGATCGGTGTTCAATCCCCAGAATTGTTGCGAAGGGAGTCGCGCGAAAGATTCCGGCGACGTGCTCCGCATCGTCCGTCGCGTACGGCGGATCGGCGAAGGCGATGTCGTACTGCGCGGGCTGGAGCCGCTCGGCGAAGCGCAGCGCATCACTCCGGTGAATCGTCACGCGGTCCCCCACGTTGAGGGTCGTTGCGTTGTCCCGAATCGCAGCCAGTGATGCCTTGCTGTTTTCAACAAAGTCGACCGACACGGCGCCGCGCGACAGCGCTTCGAAACCCAGCGCCCCGGAGCCGGCAAACAGATCGAGCACCCGCGCGTCGGGAATCGACTGCTGCAGGATGCTGAACCAGGCTTCCTTCACACGGTCACCCGTCGGACGAACGGTGCCCCCACTCGGTGTCTTTAGACGGCGACCCTTGAATTCGCCCGCAATTATCCGGAGCATGAACCCTCGTCCGGGTGGTGAGCCCCGGGGCCACGCCCCGGGGCAAACGAACCATCAACCTTCACCATCCGAACCAGATAGGGAATGGTGGTTTGGTTGTTTTCCCCGCGGCATGGCCGCGGGGCTCACTACCCTGGTGAGTTCATTTGCTTGGCGCTAGTGACGCCACTCGCGCCTGGATCGTCGTCCTGCCCTGCCAGTCGTCGCGCTCGAGCCGGAACGCCACATCGAGCGGGTTCGTCAGCCAGTCCTCCGGCACCGCGTCGGCCCAGCGAAAGCCGATCGCCGGCAAGAGGCCCGAGCCGTCGTCCAGCGTGAACCGCAGGTGATTCGTGCCCACGCGACGCGCCCCGACCGCCCGCGCATTCCGCACGCCGAACACCGGCGCCGGATTCCCCGCCCCGCACGGCTCGAGATGCCGAATCAGTTTTTCCAGCTCAGCGCTCACCTCGGCGAGTGGCAGCTCGAGATCGATGCGCTGGCTCGGCGCCAGGTCGTCGGGGGTCAGAAGCTCGCCCGCCACGCCGAGGAACGCAACGCGGAAGGCGTCAAACTTGTCGCGCCGGATCGTGAAGCCCGCCGCCATCGTGTGGCCGCCGTATTTCTCCAGGTGGCCGCCCACCTGGTGCAGCGCGCCATGCAGATCGAACCCGGGTATGCTGCGGCCGGAGCCGCGGCCGAATTCACCCGCCTCGTCCCACCCGACCAGGAACGTCGGCCGGCCGTAGCGCTCGACGAGCCGGGACGCCACGATCCCGATCACCCCCGGATGCCAGGCGGCATTGCCCAGCACGATCGCCGCGTCCTTGGGGTTCAGCGTCTTGTCCACCAGCTCGATCGCTTCGTCGAGAATCAGATGATCCATCTCCTGGCGGCGGGCGTTGATCGTCTCCAGCTCGCGCGCCAGCTTGGCGGCTTCCTGCGGATCCTCGGTGAGCAGCAGGCGCAGGCCGTCGTTGGCGTCGCCGATGCGGCCGGCGGCGTTGAGCCGCGGCGCCAGGATGAACCCCACGTGCGCCCCGCGCAGCGGCTTGCCGCCGAGGCCCGCGGTCTCGATCAGGGCGCGCAGCCCGACCCACCGCGAGTCGGCGAGCTTCTTGAGCCCGTAGCGCACCAGGATGCGGTTCTCTCCGACGAGCGGCACGACGTCGGCGATCGTGGCGAGCGCGACGTAGTCGAGGAAATGCAGCGGCAGATTGGGCGAGAGGCCGAGCACCTCGACCAGCGCCTGCGCCAGCTTGAAAGCGACGCCGGTGCCGCAGAGGTTTTTGTCCTCCGACTTGCAGTCGGAACGCCGCGGATCGAGCACGGCGTTCGCCGGCGGCAGCGCGTCGCCCGGGAGATGGTGATCGGTAACGATGACGTCGATGCCGGCGGCACGCGCCGCCGCCACGGCCTCGACCGCGGTAATCCCACAGTCACACGTAACGATCAGATCAGCGCCAATCCGTTGTGCTTCTGCGAGACCTGCGGCGCCGAAGTCATAGCCGTCGCGGATGCGATGCGGCACGAACGGGTGCACCGTCGCGCCGGCGCTGCGCAGGATGCGCGTGAGCATCGCGGAGGCGCACTGGCCGTCCACGTCGTAGTCGCCGTGCACCAGGATCGGGCGCCCCCCCTTCTCGCGCACCGCGCGCACCAGCAGCTCGAGCGCCACGTCCATGTCGGCCCAGCGATGCGGGTCGGACAGGCGCTCGAGGTCGGGGCGCAGGAACGCCTTGGCGAGATCCGCGGACGAGAGCCCGCGCTGCACGAGAATGGCGGCAAGCGCGTCCGGAATGCGCAGCGCCGACACCAGCGACCGCGTCGCGTCCGGATCGGCCTGCGCCGTGACAATCCAGCGAGGAGGAGGAATCATTCCTTGGCGTACAATAATACGCCGCAGGCCTCGCAGCCTTCGATCGTGGCGCCGCGCTGAATCAGCGCCTTGCGCTGCGTCGGGACCGCCGTGAAGCAGTTGCCGCACGAGCTGCCATGCAGCGGATAGATCGCCAGCGGCGCCTTACCGCGGCGAATGCGGTCGTAGCGCGCCAGCAGCGCGGGATTGACGGCTTTGCTCGCGCGATCGCGCTCCAGCGCCGCGCTCTCCCGCTCGGCGGCGATCTCCTGGCGCTTCCCCGCCAGCGCCTCGCGCTGCGCGGCTTGGGCTTCGCGGACCTGTTGCAGCGCGTTCTCCGCTTCGGCGGTTTTGCGTTCCGCTTCGCCGACGGCATCGCCGGAGCGCATGAACTCCGCTTCTTCCTTGGCGAGGACCGTCCGGGCCAGATCGAGCTCGGCCATCAGGGTCGAGGCTTCCATTGCCCCGCGTACCCATTCGAGGCGCTGGCGGCGCTGCTCCTGCATCGTGCGATAGCTCTGGATTTTCCCTTCGAGCCCGTCGCGCCGGTCGAGCGCCGCCTGAATCCCGGCGCGCGCCTGCTCGACCACGCGCTCGGCGGCAACGATCTGCTCGTCCAGCGCGCGCAGCTCCGGCTCCAACGCCTTCAGCCGGGCGTCGCAGCCGCTCACCGCGACGTCTTTGTCCTGCAGCGCCAACAACGCTTCAAGATCCGGGTGCACCCTTCCTCCTTGCGTGCTCGAGGATTTTCCAGGTAGGACGTTTAGCATTCCGTTCATCGGTCAGTGCCCGCTTTTCTAGTGTGAGACGGGTTTTCTCTGGCTCAGACGCAAGATCGATTTCGCGCTGAATTCGCCAGATTTCTCGAGACTTCCGGTCGCTTTCGATCTTGGTGACTGCCCATACGAAGAGATCATCGGGGGTATCGATTCCAGGACCTGTTGCTTGCAACTCCTCAAGTGCTCGGGCGGACATTCCGTCCAATCGATCCGGGCTGTTCTCGGCTAGAGCATCGAATACACTGCGGTAGACCTCAGAGGTGAAGTTTTCGCGATCGATCTCTGCCAAGACCCGAGCTTTCCAGTTCTCGCCACTCAACATGACCTGCAGAATCGCCTTCTCGATGGGGTTCGGCGGGATAGGGCCAGACGAGGTCTGCGAACCGGACGGTATTTGTGGTTGCCTCGCGAGTTTTCCAGCAACCTCTTCCTCAAGTGTTTCTTTTCGAATTCCAGCCGTTTGAGCAACCGTGGTCACGTAGAGATCTCGTGCCACGGCATCATTCGTCGCTCGAATTGTTGGCAGAAGCGCATCCAACGCCCGCCGCCGGCCGGGTAGCGAGCTAAAGAAGCCGCGACGGTTCAAGATTTGGATCTTGCGCTCCAGAATGTCCACCGAATCCTTCAATACTTGCTCCAGCGCGCCCGCGCCCTTGTTCTGCACGAGCGTATCGGGGTCTTCGCCCTCCGGCAGCGTGGCTACGCTGACGCGCACCTTGTGACGCAGCAGCACGTCACCGGCGCGGAAAGTGGCGCGCAGGCCCGGATCGTCCGAGTCGTACAGCAGGATCACGTGCGGCGTATAGCGCTGCAGCAGCGCCGCCTGCTCGTCGGTGAGGCCCGTCCCCAGTGGCGCCACGATCTCCTCCAGGCCGGCGAGCGTGAGCCGCAGGACGTCGAACTGCCCCTCCACGAGAATCGCCCGCTCCGCCTTGCGCATCCCGTGTTTGGCGAGGTGCAGGTTGTAGAGCAGCTGTCCCTTGTGAAAAATCGGCGTCTCCGGGGAGTTCAAGTACTTGGGCTCACCTTCACCCAAAACCCTTCCACTAAACGCAACCACCCGCGAACGCAGGTCATGAATTGGAAAAAGCAGCCGGCCTCTGAACCGCGGAGTCTTCGAGCCATCATCCCGTTTAACGATCAGCCCAGCTTCGAGCAACACTTCTTCCCGCACGCCCAAGCTTTTCATCGCATCGAGGAAGGCGGTGCCGCGCGGGGCGTAGCCCAGGCCCTGCACCTGCGCCTGCTCCATCGTGACGTGGCGCGACTCGAGGTACTTGCGCGCGATGTCGGCTTCGGGGCTGTCGCGCAGCTGGCGCGCGAACCAGTCGGCGGCGGTCGCGACGGCGGCGTACAGCGGCTCTCTGGGGTCGGGACCGGTGGGGCCGGAGCGCTCGGGGATCGTGATGCCGACGCGCCGCGCCACTTCGCGCACCGCCGTCGGATAATCCATGCCCAGCTTCTTCATGAAGAAGGTGTACACGTCGCCGGCCTCATGGCAGACGAAGCAGTAGAACATCCCCTTCTTGGGAATGACGGCGAAGTTCCGATGCGTGCCGCCGTGGAAGGGACAGGGGCCGCGGTAGTCCGCGCCGGTGCGCCGCAGCTCGACATGTTCGCCGATGATGCCCACGAGGTCGGCGGCTTCGCGGACTTGCTCGATGACGTCGTCGGGAATCATTGGTTGGAACGTGGGAATGTTGGACGGTTGGAAGGTGACTCCACGATCTCGAGGAGATCTGATGCAATCACCAACCGCACCGCACCGACTTCAACCACCACGCGCCCATTATCCCGGACTTCCTTCACGACACCCACCTTGCCCTGCCCAGTCCTCACTCGATCCCCAATCTTGAGGTTCTTCATTCCAACAGTCGCACCTTCCAACTTTCCACCCGTCTTCTCAATCGCTTCCTCCACCATCCGCCGCGCTTCCTTCGCTGTCGCCTCATCCACCGCCGCGCGCGCTTGGGCCAGCGCGGCTTCAACCGTCTTCCGCGCTTCGAGCAAATAGGCACGGGCCCGATCGCGGGCGTCCTTATCCAGCGCCTTGTCTCGCGCGCGTAACTCGACCTCGAGCGCTGCGAGGTTGGCCAGGTTCTGACGCTCCGCCTCGAGCTGGGCCGCGCGGGTGTCGAGCTCCGCGGCCCGCGCGTCTACTTCTCGCCCACGGCTTTCCACCGCGGCGAGCAACCGGTCCAGCGTGCGCTCGGCATCAGGCACCGCGCGCTCCGCCTCGGCCAACACGTCGGACGAAATCCCCAGCCGCCGCGCGATGGCCAGCCCGTACGAACGACCCGGCACGCCTTTCAGCAGGCGGTACGTCGGTGTCAGTGTTTCGGCATCGAATTGGAGCGACGCATTGACGATCCCGACGGTCTCGGCGGCCAGCTGCTTCAAGGCACCAAGATGCGTCGTGGCCAGCGTGATCGCGCGGCGCCGAGTCAGCGTTTTCAGGGTGGCGGCAGCCAGGGCGCCGCCCTCGGCGGGATCGGTGCCGCTGCCGATCTCATCGAGCAGCACCAGCGAGCCCGGTCCCGCCCCATCGAGAATGCTTCGCAACACGGCGACATGCGCGGAGAAGGTCGAGAGACTCGCGGCGATCGACTGCCGGTCGCCGATGTCGGCGAACACTGCGGTGAACACCGGCAACGACGAATGCGGGCCGATTGGCGGGACGATGCCGCTTTGCGTGAGCAGCGCCAATAAACCGACGGCCTTGATGAGCACCGTTTTGCCACCGGTATTGGGGCCGGATACGAGGACGGTGAACTCGTCGGAAACGAGCTCCAGATCAAATGGGACCGCATGATCGATGAGCGGATGACGACCGCCCTTGATCTTCAGGACCCCACCGATCTCCGGCACGAAGCCGTTCACCTCGACCGCGTACCGCGCGCGCGCGCAGAGATCGTCGAACGCGATGCACATCTCCCACGCCGCGGCGATGGTGGCTCGCTGCGGGCGCAACAGATCGGTCAGCTCGCGCAGCACGCGCAACACTTCGCGCAGCTCGGCGGATTCGGCGGCGCGCAGCTCGTTGCCCAGCTCGATGATTTCGGGCGGCTCGACGAACACGGTGCTGCGCGTCGCCGATTCGTCGTGGACGATGCCGCCCACGCGGGCGCGCGCGGTGCTGCGGATCGGGATCACATACCGGCCGCCGCGCACGGTGACCGCTGCGTCCGGTGCGCGCTCGGTCGCATCGAGGCCGCCGAGGATGGCGCCCAGACGGTCCATCACGCGCTTGCGCGCTTCGCGCACCTGCTGGCGCGCCCGGGCGAGATCCTTCGAGGCCGAATCGAGCACGGTGCCGTCGGGTGCGATCGACTGCACCAGCTTGGTCTCGAGCTCTTTGGGCGGCGGATCAACGCGAAGTGAAGCCGTGCGTCGTGCGTCGTGCGTCGTCGCGAGCCGCTTGAGATCGGCCGCGACGACGCGCATCGCCGCGAGCGCGACCGTCAGCTCCGCGAGCGCGGGCGCTTCGAGCGCGCTGCCGGGAACGTCGAGCAGCTCGAGCGACTGCGTGATGTCGGGGACCGGCTCGGCGCGAATGGAGTCATCGGTAATGAGCAGCGCGGCCAGCTCGGCGACCTGCGCCAGCG
Source organism: Gemmatimonadales bacterium (assembly GCA_035637355.1). Lineage (GTDB taxonomy): Bacteria > Gemmatimonadota > Gemmatimonadetes > Gemmatimonadales > GWC2-71-9 > 20CM-2-65-7. Next base: position 11,015 of record DASPXJ010000071.1, read on the forward strand.
CGGCGCGAATCGACGCGGGATCGTGCTCGGGACGACGGGCGGCGACGCGTGCGGCGCCCAGGGCTCCGGCCGCGTGCTCGGCCACACGCGCCAGGGCCTGGGCAAATTCCAGTGTGTCTAGGCTTGCGTCGATCCCGCCAGCTCCTCGCGCACTATTTTGTTCACGAGTTTGCCGTCGGCCCGCCCCTTGAACCGGGGCATGACGGCACCCATCACCTTCCCCATGTCCTTCGCCCCACCCGCGATCGCCTCCCGCACGGCCGCGCGAATCTCGTCGGGTGCGATACCGGCGGGCAGGAATTCCTCCAGGGCCTTGATCTCCGCCTGCTCCGTAGCGGCGAGCTCGGTGCGGCCTGCCTGCTCGTATGCCTCGACAGACTCGCGGCGCCGCTTCACGCCGCGGCGCAACACGTCCGCCGTCTCGTCGTCGGTCGGGACGTGGTTGAGCTCGATTTCTCGGTTTTTGACGTCGGAGAGGATCGTGGAGAGGAGGAGGGTGCGCGCCTGATCGCGTTGTTTTCTCGCTACATTCATCGCGGCGCGCAGCCGGTCTGCTAAGCTCGGAGCCACCATTTACGCGTAGCGCGGCCTGCGATTCTTGCGGCGCGCCGCGTTCATCTTGCGCTTCTTGCGTTCACTGGGCTTTTCGTAGTGACGGTGCTTGCGCAGGTCGGCGAGAATCCCCGCTTTTTCGCATTTCTTTTTAAAGCGCTTCAGTGCACGCTCAAAGCTCTCGTCATCGTGAATGATGACTTCCGGCATAAGGCTCCGTTTTCCTAAGTGGGTAGAGACACAGCAACTTAGCGTCACGTCCTTGCTGGTGCAAGGCTAACCCGGTGGCCACGTCATCACTCTGCCGCCGAGCACATGCAGATGCAGATGAAAGACGGTCTGCCCGCCGTCGGGATTGGTGTTCACGACGACGCGATAGCCCTTGGCGGCGATCCCCGCGTCCTGGGCGACCTCGCGCGCGAACAAGAGCAGCTTGCCCAGCGTCGCGGCATCCTTGGCGTCGTTCAGCGAGCCGACATGCGTCGTGGGAATGATGAGCAGGTGCGTTGGCGCCTGCGGGTTCATGTCCGTGAACGCCAGCATGCCGTCGGCGCGCTTCACGACCGCCGCGGGAATCTCCCCAGCGGCGATCTTGCAAAACACGCAGCCGCGGCTCACTCGTCCCCTCCCCCGCGCCTGCGCCTGGTTCCCCGAGGCATGGCCTCGGGGTTGGACTCGAGCCCCAGCGCGCGGCGGATCGTGTCCCAGAACTTGCTGGCCTCCTCTTCCTGCGGCGGCTCGTCCTCGATCTCGCTGAGCTGCTCGAGCAGCTTGCGCTGCTCCGCGTTCAGCTTGTTGGGCGTCCAGACATGGATCCGCACGTGCAGGTCGCCGTGACCCCCTTCGCCGAGGCGCGGCAGTCCTTTGGCGCGCAGCCGATAAGCCATACCCGTCTGCGTCCCCGGCTCGACGCGCAGCATCGTCTCGCCGAACGGCGTCGGCACCTTCACCTCGGCGCCGAGCGCGGCCTGGGTGAACGTGATGCCGAGGTCGTACACGAGGTCATCCCCATGCCGCTCGAAGCGCGGGTCTTCCTTGATATCGAGCACCGCGATCAGGTCGCCGCGCGGGCCGTTGCGCGGGCCCGGGACGCCTTGCCCCCGCAACGTCAGATAATGATGATCGGCGACGCCGGCGGGCACGTCGATCTGGATCGTTTTCTCACCTTTGACACGGCCGTCGCCACCGCAGCGCGGGCAGGGATCATGGACGACGGTGCCTTCGCCGGCACACGTCGGGCACGGTGAGACCGTCAGGAACTGGCCGAACAGGGACTGTGCCTGGCGGCGGACTTCGCCGGTGCCGCCGCACGTGCCGCATGGCACCGGCTGCGTCCCCGTCTTGGCGCCGCTGCCCGCGCATTCGGGGCACGACTCGAGACTCTTGATGCGCACCGTCTTGGTCGTGCCGCTGGCGACTTCGGCCAGCGTGAGCTTGAGGCCGACCTTGATGTCATGGCCGCGGCGCCGATCGCGCCGCTGCCCGCCACCGAAGAGACTCTCAAACCCTTCGCCGCCGCCTAACCCGAAGTCCCGCATGAAGACCATAAGAGCTTCGGAGAGATCGAAGTGCATCGAGCTGAAGCCCCCCCCGCCCCCCGCGCCCCGCGGCATTTGGTGCCCGTACCGGTCGTATGCGGCTCGTTTCTCGGGGTCACGCAAGACTTCATAGGCCTCGGTGACAAGCTTAAATCGTTCCTCGGCCGCCTTGTCGCCGTTGTTGCGGTCGGGGTGGCACTCCATCGCGAGCTTGCGGTAGGCCTTCTTGATGTCGGTTTCGCTCGCGTCCTTTTGGACGCCGAGGACGACGTAGAAATCGTGCTTCATGCTATTCGAGCAGCTCCCCCACCAGACGGGACGTGTGATTGACGAGCGCGGCGATCTTGTCGTACGGCATGCGCGTCGGGCCCATCACGCCGATGACGCCGCTGAGCGGGCCGAAGCGATACGTCGACGTGACGAGCGTGAACGTCGACAGCCGCGCGTCGGCGTGCTCCTGGCCGATCGTGATCGTCAGCCCCTCGCCGCCGCGGGCGGTCAGGGCGTCGCGCAGCAAGTCGCGCCGCTCCGTCACGTCGAGGAGACCCTGGAGCTGCGCGCGCGTCGCGAACTCGGGCTGGCCCGCCAGAGGTTGGGTACTGCCAAGATGCACGGGACCGGACTGGGCCACCGGAACATCGAACAGCTCCTCGGCTTCCTGGACGAAGATGTTGAGCAGCTCCGACGAGCCGGCCTCCGGCGGTCCGGCGTCGCGCAGCCGGTCGGCGAGTGTCGCGCGAATCTCTTTCAGCGTGAGACCGGCGAGCCGCTCGTTGAGGACGACCGTCACCTTTTGCACGGCGTCGGCCGCCAGCTCCGCCGGGACCTCGACGAAGATCGTCCGCACCGCCCCACTCCGCAGGGCCAGCACCAGCAGCAGCCGTTCGGTTGATACTTGTAGAAGATCGAGGCGCTCGAGCACGGCCTCATCGATCGTGGGACTGACTGCCACGCCAAGCTCGTTGGTGAGCACCCCCAACACCTGCGCCGCGCGCGACAGAATCGCTTCGACGGCGGCGCGTTGTCCCTGCAGTTCGCCGCGGATGTGCTCCGCCTGCGCGGGCGCCACGGTGGGCGGGCGCATCAGGAAGTCGACGTAGACGCGATAGGCGAGATCGGTCGGAATGCGGCCCGCCGAGGTATGGGGGTGGTAGAGGTATCCCTTCTCCTCGAGGTCGCTCATCGTGTTGCGGATCGACGCGGGCGACAGGCCGAGGTGATGCCGCTTGGCGATCGTCCGGCTCCCCGCCGGCTCGGCGGTTTGCACGTACGTCTCGATTACGGCCTCGAGAACCTGACGTTCTCTGTCCGTAAGCGGTGTCGTCATCGCTGCGTCTCGGGGTGCATAGTCAATTCGGCCACGATTGAATCTAATCGTAACCATCCCTCCGGCGTACACTTGAGCCTCCCGTCCGCCTCGATAGTCCATCCTTGGGCGGCGAAAAGAGGCGGCGGCGGGGGGCGGCGAGATGAGGCGGCGGCAACCGCGGCGACCGGCAAGCCTTCGACCGTCCTGAGCCCGAGATAAATCGCCTCCAGCTGCTTCTGCTCCTCCGTCAACCTCTCTTCCGACTCGACCGGCGAGCGCCCCTCGGCGATGGCGCGGCGGTAGGCCTCCCAGGCGCGGAGGTTCCAGCGGCGCGTCGTGCCGTCGAACGAGTGCGCGGCCGGCCCCAAGCCGACGTAGGGCCGTCCCGACCAGTACGCCGAGTTGTGGCGCGAGCGAAAGCCGGGGAGCGAGGCGTTGGACACTTCGTAAAACTGATAACCGACGACCGACAACCGCTCATGGGCGAGGAGGTACTCCTCTGCGTACCGCTCCTCTTCCGGCGGGTGCGTCGCGCCCCGAGAAATCCAGCGATCCAACGGAGTTCGTGGCTCCACGGTCAATCCGTATAGCGACAGGTGCGTCGGCCGCAGCGCGAGCGCCATGTCGAGGTCGCGCTCCCAATCGCGGTGCAGCTCTTCCGGCAGCGCGAAGATCAAGTCGAGCGAAATGTTCTCGATGCCGGCACCGCGGAGCGCGTGCATCGCCGCCCCGATCCGTGCGGCGCCGTGGGAACGGTGCATCCACTTCAGTACGGTGTCGTCGAACGACTGAGCGCCGAGGGAGACGCGGTTGATGCCGGCGGCATGCCAGGCGCGTGCGTGGTCGGGAGTGACGTCTTCGGGGTTGGCTTCGAGCGTTACTTCAACGCGGAACTCGGAATGCGGAACGCGGAACAGCGGACTGAATTCGCGAAGGAGTCTTGTAACGGCGTCCAATGGGAGGAGAGAGGGGGTACCACCACCGAGGTACAAGGTATCCAAATCGGCTACGCCTGCCACTCCTGCTTCCTTGAGAATGGTCTCAACATACTCCCGCGCTGGCGTTCGCTTCCTTACAGCGATAGAGAAATCGCAGTAGGAACAGCGTCGAACGCAGAATGGGACATGAATGTAGAGATGACTCACGGGGAGAAACTTAACGGTCGACGGCTGTTCCGCGCTCCGACTTCCGCGTTCCGCGTTTAGGTCAGCCCAAACACCATCCCCGGCCCCTGCCGCACCAGTCCCCGCAGCTCCAGCTCCGTCAGCGCGCCGAGCACGTTCGCCGCACCGCTCTCGGTCGCGGCCACCAGCGCGTCCACATGTTGCGGCTCGGTGGTCATGCGGTGCCAGAGGGTCAGCTGCAATCCGGTAAGGTCGATCGGGGGGACGCGCGGCGCGGGCGTCGAGAGGGCGACGCCGAGCTCCCGCAACCCACCGGTCATGCCGATCTCTTCGAAGATGTCCGCCGCGCACAACGCCGGCTTGGCGCCCTGCTGGATCAGCCGATTGCAGCCGACCGACGTGCGGCTCGTGATAGGGCCGGGCACGGCGAGGATCGGGCGGCCCTGCTCCAGCCCTTCGTTGGCGGTGACGAGCGCGCCTGAGCGAGCGTCTGCCTCGATCACCACCACGGCGCGCGATTGCCCCGAGATCAGCCGATTGCGGCGCGGGAACGAGCCCGCGTGCGGGCGTTCGCCGGGCGGATGCTCGGTGACGAGGCAGCCGTGCGCCACCATCCGCTCGTAGAGCGCGCGATTGGCGGCGGGATAGATCACGCCGAAGCCGTTGCCGAGCACGCCGATCGAGCACCCGCCGGCATCGAGCGCCGCCGCGTGCGCGATCGCGTCGATGCCCCGTGCCATCCCGCTGACGATCACGGCGCGCTGCGCCACCACGGTGGCAAGAATGCGCGCCGCTTCGGCGCCGTACGTCGTGTGATCGCGGCTGCCGACGAACGCGACGGCGGGTCGCGTGAGCAGCGAGGCGTCACCCCAGACGTAGAGAATCGGTGGCGGATCGCGGATGTCTTCCAGCTGCGCGGGAAACTCGGGCTGTCCCGCTATCAGCACGCGCGCGTCGAGCGACGCGAGCTGCGCCAACACCCGGGCGCCGTCTTCCGAACGCGCCTCCTTGATGGCGGACGCGGCGGCGCGGCCGATGCCCTCCAGCGATTGCAGCTTGGACTGCGGCGCGGCGAGTGCTGCCTGCGCGCTGCCAAACGTCGCGACGATGAGCCGCAGGCGCTGCGGACCGACCCCGGGGACCAGCGACAGCGCGACCGTCGCTAGGACTTCAGCGTCTTCCATAACACTTCCAACAGATCCGGTATGCCCTGCCTAGCTACGGCCGAAATCGTCACTACTGGTGCCCCCGCTTCCGGACGGAGCATCGTGCGTGGTGCGTCGTGCGTCGTGCGTAGGTCGGCCTTCGTCATCACCACAACGTGCGGTTTGGACGCGAGCTCTTTGGAGTACGACGCCGCTTCGCGCCGCAGCAGCTCGTACGTCGCTTGCGGATCCGGGCTGTCGACCGGCACCAACACCGCCACCGCGCGGGTGCGTTCGACGTGCTGCAGAAAGCGCAGCCCCAGCCCCTTCCCCTCGTGCGCCCCTTCGATGATGCCGGGAATGTCGGCGACGACGAACGAGCGGTTGTCCGACAGCCCAACCACGCCGAGGTGGGGCTCGAGCGTCGTGAACGGATAGTCGGCGATCTTGGGCCGTGCCGCCGAGATCACGGAGAGCAGCGTGCTCTTGCCGGCGTTCGGCTCGCCCAGCAGCCCGACGTCGGCGATCAGCTTGAGGACCAGCTCGAGTTTCCGCGCCTCGCCTTCCTCGCCCGGCTCCCATTCGCGGGGGGACTGATGCGTCGGCGTGGCGAAATGCTGATTGCCGCGGCCGCCGCGACCACCTTTCGCCACCAGCAGCACCTGCTCGGGCTGGATCATCTCGCCGAGCACTTCGCCCGTCTCGGCGTCGCGCACCTCGGTGCCGGGGGGCACGGGCAGGTAGACGTCCTCGGCCGACTTGCCGCTCATGTTCTTGCCCTTGCCGTGCTGGCCGCGCTCGGCGCGCCACGTCGTGTGATAGCGATAGTCGAGGAGCGTCGCGAGGTTAGGATCGGTCTTCACATAGACGCTTCCTCCTCGTCCACCGTCACCGCCATCCGGCCCACCTTTGGGGACGAACTTCTCGCGGCGGAACGAGCTGGCGCCCGAACCGCCGGTGCCGGCGGAGACTTGCACGACGACGCGATCAATGAACATCAACGCGGAACGCGGAACGTGGAACGCGGAACTGCGGTGCGAGGCCCGCGCGCTGTGCGAATTGATGACACGACGATTGCGACGAGCTGATCAGCTTCGCCGCGCAAACGCCCCGCTTCCTCGGAAGCGGTCAGTCCAGCATCCATTAGGAACTCGAGCCAGAACGAGCTCTCATCAGCCTCTTCCTCTACGATCCCCATCTTGGCGAGAAATTCCTTTCGGGAGCGAGCTCGGCGCGCTGCACGATAATTCGCTGCGACAGATGTGCCCGAACGGAGTAGTTGACGCCCTAGGACGTCGGTCGGCTGCCTACGCGGCAGGGTTTGAACGAATCGAACCACATCGACGGCGAACGTCTTCGTGCGTTGCTTGAGGTCGCGTGGTGTCTTGGGCTCGCGTTGATGTTCCGCGTTCCGCGTTCCGACTTCCGCGTTCATAGGTTTCGCTCCCGCACATCACTCCACATCTCCCAGAGCTGTAGAGCACGTTCCTTGGTTAGATCCAGCTCTACCACTGCAAGGACCGCATCTACGTCCTCGCGACTGGACCCAGTGTTTAAGGCTCCCCGAAGGTGCGCGTGCAGCTGCCGCGGAGCATTTTGCATCGCAATCGCCGCCAACGTGCACAGCTCCCGCCGTTTTGAATCCAGTCCCGGTCTTCCGAGAATCTTCCCGTACGCATCCACCACCACGAGCGGCTCGATCGCCGGATGCAGCGCCCGGAGATTGAGCAGCAGCTTGTGGTAGGTACGCCCGTACACTTCGCTGCACGCCTCGACCCCGCGTTCCGTCCAGCGGCCCCACTCGGGATGCGCGATGGACTCGCCCGTGTCGCGCGGCGGCCCCGCCACACTGCGCCACACGCCGAACGCCACCAGCGCGAGCGGATAGCCCACGTTCAAAAAGCTCTGCAACAACAGCTCCTCCACCCAGAGCGGCGGCACCTCCACCGCGCGCGCGGCGATCATACGCGCGCGCAGCCTCGCCTCATCACCCGTCGCCGTCGCGGCGGCGATGCGAACGAGGGCCAGGGTCTGCTGGTCGAGCCCGGGGTTCCCCGCGGCACGGCCGCGGGGCTCGCTACCCGGACTCAAGGTACGCGTCCCCCGTCCCTCGTCCCCCATCTTTTCATTTCGTGAGCCCTCCATTAACACGCATCTCGCCGACCGTCTCTCCCCGCGAATTCGTGATCGGTCTCGTGAGCAGCGCCGCCGGCTGCGGCTTGAGCCCCAGCTCCGCGAGCACCGCCGCGATCGCCAGCGCCGACGCGACGCTGTGGCCGTCCTCGACCTTGAGCGTCACACCCAGCCCCTCGCGCACCAGCAGCGCGCTATACACGCCCTCGGCGCCGACCTTGGTGACGACGCGCCCCGGATGCGCGCGCATCAGCTCCGTGCACGGCCGGCCTTCGCCGGCGACGAGTTCCGGGTGGTGGAGCATGGCTTCGGTGATTCGGGATGCGGGATGCGAGATGGGGGATGCGTCGGCGCGCATCTCGTATCCCGCATCTCGCATCCCGAGTCTCGCCCAGGCCAACGCCATGTTTCGTAACGGCAGCGCAAACGTCGCCACGCCGCACCCATCGGTCGCGATTCCGAGTCCCTCGCGGGGCACATCCGTCCAGCGACTCACCGATTCGAGGCAGCGCTGCTGCACCGGGTGCTCGATGCGCGCGTAAAACTCGGTCGGCCACCCGTGGTGCCTGGCGAGCGCGAGCATTCCCGTGTGCTTCCCCGAGCAGTTGGAGTAGACGGCCGTCAGCCGCACGCCGCGGGTCTCGTAATCACTGGCGACCGCGTCCGACAGCGGCCGGTGCGGCCCGCACAGCAAGTCGCGCTCCGAGCAACCGACGCGCTGCAGGAACTCGCGCACCAGCGCCACCTGTGCCGGCTCGCTCGAGTGCGACGCGCACGCCAGCGCCAGATCCTGGCGGCTCAGCCCGAACCGTTCGGCGACACCGTCCTCGACCAGCGGCAGCGCCTGGAACGGCTTGGCGGCGGAACGCCAGAAGGTGCGGTACTCGGGATCGCCGGCGTGAGCAACGAGGCGCCCATTGGTATCGACAACGGCAACGTGGACGCGGTGGCGGGACTCTAGAATCGTTCCCCGGTGGCTTTCAACCCACATCCCTCACCCCTAACGCGGAACGCGGAAGTCGGAACGCGGAACAGGATACTTTTGGACGCCGGAATGTAATGGCGAGCCTCTCTGCGAGCACGGCCACGTCCTGCTGTTCCGCGTTTCGCGTTCGCACTTCCGCGTTAGATTTGCCCCGCCATGCGCACCGCTCTCTTGCTTCTGCTCCTGACGCCCGCCGGCGCCGTCGCACAAGAGGCGAGTCCCTACCTCCCCCTGTCGCATTGGTCGATGCCCTTCATCGAGCACCTCATTGCCGCCGGCCGCATCGCCGATCCCTCCCCGCTCAGTCGCCCCTTCAAGGTGCAGGACGTCGTGCGCGCGCTCGACGCGGTCGACAGCAACGTCGTAACCGGCGCCGAGTGGGCCGTCGTCAAACACATCCGATCGGATCTCGCGCGCCGCATGCGCGGGCCCGCGGCGCGCATCGACATCGAGGCGGCCACCGCGGCAAGCTCGTACGCGCGCCGCGACCCGTTGCGCGCAACTGGACCGGGACACACGACGTTCTCCGGCAGCGCGGGGCTGACGCTCTACTTCGGCCCCGCCGTCGTCGTCACGCGCCCCGAATTCGACACGCGGCTCAAGTGGGATCCCGACTACTTCGGCAAGAAAGACCGCTTCATCGCCGGACGCCCCGCTGAGGCCTACGTCAGCGCGCAGTGGCGGCTGGGCGAGCTGTTCTTCGGCAGCGTCGATCGCAACTGGGGGCCGGGGGGGCCGCGCTTCACCGACGGGTTGCTCGTGTCACCCGAGCCCTACAGCTACGATCACCTCGACGTGCGCATCGGCACGGACGGCGTCTACTTCGAGGGCCTGGTCACGCAGCTCGACGATCTCCCGGACACGAGCGGCAAGCCGAACCATCGCTACTTCATCGCACACCGCTTCACGATCCGCCCACCGGGAAACACGACGTTCTCGCTGTGGGAAGGGACGATCGTCGCTGGGC
>DASPXJ010000072.1:0-17612 GCA_035637355.1 Gemmatimonadales bacterium
GGGGTGATGGGCTTGAGGGGTAGCGCCCTCGAGCGAGGGGCCGCGCTCGCGGGCGTGACCATTGATGCGGCGCGGTACGATCCCGTCGCGAACATCCGCGCCGCGGCGGCGCTGCTCGCTGCCTACGCCGCCGATGCGGGCGGTGACTGGGACGCCGCCACCGCGCGCTTCAGCGGGATCGACCTGGCCGCCGGGCGTGTCGCGTACGTCGCCGCCGTCGCGCAGGCACAAGGCGTCGCGAGATCGGCGCAGGCAACCACCGCGTGCCCGCCTCCGGACTCGACCGCTGCGCCGGATTTTCCGTCCGCCATCTGGCGGCCGTCGCCCAACTTCGACCAGCGCAACGCCGACTCGACCGGCGTGCCGCACATCGTGATCATCCACACCTGCGAGAGCAACTACGCGAGCTGCTGGAGCTGGCTCGACAATCCCGCGTCGCAGGTGAGCGCCCACTATGTCGTGAACGAAGACGGCAGCGAGATCTCGCAGCTGGTGCGCGAGCCGAACCGCGCCTGGCACATCGCGGCGCTGTACGACTGCACGCTGAATCGCCGGCATGAATGCTGGCGGAACGGCGTGCAGAGCAACCACTTCACCGTCGGGATCGAGCACGCCGGCTTTGCGTCGCAGGATTCCTTCCCTCGGGCGCTGCTCGACCACTCGGCCGCGCTGGTGTGCGACATCACGCGTGACCGCGCGATCCCGCGCGACTGGCAGCACATCGTCGGCCACGGGCAGCTGCAGCCGGCGGACCGCACGGACCCGGGGCCCAACTGGCCGTGGATCTCGTACGTCCACCGCGTGCAGGCGCTGTGCGGGGAGCTGGTCGTGGACGACTCGGCGCAATTCAACGATTCGGTGATCGCTCGCGCCCAAGTGCCGGCCGGCTGGCAAGCCGCGGACACCACGCCCGACTACTACGGCGGCGGCTACCACTGGGCGTCCACGAGTCCCAGCGCGACGGACGGCGTCGAGTTCTCATTCTACGTCGCGGCGGCCGGTACCCGCACGGTCGACGCCCGCTGGACGAGCGGCACCAACCGCGCGCCACAGGCGGCGTACGCGGTGATCTCGTCCGCTGGTGACACGCTGCAGATCGTGTCCGCGGATCAGCGTACGGGTGGTGGCTCCTGGCACACGTTGGGGACGTGGACGTTTCCCACCGGGTGGAATCGGGTCGTGCTGCTGCGGCGCGCGCCGACGGGCGCCGTGGTTGTGGCGGATGCGGTGCGAGCAAGGTAGCAGCGCTGTCATCCTGAGCGCCGAAGGCGCGAAGGCTCGGAACACCAAAAGCGCCTCATTCCCTCCCGTAGCACACCTCCCCAATCCCTTCGAGCAACAAACACAACCGATCCTTCCAGCTCATCCCATCCTGACTATCCTGCTCGAGCCGGATGAATCCTCGCTGCGGATGCGTCCGATCCCGATCCATCGCGAGCTCGATCCTATTGCCCGCAATCCGATAGCTCCCATCGCCAAAATACGCATTGGTCGTCTGGAGCAGCTCGGTCGGCGAAATCCGCGTGACGGTCATCGCCGCCGCGGCAGACGCGAAGCGGCCGTTGGCCGCGAAGGTGTAGCGATCGGCCACGCTCGCCGTCGCCGTCACCCACGCGCCCGCGATCCGGCGCCGCAGCTGCTCCTCCTGCGGCACTGCCTTCCAGCTCTTGAACGACAGACTGAAGAACACCCGCGGCCACTCGTCGCGTACCAGCTCCCCGAAACACTGGCTCACCAGCGGCTCCTTGCCGGTCGTCGTGACGATCGCAACCCGCTGGCCCAGTTGGGCCGCAAACACGCGCACGCCGAGCAGCGTGCCGTCGCCGACGCGGCCATGGATCGGCTTCCGGATCGCGAGATAGCTCCACCCCGCCGCCGCCGTCCCGCGCGAGATCGTCGCCGTGGGATAGGGATACCCGTTGTTCTGGAACGGGTCTTCCCGGAAAATGTCGGCGAACGCTCGACGCGCGTCGGCCAGGAGATCGCCGGAGGCTCCGCGCATCTGGAAGGTGGTGAGCTGACACCGCTCGCCCGTCTCGTATGCCGGTGAGGCATAGACGATGCCGTCGGGATACACTGTGCGCGTCCAGTTGGGCGGGAGTGTGAGGATGTAATCGTCTAACGACGCAGGAGTCTGCGACGCGCCAACAGCCGCAACGAGGGACAACGTGCACGCCACAAGGACAAGGATTCGCATAGGAACGTTCTAGAATGCACCGGGTTGCACATTGGCGCGAGGGTTCACGCCAACCCGTCATACGAGGAGGTCCCCCCCATGCCGCGTCCGCTCACCCTTCTTTCCGTCGGAGCATTCCTCGGTCTCGCCGCCCCCGCCGCCCCCCCACCCGCAGCCGCGCAAGTGTGCGGCGGTTTTACTGCATTCGCCAACGGCGCCTACCAAGTGTCCGGCGCCGCGCAATTCAACGATCAGGCGAAGACGTTTGGCGGTGCGTTCGCGCTCGGCGGACGGGCGGCATTCGTGCAAATCGGCATCGGCACCACGAGCTACGACGCGCTCGACGGCTCCACCTTCTCCCTCATGGGCAGTGCGGGTTACCAGGTTGCGCTCGACAAGCAGGGCGTCTTTCAGATGTGCCCCGTCGCGACCATCGACCATGGCTCCGGTCCGAACAACGTCGACATCTTCGGCGACGGCAGCCTTGTCCTGGACTTCAGCGAAACCGCTCTGTCATTCGGTCTCAGCTTCGGCGTTCTGCCCGCCATGGAGGGATCGACGCGGGTGATTCCGAGCGCGGGGTTCACCGTGGTCAGCGCCAGCGCGAAGCTCAAAGACGACGTCTCCGGCCAATCCGATTCGCAGTCCGAAACCTTCGAGCTCCTCGCCCTGGGCCTCGGCATCGTGTTCAATCAAACGGTCACGGTGCGGCCTGGCGTTCAGATCCCGATGGGCTTGCAGGGGGCGTCGACGACGTTTGGAGCGATTGTGAGCGTCAACTTCGGGCGCGCCCGCTGATCCCAGGGTAGGGAGCCGCGGGGCCACGCCCCGGGGCTCCCCCGCCTTCTTGCTAGAACGCGACGACGTTCGCGCGCCGTCCCGTGCTTCCTACACTGCCTCCCGGGGAGCTGCCGCCCGCTCCCGGTGTCCCCAGCACAAACGTGTTGCCGCTCTCGATGATCGTGCTGGCGCGCGAGATAATGCCGACGGTCGGGCCACCGCCGCCGCCGCCGCCCGGGCCACCATCACCGCCCGCGGTCCCACTGGCGCCATCGCCGCCGGCGCCCACCTGCGGCGCGTCGGTTGTCCCGCCGACGCCGCCGGCGCCACCTCGGCCGCCCGCGCCCCCTGGGCCGGCGTTGCCGCCCGCGCCGCCGGTGCCGGTCGCGATCGTGTTGCCCGTGACGGTGATCGTCGAATTCTCGTCGACGTACATGCCGAACGATCCGCCGCCGCCACCGCCCCCACCGCTGCCGAATCCGGCGCAACCGCCACTGCCGCCACCGCCACCACCGTTGCCCGCGCCGATCTGGAACAAGGCGTTGTATCCACCACCACCACCGCCACCACCGCCGCCGCTGCCACGCACACCGATCTGGCCGGCGCTGCCGTCCTCCGCAGCGTAGCGCCGCCCGGCCGCGCTGCCGAAGTCACGGCCCCCACCGCCGCCGCTGCCGCGGGCACCGGGTATGCCGCTCGCGCCGTTCTCACCCGGCAAGGGACTCGTCGTACCACCCGCGCCACCCGCGCCGCCAGTGCCGGGACTGGGACCCAGGCCGGACTCGCCGGCCAGCCCGTTGTCGGTGGGCCCCCCGCCATCGCCGCCGGTGCCGCCATTCAGGGACACACCATCACAGACGATGAAGCCAGCGGCGCCGCCCGCACCGGGGGTCGCCCCGCCGAATTCGCCCGGTCCGCCGTTGGATCCAGCGCTGCCGTCCACGCCGGCGATACCGTCGAAGCCATGCAGCCCGCCGACGCCATCACCCGCGATGATGTGATTCCCCGAAATCGTAATCCTGGCGTTGGTCAAGATCAGCCCGTACGCGCTCGCCTCCGGCCCCGCGGCGTTGCCACTGCGGATCGTGAAGCCGTCGATCGTGAGATTAAAGACGAGATCGCCGATCATCGCGATCGCCTCGCCCGACGACGCGGGCCCGACCGTGCTGATGAACGTCGCGGGCGCGCGATTCCACGTCGCGGGATCGTAGCCGCCGTACAGGCTGATCCCGGAGCGCAGCTGCACGAGCTCTGGATAGGTCCCTGCAGCGACATTGACTCTGGTCTTCCCGCTCGATTGGGCGAGCGTGAGCCCAGCCGCAATCGTGCGCAGCGGCGCGCTGATCGTCCCGTCACCGGCATCGCTGCCCGCGGCGCTGACGTACACCGCCGCTGCGGCGACGTTGACCGTGATGCAGCTCGGAGCGCTGACGTTCCCCTCGTGATCACGTCCAGTTACGCAGAAGTCATGCGCGCCGGCACTCGAGAATGCAGGTATCGACGCCCGAACTGCCTCGATGGGTTCATCGAACCAGCCGTCCTGCGCGACCATCGGCGTGGGCGAGCTGCCATCGAGCGTAAACGTCGCACCGTCGATGTTCGAGCCGCCCGTAGCGGCGTCGTTGACGACTGCCGTCAGGTCGAACGGGCTGCCTGAGACCGGATCGGTCGGCGCCGTGGCCACCTCGGTCACGACCGGCGGCGCTAGATCGGTCAGCGTCGCGTCGAAGATGGCGAAGGTGAGCTTCGCGCCCGTCGCATTATCGATGGCGCGCGCCTCGACACGTTGCGGTCCCGAAACGCCGAGGGTCCAGCGCTCCTGCACGATGCCATCTCCGCCGGAAATCGCGGCACCCGCGAACACACTGCCGCCGCCCGAGACCACGACGAAATTGACGATCTGACCTCTCACGGCGTGGCCGCGGGCGTCCTCCACGAGCGCGACGAGCGGATTCGGCAACTCGGTCCCAGCAGGTCCACGCTGGTTGTTGCCGGACACGACCGACAGCGAAAGTGGACCGACTGCCTGGTCCGTATCGACGGGAGCGACACACGAGGCGAGTACGAGAAGCCCGGCGGTCCGGGCGAGTGAGGAGAGACGCATAACTCCTCCTAGCAGGGCGCAGGAGTAGTAGAGCGCGGAACAGCGTTACGATCAGGCTAAACGGGAGGATTTGTCGCCGCAAGTCACTACTGAAGAAGGTAGCGTCCAGTGTATAATTCCGTTACATGTCCCTGACCTTCATCCGTCTCCCCACTCCCGTCGGCGAGCTCGTCGTCACCGCCTCCGACGCCGCCGTCACCGGCGTTTACTTCGCGAGGTCGCGCCGCGGTCCGCCGCCGACGCATCAGGCCGGCTGGGTCGAAGCGACTCGAGGCCCCGCCGCCGATCTCCTGGCGCGCGCCAGGCAACAGCTCGAGGAATACTTCGCGCACAGCCGCACCACGTTCGAGCTGCCGCTCGAAGCCCTCGGCTCGCCGTTCGAGCACCGCGTGTGGAACGCGCTGCGGCAGATTCCCTACGGCACGACGACGACCTACGGGGCGCTCGCCAAACAGCTGGGCGATCGCTTCGCCACACGCGCCGTGGGCCTAGCGAACGGCAAGAACCCGATTCCGATCATCGTGCCCTGTCACCGCGTCGTGGGATCAAAAGGCGAGCTGACAGGATTCGGCGGGGGATTGGATACGAAGCGTTGGCTACTGGAGCACGAAGGAGCGCTAATGCAGTTGGGCGTCTAACTCGTCCAAGAACCCCACCTGCCCGCGCAAGATCTTTTTGCGCGCTTCAGCCAATCCAAACCACGCCGCGCGATCGATCTCGGGATACTCGCGTCCCTTGAACTCGAACGTGTTGCTCCGCACCAGCGCCGGATCGCAGTCACCCTCCACCGCCCACGCATGCACGACCTTGCCACTCGGCTGCTTGAGCGGCTTGAGCGGAACGAAGTCACCCGACACGGTGAGGCTCGTCTCCTCCGTGAACTCGCGCCGCGCCGCCGCGAGCGGGTCCTCGTCGGGACCGAACTCACCCTTCGGAATCGACCACACGCCGTCGTCTTTATGTGCCCAGAATGGTCCGCCGGGATGGACAAGAAATACTTCGAGCCCATCACGGCCGTGACGGCAGAGGAGCAAGCCTGCACTAGTTTTTGTCATTGGACGTGCCGATAACCGATAACCGAAAACCCTACTTATGCCGAAAGACGATCCTTCCCCTCGTCAAATCATACGGCGAGAGCGCCAACGTTACGCGATCACCCGCCAATACCCTGATATGAAACTTGCGCATTTTGCCGGCGATCGTCGCGAGCACGTTGTGCCCGTTCTCGAGCGTCACGCGGAACGTGGAGTTGCGCAGCAGCTCCACGACTTTCCCCTGGATTTCGATCGGGACTTCTTTGCTCACTGCGTCGGCTCCTCACGCTTGCCGCTGCGCCGCTCCACGAAGGCGCGGTGACCACACGCGCACTGCTCGAGCATGCGACCGAAGCGGTCGGTTCGAAATTCAAGATAATGCTGACAGGTGGGACAGCGCGCCGGCCCGCGGTCGGCGACCAGCGGGCTGCGTGCAGCGGCGCGGTTCGCGCTAATTGCGGGACGCCGAGCGGATGTGATGGACACCTCGCGGAGTGCTCGCCATCAGGTTGGGCTTGGGGCCGTACACGAGCGAATGATCGCACAGGCACATGCCGCTGTGCGGCACCACCGGCGGCGCCGCGACGGACGGCTCGCGGTACGTCGTCCCTTCCGGGTTCCCGATGAACCCGCCGCAGCGGTGACAGTGAATGTCGGCCATGGCCCAACGTACCGAACTGTACTACATTTGTCAACTTCTGAGCACGAAACGACGCGCTGATTAACGAAGGGCGGTTAAGGTGGATGTAGCGGTGGTGATCCGGCAACGCCTCGACGAATTGGGCCTGGACCAGCGCGACCTGGCGCGCGCCGCCCGCGTGACCGAGTCCTACGTGTCGCAGCTCCTCTCCCAGAAGAAGACGCCGCCCGCGCCGCAGCGCACCGACATCTACGACCGCATGGATCGCTTCCTGAAGTTTCCCGCGGGCGAGCTGGCCCGCGTCGCCGTGGCGCAGCTGAAGGAGGAGCGCAAGCGCCTGCTCGGCGACATCGCGCCGCTGTTCCCCGAATTGCGCGAGCTGCTCGTGCGCAAATGCGTCCCCGCACAAGCGGAGCAGGCGCGCGCCGTGTTCGAGCGGCAGTCGTTCGGCGAGCTGGAGCGGCTCGTCGCGCAGACGCTGCTGCAGGTCGCGGGCGTCAGCGCCGACGTCCTGCACGTCATGCCGAAGCAGCGCGCCCGGCTCGATGCGGGCGTCATGTCGTGGGAATGGGATCCCGTCAGCTTCGCGATCACGGTCACCAGCGCGAGCGGCGAGCGCAAACGCTTTGGCTACGTCGAACGGATCGACACGAACGGCGATCGCGAGAAAGGGCTGCTGGAATTCCTGCGCGAGCCGCTGCTCAGCGGCTCGGCGACGGAAGACGAGCTCGCGTTTCTCAGGTCGTTGCAGTTCAAGGACCGCCGGCCCACGGCCCTCTACTATTATCGCGAGCTGCAGAATCTGCGCGACCCACTCCACTTCCGTGCGTGAGGGATCACACCCTAAGCGCAGGCTTCAGCCTGTGTAAATTCCCAACGTGCTCCTGTCATCCCTCGTCTCAACCTCGTCCCACGTCGCTGCCACCTCGGGCCGCCTCGCCAAGATCACGCTCCTCGCCGACCTGCTGAAGGAGGCGGGGCCCGACGAAATCGCCCTTGCGATCGCCTATCTGTCAGGCACGATCCGGCAGTCGAAAGTGGGGTTGGGATGGGCGACGCTGAATAAAGCCAAGTCAGACGTCGCTACGACGCCACGACTCACCATACAAGAAGTCGATGCGACGCTCGAGAAGATCGCCACGACCGCGGGGAAGGGCTCAGCGACCGAGAAGCAGCGGCTGCTCAGCGATCTCTTCTCGCTGGCAACGGCCGAAGAGCAGGACTTTCTCTTCCGGCTCTTGACCGGCGAGCTGCGCCAGGGTGCGCTCGAGGGGATCATGGTCGAAGCCGTCGCCAAAGCGCGCGATCTCCCCGCGAGTGAGGTCCGCCGCGCCACGATGCTGGCAGGCAACCTCGGCGCCGTGGCCAGCGGCGACGTGGCCAGCTTCAAGGTCGAGCTGTTCCGGCCGCTCAAGCCGATGCTCGCCAAGACGGCCGCGGACGTGGAGGAGGCGCTGGCAGAGCTTGGTCCCGCCGCCTTCGAGTACAAGTTCGACGGGATTCGAATTCAGGTGCATAAAAGAGGAAGCGAAGTACGCGTTTATTCGCGCATCTTGAACGACATCACGGCCGACCTAGGGGCCGTGGTGGCTATTTCAAGAATTCTTGAAATAGATGACGGGATACTGGATGGCGAGGCGATCGTCCTGACGGCCGAAAATCGGCCGCTCTTGTTCCAGGAGACGATGAAGCGGCTGGGCGGCGGTTTGCCCTTCTTCTTCGACATTCTGTACGTCAACGGGACGTCATTGCTCGATCAACCGTATGCCACCCGGGCGAAAATCCTCGCCGAGCACGTGCCGGAGGCTCATCGCCCGCCCCGACTCGTCACCGCCGACCGGCAGGAGGCGCAGCGCTTCTTCGACGCCGCGATCGCCGCCGGCCAGGAAGGGCTGATGGCAAAAAGTCTGGAATCGACCTATGCGGCTGGCCGGCGGGGCGGGGCGTGGTTCAAAATCAAGAAAGCCAACACGCTGGATCTCGTCGTGCTCGCCGCCGAGTGGGGTCACGGGCGCCGCCACGGCAAGCTCTCCAACCTGCACCTCGGCGCGCGCGACACCAACGGTGGATTCGTGATGCTCGGCAAGACTTTCAAGGGGCTCACGGACGAATTACTGGAATGGCAGACGCAACGATTGCTCGGGCTCGAGACTCATCGCGAGGGAATCGTGGTGCACGTGCGGCCGGAGCTCGTCGTCGAGATCGCGTTCAACGGCCTGCAGGACAGCCCGCATTACCCCGGAGGGCTGGCGCTGCGATTCGCGCGCGTGATCCGCTACCGCGACGACAAGAAGCCCGAAGACGCGGACACGATCGAGACCGTCAGGACGCTACACGGAACCGGAGCCTAGACGTCGAACGTCTTCCGCACGCCGGCCGCGAATACCGACCATGGCGCCACCTGCTTCACGCGCGGCAGCCACACGGCGTCGGCGCCCACACGGTAGCGCAGTGACGGCGAGCGACTCTTGATGGCACGCAGTACCGTCGTCGCGACCGCGTCGGGCGAGATGCCTGCCGCCACGTGGCGCGTGAGCGCCGCCGTTGCCCGCTTGCGGACACTGTCGTAGGCTCCGAGCGACACGGCCGCGATTTGCGTGCCTTCACCGATCTTGGTGTGGACGAAGCCCGGCTCGATCACACTGACATTGATGCCGAGCGGCCGCAGCTCGTGCCACAGCGCCTCCGTGTATCCCTCGATGGCGAACTTGCTGGCGGTGTAGAACGCGCCGAACGGAATCGCGGTGATGCCGGCGAGCGATCCGATATTGATGACCTTCCCCTTGTGCGCCTTGCGCATCGCCGGGAGGACGGCGTTCACCATGCGCACCACGCCGAAGAAGTTGGTCTCGAGCTGCGCCTTCGCTTCCGTCACGCTCGTTTCCTCGGCGGCCCCCATCAGGCTATACCCGGCATTGTTGACCAAGACGTCGATGCCGCCGGCCTGCGTCAGCACGCGGTCGACGCAGGCGCGCACCGAGTCGTCGGAGCGCACGTCCAGCGCGACCATCGTGACGCCGTTGGACATTGCCGCGGCAGGTTTGCGCGCTGTCCCGAATACGGTGTATCCCTGCTGGGCGAGGAGCTGCGCGGTCGCCTGACCGATACCTGACGACGCGCCCGTGACCAGGACCGTCTGTGACATAGATTCTCCGGAGGATTATGGTCTTGTTCCTGTTGCTCCTACTACAAGTCCCGCGCAGCCAGCACGGTTCCGTGACGCAGCGCGTCGGCACGACTGACATCGCGATCAGCTACAACCGCCCCGTCGCCCGCGGCCGGGAGCTGTTCGGCACGCTGGTACGCTGGGGACGCATCTGGCACCCCGGCGCCGACTCGGCGACCACGATCTCGTTCAGCAAAGATGTGACGATCGATGGCCACGCGCTCAAGGCAGGACGGTACACGTTGTGGACGATTCCGGAAGAGTCCAAGCCCTGGACGGTGATCTTCAACCGCGGCGTCGGCGGCTGGCACACGAACTATCCAGGTGAGTCGCAGGACGCGCTGCGCATCGTGGTCACGCCGGAAACGGGCGCGCACATCGAGACTCTCACGTACTACTTCCCCATGGTCGACGCCGACTCGGCGCAGCTGCGGCTGCAGTGGGGCGCGCTGATTGTGCCGATGAAGATCAAAGCTCAGTGACCTCACCCCCTGGCCCCAAACAAACGCTTCGGGATGGTACAATGACTCCTCTCCTCCTCGCGCTGGTCCTGGCATCCGTTCAAACCACCGATATCGAACGCGAGGCCGCGGCCAACATTCTCCGCCGGATCGATTCGCTCGAGGCGCGCCTCAAGCCCACCGAGAGCGCGCAACGCCTTGCGTCCCGGAACGATCCGGCGCGCGATCGCGTGCTCGCGCGCGTCGCGACGCTCTGGACGGGCGAGCTCCAAGGGGTGTCCGACTGGATCGGCCGTCATCCCGAAGTCGGCTGGCACGAATTCCAGGCGGTCGATACGCTCACGCAGCTCTTGCGCAGCTACGGCTTCCAGATCGACACCGGCGTCGCGGGGATGCCGACGGCGTTCGTCGCCCGGTGGACCTCGCCGGCGGGCGCCGGCGGTCCGACGCTCGGCCTCATCGCCGAGTACGACGCGCTGCGTGGCACGCAGGGCGACTTCCACGGCGATCAACACAACGCGCAGAGTCCCGTCGCGTTCACCACGGCGCGCGCGCTCATGGAGTACATGATGCAAGCCCGCGTTCCGGGCCGCATCATCATTTACGGCACCCCGGCCGAGGAGGTGGATCCGCCCGCGAAGGGCATCCTGTGGAAGGCCGGCGTGTTCAAGGGCGCCGATATCCTGGTGCGCAGCCATTCGTCGGTCGAGACGCGGCGCGATCGCCCCGGCTTCGGCGTCTGCTGCCTCAACATCGACGCCGTGAAGTACACCTTCACCGGCCGTCCCGCGCATCAGCTCACGGCGTGGAACGGCCGCAACGCGCTCGAAGCGGCCGTGCAGTTCTATTCCGCGGTCGATCATCTGCGCTCCACCTGGCGCTCGGAGCACCGGGTGCAGGGCGTGATTCCCGAGGGCGGCATCGCACCGAACGTCGTGCCCGATCACACCGTGGTCGACTACTTCATTCGGTTTCCGGACGAAGTGTATCTCGAGCACATCGCGCGCATGATGACCGACGCCGCCAGGGGCGCGGCGCAGATGACCGAGACCGATGTCGAGATCACGCGCTACGGTGAGTACCGCGACGGCATCACCGTCGCCGCGCTCGAAGAGCTCTTCTTCGCATACGCCAAGAAACTCGGCGCGCCGGGCCTGCAGGAGGAGAAGGGGCGGCCCGCGGGTTACGAGGAGACGGGTTGGGTGAGTCGCGAGATTCCGGGCGTCGGCGTCACGGTGCGCAGCTCAGCGTTTGCCAACCACACCTACGGCATGCGCGACGACACCTTTGCCGAGATCGGTCACAAGGCTTTTCTGATCGACGCGCAGCTCGAGGCGGCGGTGCTGTTCGATTTTCTCACGCGGCCAGAATTGCGCGCGGCCGTGAAAGAGGAGCATTCGACACTGGCGGGGTTGCAAGGCCAGTACCTTGCCGCACTGCGTCGCGTCTATGCGCCCGAGATCGGCGCGGATACGACATTGTCAAAGGAGAGCAGGGCGGAGATTCGGATCCCGCATGTTGCGCGTCCGTAACCCCATCGCTTCGAGGAAACTCGAGCCACCGGCGTCGCGCCCGAAGCGCCGCGCGACGCGGGTGAGCACCAGCCGGTCGCGCGCGCGCGTCATCCCGACGTACAGCAGGCGTCGCGCCTCCTCGATCTCACCCGTGACGTTGTTCGTCGCCGCCTGGTACCCGGGGATCTCGTAGTCCTCGACGCCGAGGATGTACACGCGCGAGAACTCGAGGCCTTTGGTGGAGTGGAGCGTCAGCAGGTTCACGCGATCGGGCGCGAGCTCGACGCCCTCGGACGTCGAGAGCGCGACACGCTCGAGCAGCAGGTCGATACTCTCCTCCAGCGTTCCGTCTCTCACGAGCGCATTGAGTCGAGCGACGGCCGTAGCGTAGCGCTGCGCCGGATCGCGCTGCGCGCGAAGCCGCGTCATGAGCGCGCGGCCCCCCAAGCGCTGAATCACCTCGTCGAGCGTGGGGGCGCCATCGGTTCTCGTTGCAGCGTAGAACTCGAGTGCGTCACTGTATCGCCCCAACGTGCGGTATTGCGCGATGTTGAAGAGAAGCTGTCGTTCGGTTGTCGGTTCTCGGTTCTCGAGAGCCAAGGCAAGACCAAGATAGTCGAGGACGTTGCTGAGAACGGCTTTGCGTGCGCGCGCCGCGCGGAGCTTCTGGAGCTCACGATAGATGTGCGCGAGCGTGATCGCGTCGTCGAGCGCATGATGCGCCCGGCCACAGTCGATGCCGAAACGGTGCGCGATATCTACCTGCTTGGGACTGTCCTGCGACAGCGATCGGACCAGCGGGAACGTGTCATAGAACGCGAGCGTGTCGACGCGATCGCGGCCCGCCGCGAGCCGCCGGAGCACCGGCACGTCGAACTTCATGCCGTTGTGGGCAATCAAGACGTCGTTACCCGCAAATGCGCGGAACTGCGTGAAGACTTCGCCAAACGACGCGGCGTTCGCGACGTCCGCATCGGTATAGCCATGCACCTCCGTGGCGCGAGGAGCGATCGGCCGGTAGGGATTCACCATCGCGTGGAAGCGGTCCACGATTTCGCCGTTCACGACCCGCGCCGCGCCGATCTCCACCACACCGCATGTCTCCACGTCGTCGTCGGTCGTCTCGAAGTCGAACGTGACGTAGCGGTCGTGAGTACGGTCGAGCTCTCGAGCGTTGACCAATTGTAGAGCTTTGAACAGGACCAACGTATCGGAGCTGACGTGCGTCGTGCGTCGTACGTCGTGCGTGGGCTTGCTCGGCAGCTTTCTGAGACCGGCGGCTGCAAGCATCCCCCGTAAGGCGATCTCAACGCCGCCCTGTGGTTCAAGGACGATATCGTGGTCTTCCGCGATCGCTGTCCCCAGCGTCGCCGCGAGTGCTACGGCTGCGGGGATGTCCGCCGGGTCCGTGAGCTCGTCGTGCCGCTCCTCGAGCTTGTTGCGATACGGGCCGACGGTTTGCGACAGAATCTCCTCGATCACCGCCGGCAGGGTGGCGTGCGAGCGCGGCAGCGTCCGCAAGTTCTCGAGCTGGTAGATCAGCCGCCACAACTTCCGCGTATCGGGATCTTTCGGCGGCCGCCGCTCCGCGAGCGCGCGCGCCGACACGAGGAAGTCACTGGTCTCGCTGAGCGCAGCCTCGACCTCCTGGAGGAAATGCTCCGACAGCACGCATTTGGCGAAGGTGTGCATCGCGGCGGGATCGGCGGGGTTGCGGACGACGCGCAGCGCCGCGATCACGTAGCCGATCACTTCGTCCTCGATCAGCGAGCGCCCGCGCGCCAGCCGGCACGGGATGCCGGCGCGGAGCAGCCGGCTCTCGATGTGCTCGCCGACGCGATGCTTGCGATACAGCATCGCGTAATCACCCCACGAGAGGCCCGACGCCGTCCGGTCGTTGCGGAGATCGTCCAGTAGCCACGTCGCTTCGTCGTGCTCGTCCCGGAAGCCGTGGGCCACGACCTCATACGGCGATTCCTGATCAGCGGTGAGCTGCTTCTGGAAGAGCTGCGGATTCTGCGCCAGCACGCGGCGCGCCGTCTCGAAGATCTGCCGCGAGCAGCGGCGATTCTTGTCGAGAATGATGGGGACGACGTCATAGTCGCGGCGGAACCGCTCGAGCACCATCGGATCGGCGCCCGTCCACGAGAAGATCGACTGCTCGTCGTCACCCACCGCGAAGCAGTTGCCATGCGGCTCGACCAGCTTCTTCAGCAGATCGTACTGCACCGCGTTCACATCTTGAAACTCGTCCACCAGCACATGGTCCCAGCGGGACGCGATGCGACCGGCGAGCGGCTCCGCCTTCGTGATCAGCTCGTCGAAGTCGACCATGTTTCTGGCAATAAGCCACGACACGTACTCACGAAACAGGCGCGCATCGCCGTCGGTCAGCCGGTAACCCTGAAAGCGATGGCGGCTGAATAGCGTCAGGAGCTGGCCGCGCCGGTCCAGCGGCACGTTGAGACGGCTCAGGATGACTTTCTGGTATGGCTCGTCGGCGACCCCGAATCCCCGCTTGAGGCCCGCGTCGTCCACGAACTCGCGCAGCAACGCGAGACAGAACGCGTGAATCGTGCCCCGCGTGATCTGCTGGGCACGCTCGCCCAGACGCAGCGCAATCTCCTCGGCGGCGCGATTGGTGAACGTGACGGCGCAGATGCGGTGCGGATCGATGCCGCCCGCGATGAGGTGCTGGATTCTGGCGATGAGGCAGAACGTCTTGCCGGCGCCGGGACCCGCCACGACGAGGACCGGGCCCATCGGCGCTTCGATGGCGCGGCGCTGGTTGGGCAGGGGGGTCAGCTCCACAACGTCTATGATAAGAACACGGGATGCGGGATGCGAGACGCGGGATGCGTGGTGCTTTGTCGCATCCCGTATCCCGCATCCCGCATCCCGCTTACCGAAAGAACACCACCGCCACCAGAAGAAACAGCGGTAACAGGATCCCGCAGCTATACAGCATGTAGCCGAAGAACGACGGCATCGTCACGCCGTTCTCCTGCGCAATCGCGCGCACCATGAAATTCGGCGCGTTGCCGATGTAGGTGGTCGCGCCCATCAACACCGAGCCGGTCGAAATTGCGGCGAGGAGCCTGGCGCTGCCGGGATCGAGCACGAGGGCGCCGATGAACGGGCCGTGCGGCGGCAGTCCCTGCAGCCCGGCGGCGCTCGACGCGAAGGCGAGATAGGTCGGCGCATTGTCGAGCACGCTCGACAGCGTGCCAGACGCCCAGAAGAAGTGCGCCGGCTTGCTCAGCCAGAATCCCGGGCCCCGAGCCCAGATGTTGAGCATCTCCAGCACCGGCGCCATCGTCACGAAGATCGCGGCGAACAGAATCGTCACCTCGATGATCGGCCCGAACGTGAACGCGTTGCGCTCGCGGTTCTCGCGCGGCGTCCACATGTAGGCGATCACGGCAATCATCACGATCGCCAGCTCCTGAATGCCGGGGGCCCACGGCGCGCCGCGCGCCGCCGCGATGCCGGCGCCGAGGATGGTGGCCAGCACGCCGATGAGTCCCACGATCGAGAGGGCGCCCCGCACGCGCAGCGGCTCGTGGATCAGCACCTGCTCATGCTGCGAGCCGGGCAGCTCCTTCTCGTCGCGGTCGAGCGCCCATTGATCCCACAGGTTGAAGACGAGGAGCAGGACGGCGTTGACCAGCAGCCACTGCGGCCAGAGGCGCAGTGTCCAATCGAACGGGACGCCCTTGAGGAAGCCCAGCAGCAGCGGCGGGTCGCCGATGGGCGTCAGCAGGCCGCCGCAGTTGGCGACAATAAAGATGAAGAAGATGACTATGTGGGCGACGCGCTTGCGGGCCTTGTTGGCACGCAGCAGCGGCCGGATCAGGAGCACTGAGGCGCCGGTGGTGCCGAGCAGGTTGGCGAGCACGGCGCCGAGCCCCAGCATGCCGGTGTTGACGAGCGGCGTGCCGGAGAGGGAGCCCTGGATGTGGATGCCGCCGCTGATCACGAACAGCGCGCCGATGACGACGATAAAGCCGAAATACTCGTGCAACTTCTCGATGAGGACCTGCGGTGCGGTAAAGCCGAGGTAGATCAGGATCGGAACTGACACGACGCACGCGACGATGGCTTTGTTGCGGTTGTGATGCCACCAATGCGGCGTGACGAGCGGCGCCAGCGCGATGGCCAGCAGCAGCGCCACGAACGGCAGGGCGGTGGCGAGAATCATAAGCGGCTCAGAGCGCGACGCGGGATCCCCAGGGCCTCACTAGCTTCCTGGACCGCTTGGTGCCCGATCGTCAGCGGCTCGGGTTTGCCGTACTCGATCTCGCCCTCAAACACGACAATCGTATGCCAATCGCCGGAGAGCGCTGACCACCACCGTAGTCCGGAAAAGCCTTCCTTATCCAACGCCATAGCCACACGCTGAGTCTTCGCGAAGTCGCGACTCGCCAACACATCCGGCGCGATGGCGTGCTTCACGAGCACGGCGGGATCGCACAGGTCGGCGAGCCGGATCTTCCCCACCTGGCACTCGACGAGCGCCAGTGTCTTCCCGGATTCGACGAGGTCGCGGCGGTCGATCTTCTGTCCCCGGAACCGCTGCAGCTTCTCCGCCACCGCGTGCACCGCCGTCTCGGCCAGATACACGACCAGCTTGCCGGTGACGTCGAACCGGCCGGAGCCTTGATTCGGATGGATGTAACTGGGAGAAAACGGCTCGCCGAGCTTCGCGCCTGGGTCCCACGGGAACACCCGCCACGGCATCAGGCGAAGGCGCCGGCCTTTTCAGCCTCGATCGCCGCGACGACTTCGGACAGGCGGCCCTGGCGGATGACGTCGATCGGCCGGCGGTCGCCGAGGTGGGCGTTCATCCCCCGCAACCATTTTGGTATCGAAGCAACGTCCAAAAACCCTTCCAGCAGCGACACGACCGTGTCCAACCCCACGAGCTGCTCCCAGTTCTGGGGCGCCGGCGCTTCGCCGCGCTTCCAGCGCACCACCGCGCTGCGGTGCACGCCGAGGCTGCGGGCCAGGTCGGCATCGTCGGGGAAGGCGAGCTTGGCCACCTGATAGCGCTGCTTCACCAGGGATTTGTTGCTGCGGGCGCGTTTGGCCATACGCAACAATATTGTTGCGCACTCGTGAAATCAAGGGGTTAGATTCTCGCTACGATGCGTCACGAAGCCGCCATCATTGTCGGCGCCGGGCCGATCGGCCTCTCCTGCGCCATCTCGGCAAAGCGCCGCGGCATCGATCCGCTCGTGATCGACGCCGGCGCGCTCGCCAATTCGATCGTGCGCTATCCCATCAACATGACGTTCTTCACGACGCCCGAACGGCTCGAGATCGGCAATCACCCGCTCGTGTGCGCGGGGGCGAAGCCCACACGCGAAGAGGCGCTGAAGTACTATCGCGGCGTCGTGCGGGTCGAAGGGATTCGTGTGCAGACGTACACGAAGCTGGTCGGCGCCCGCGAAGTCGAAACGCGATTGGGGCGTGAGCCGATTTCCTGCGACACGCTGGTGCTGGCGACAGGGTACTTCGATCACGTCAACCGGCTCGGCGTCGCCGGCGAAGAGCTGCCGCACGTGCGTCACTACTTCGACGAGGCGCACCTCTCCTGCGGCCTCGACGTCGTCGTCATCGGCGGCAAGAACTCGGCGGTCGAGGCGGCGCTGCAGCTGTTTCGCGCCGGCGCGCGCACGACGATCATCTATCGGGGCAGCACGTGGCCCAAGAGCGTGAAGTATTGGCTCCGTCC
>DASPXJ010000073.1:0-16067 GCA_035637355.1 Gemmatimonadales bacterium
CTGGGCGGCGGCGTTCGGGACGTGGGCAAAGGCCGGGAAGGGGGACGGGGGAAGGGGGAAGGGTAAGGCCGCGCGCATTGTACTTGGCCGCGATGCGAGAACATCGGGTCCTATGTTCGTGGACGCGGCGACGGCAGGCCTCGTGTCGATTGGATGCGACGTCGTCGACGTCGGTCTCGTGCCTACCCCTACGGTGCAGCTCGCGGTGGAACATCACCGCGCGGCCGGCGCCATCGTTCTCACCGCCAGCCACAATCCGATCGAATGGAACGCCCTCAAGTTCGTCGGCCCTGACGGCATCTTTCTTGACGGTGCAGCGGGCACGCGGGTACGCGACCTGGCAGCGGGTGGGGAGCATTCCCTGCCGCGAGCCAACTACAATGCGCTCGGCGGTGTGGAGGCCGATGCGGACGCGATTTCCCGCCATCTCGCCGCCGTGCTGGCGCTGCGGGGACTCGATGTTCGGGCGATCCGGCGCCGCCGGTTCCGGGTGGCGCTCGACTGCGTGCGCGGCGCCGGTGGCGCCGTGATGCCGGAGCTGCTCCAGCGCCTGGGTTGCCGCGTGGCGGCGATCAACACGGAGACGGACGGGTTGTTCCCTCGTCCGCCCGAGCCGGTGCCGGAAAACCTGAAGGCGCTCGGCGCGCTGGTGCGACGGACGAAGGCCGACATCGGCATTGCCGTCGATCCGGATGTCGATCGACTCGCCATCGTGGATGAGCGCGGCAATCCGATTGGTGAAGACTACACGCTCGCGTTTGCCATTAGAGCAGTCCTGGGGAAGCGGGACGGGGGACGGGGGAAGGGTAAGACCGTCGTGTGCAATCTCTCGACGAGTTTGGTTGTCGAGGATGCCGCGAAGGAATTCGGCGCGACCGTGGTTCGCGCCGCGGTCGGGGAAGCGCACGTCGCGCGGAAGATCATCGAGCTGAAAGCGGTGATCGGCGGGGAAGGAAATGGGGGAGTGATGTATCCGGCGCTGCACGTGGGACGCGACGCGCCGCTGGCCGGGGCGCTGGTCCTGGGCCTGCTCGCCCGCGAGCAGGCAAGCGTAAATGAACTCGTCGCGCGAGGGCCGCGTTACACGATCGTCAAAGCAAAGCTGGAACGTGGAACGTGGAACGTGGAACGGTTGGCGGCACAGGTGTATCCGGCATTGCGCTCCCGTTTTCCAGAGGCAACGGCCGACACGCAGGACGGACTACGGCTCGCATGGCCGGATCGGTGGCTGCATGTGCGGCCGTCGGGTACCGAGCCGATCATTCGATTCATCGCGGAAGCGCCGGCGCGCGCCGACGCAGAAAAACTGATCGATGAAGGGCGGCGCTTATGTGCGGCATCGTAGGCTACACCGGGAAGCGGATGGCAGTACCCGTCGTGCTCGAGGGCCTCAAGCGGCTCGAGTACCGGGGCTATGACTCCGCGGGGCTGGCCGTCGTCAACGGCGGCCTCGAGGTGTTTCGCGCGCCCGGGAAAATCGCGGTGCTCGAGCGCGAACTTGGCGCCATCACCCTGTCCGCAGGCACGACGGCGATCGCCCACACGCGCTGGGCGACGCACGGCGCACCCAACACCCTCAACGCGCATCCCCATGTCGATTGCGGTGGTACGCTCGCGCTGGTGCACAACGGCATCATCGAAAACGCGGGAGCCCTGCGCCAGGCGCTGACCAAGCGCGGCCACATGTTTCGCTCGCAGACCGATACCGAAGTGCTCTCCCATCTCATCGAAGAGTCACACACCAAAGGCGCGTCCCTCGTGGACGCGACCGCCGACGCGCTGCGCCAGGTCGAAGGCGCATACGGCATCGCGGTGATCTCGCGCCGCGAGCCCGACACGATCGTCGCCGCGCGCCGCGGATCGCCGCTGCTGGTCGCCATCGGCAACAGCGAGAACTTCGTCGCATCGGATGCATCGGCGGTGCTGGCGCATACCCGTTCGGTCGTGTACCTCGACGACGGCGAGATCGCCGAAGTGAAACCCACCGCTTATCGCATCCTGGATCTCGCGGCCGCGGAGAAGGAGAAGGAGATCACGCAGGTCGAGTGGGACCTGGCCACGATCGAGCGCGGCGGCTACGCGCACTTCATGCTCAAGGAGATCATGGAGCAGCCGGAGAGCGTGCGGGATACGCTGCGCGGCCGGCTGCTCGAGGAAGAGGGCACGGTGCGCTTCGGTGGCCTGAACATCAGCGATGAAGAGCTGCTCAAAGTGCAACGCATCGTGATCACCGCCTGCGGGACCTCGTGGCATTCGAGCCTGATCGGCGAATACATGATGGAGGAGCTGGCGCGGATTCCGACCGAAGTCGAGTACGCGTCGGAGTTCCGCTACCGTAACCCCATCGTGGATGAACGCACGCTGGTCATCGGCATTTCGCAGTCGGGCGAGACGGCGGATACGCTGGCCGCATTGCGCGAAGCCAAGCGGCGCGGCGCGCGCACGCTCGGCCTGGTCAACGTCGTGGGCAGCACGATCGCGCGCGAAGTGGACGGCGGCATCTATCTGCACGCCGGGCCGGAGATCGGCGTGGCGAGCACCAAGGCGTTCTCGAGCCAGATCGCCGCGCTCGCGCTGCTGACGCTGAAGATGGGCCGGTTACGCGCCCTCTCGATCCTGCAGGGGCGGGAAGTCGTGCGCGCGCTCGCGAAGCTGCCGGAGCTGGTGAGCAAGGTGCTCACGAAAGCGCCGCAGATCGAGGAACTGGCGGACCGGCTGGTGCGCGCGCAGAACGTGCTGTACCTGGGGCGCGGCTACAACTTCCCCGTGGCGCTCGAAGGGGCCCTCAAGCTCAAGGAAATCTCCTACATCCACGCCGAGGGGTATCCCGCGGCCGAGATGAAGCACGGCCCCATCGCCTTGATCGACGATCTGATGCCGGTCATCTTCATCGCGCCCAAGGACGGCGTGCACCAGAAGGTGATCAGCAACATCGAAGAGGTGAAGGCGCGCGGCGGCCGCGTCATCGCGATCGTAACCGAAGGCGACACGGCGCTCGACCAGCTGGCGGACTACCGGATCGAGATTCCGGAGACGCTGGACCTGCTCACGCCCGTGCTGAGCGTGGTGCCGCTGCAATTGCTGGCGTACTACATCGCCGTTCGCAGAGGGTGCAACGTGGATCAGCCGCGCAATTTGGCGAAGAGCGTGACCGTCGAGTGAGAGTCGTCCTCCAGCGGGTCCAGCGCGCCGAGGTTCGAGTGGAAGGCCGGGTTACCGGAAAGATCGGGCCCGGCTTTCTCGTGCTCGCCGGTTTCGCACCGTCGGACAGCGACGCGTCGCTCGCCTGGATGGCCGACAAGATCCTCGGCCTGCGCGTGTTTGGAGATGACGCAGGGAAGATGAATCGTGACCTCGCCGAGGCGCACGGCGGGGTGCTCGTCGTTTCTCAATTCACGCTCTATGGTGATGCCAGCAAAGGGCGACGACCCAGTTTCATCGGCGCCGCTCCACCCGAGACAGCGATTCCTCTGTATCAGAGATTTGTCGCGCTCCTGAGGGAGCACGGAGCACGGAGCAACATCCCTGTCGAGACGGGGGAGTTCGGCGCGATGATGGACGTCGAGCTGGTCAACGACGGGCCGGTGACGCTGGTGCTAGAACGGTAGACACCCGCTAGGAAGTATCTCCCGCATCCAGCGCCAGTAGATATCGAACTGCAGCGGCGGACATGTCCACGACGAGCCTTGCCTCATCCTCCGAAATCGTAGCCGCTGTAATCCCACCATGGCGAACGCCTGGCGAATTGCTGGCGTATCCCCATAGGGCTTCGAGCGACTTAGCGATAGAGGGATCGAGACCGCCTGCTTTCTTGAGATGCTTGAGGATCGCGCCCAGAGTAGCAGTGCGAAGTCCCGTGACAACCCGCGCCATGCCTTCCACGGCGCAGATCGCTTCTTTGGCTGCATTGGGGAGATCCGGTTTGGTGCCCGTGCTGTACTCGAGTGCTTTCGCCAGGCTCTGCCGAGGGCCTGCGTAACGGGGGGGAAGTAGCAGGTCCATCAACGGAAGTGCGGTCGATGAGAATTCTGTTTCCGCCCGTTCAACCTCGCTCGGATCACCGTCGCTCATGACGGCTATTGCGCGCCCCCACGACCTATAACCTTCGGACTCCGTGTAAGAGTCGCACCAGGACTCCGACTCGTCGAACAGATAGAGTTCAACGCTTCGAGTGAGTGGAGGCAGGGCCAGGGCCGCATGCCCGGCCTTCACTGGTGCTTGGAGGCGCGATTGAACGCCACGGTGATCTCGCACCGTGAGACCGCATGTCAGCGTGTTCGGCCTTGATTGCTCGACGGTGACCACCAATTCATTGCTTCGACGCTGCAAGTCCCTGACGACGCCTCGATGGTCAGGGAGGACAATGCGATAGGAATCTTGAACCGCACTGCTGTCGCGACCAAATGGGTCCTCCACCCACTGCTGAACCGCCGCTCCGAGGTTCTCTGCGTAAAAATTCTCGTCAAAGTTCTTGAACGGTCCCCGAGGACCCGCCAAACTCCGGTTCTCGGAGATCTTGTCATAGACATCGATCACCCAGCAGGGATACTCGCCCCAGGGGGTTCGACTCGCGTGATGGTTGATGTTCGCCGTTTCTTGGAAGTCCCAAGGCTTCGGCACCACCCCAGGTCCGAACCGGTGTTCATTCAGCATACGAATCACGTCGGCAGGAAGCGCGATCCCCCACGTCGAGAGCGCGTCGCGGAGAATCTCTGCCGAAGTAATGGTTTCCGCAGAGAACGTTGCCGCAACAAGTCGGACAGGCCCCGCGACAATATCAACTGGCTCAGTAAGCGTGCTACGGCCGGTACCTACGCGAAAGACGGTGCAGTGGTTAAACCACCTGCCATTCACGTGTACCAGAACCGACCGAACCTCAGAGGCGTCGCTAATGCCAAGCACGCTTGGCGCCGATGCGATAAGCTTGGCCGCCGTTTCCAAAGAGACTTGACCTTCGCTCGGGATCACAACTCCCCCCGAAACGCCCGCTGCGCCAGCGAGTCGAAGAGTGCATCGCTGTGCTCGATGTGCGTGGCAAACGCTTTGTTCGTCTCTCGGTACTTCCGCTCAACCTGATCGTAGCGCTCGATGAGATCGCTTGGCGGTAACATCACAGGGAACCGCCGAAGATGATCCAGCGTCAAACCCTCGGTGTTCGCACCTCTAGCCCGATTAAGGAACCAGCTCTGACCAAGGCGCAGATGTCTCGCAACGTACGTAGGCGAGAGGCCACTCCGGAGGACAATCCCTTTCAAGTCCTGGCCAAAGCACGTGGGCACCTGAGCGATGGCGACTGGGAGGCGATGCATTAGAACCTTGCTCTTTACGACGATCAGGATGGTCCCCGGTCGAACTACCTTCGTTGCGCTGTTTTGAATTGCTTCGCTTGTGATGTGCTCCTGAGTGTCGATTACGTTTTCGCTCTGGATGTCCTTTGCAGTCGCCCAGCAGACCTGTCCTGTGAAATAGGCGCTTACGGCGCGGCTGGGTGTACCGCCTCCGACGAAATCCGCAAGTTCGCCTAGTGGCTTGACGTTCCACCCCTTCTCATTCCTCACCGGATCCCCAAACATCTCCAGAAACGCCGAGCGCAAGAACTCATCGAGCAGGCGCAGACTCTCGCGCCGCCTCCGCCGAATCGCATCTGCCTTGTCCAGCACCTGGGCAATTCGTTGCTGCACGTCGTAGGGTGGCGCGGGAATCTTGAGACTAGTTAAGGATCCCAAGTTGAGCGTTACACCCTTGACGGCCGTCTCGCCAATGCCATCGAAGTCGAGACTCCTAAGCGCATGATACAGATATCCAGTATTGAACTCATTGGGGCGCTTGATCCGAACAGCGGCGATCGCCTCGTTCGTGAACATGTCGTGAGTCGTGACCCCAACTTTGCCGATACTGAGTTTGAAGCTCATCACCACGGTTCCGGCGGGTATCGAGCGACAGTTACACTCTCTGACAGCCGCATCTGTGATGGTCTCTTTGGTCGCCGTGAGGTCTCGGCCTTGATTCATATCCGCAATCGACAGCCACGGATGGCCTGGCCCCCAATACTTCGGTTCCGCACGAGGAGGAGTGCGACCGATCTGTAGATCAGCGATCTCCCCGAGAGCGCGTCGCGGCCAAGCTACGTTGGACCTCACTTGAGTAGTCTCTCAAGGTCGGTGAGATCACTCGCGATCTCGGCCTCTAAGGTGCGCAGTTTTGCGATGATCGCGCCGGGCGGCTCGTGCGGAGATTCAGTGTACGCAACCTCTTTGTAGCGATTGATGGAAAGGTCGTGCTTGTTTTCCCGAATCTCCTCCACGGGCACAAAGAACGCCTTTGCCGTCCGATCCGTATCCTGCTTCGGATCCCGCGCCCGCCACCGCGCGATCACGTCCGGAATGTCGTTCTCGGCCACCTTCTCCCGCTTGTCATCGAGCGACCAGCCGTCCGCCTGTATGTCGTAGTACCAGACGTGCTCGGTGCGCCCACCCTTCACGAAGACCAGCACCGCCGTGCTCACGCCCGCATATGGCTTGAACACGCCGGCGGGCATCTTCACGATGCCCTGTAGCTCACACTCCTCGATCAGTATCTTGCGCAGGTCCTTGTGCGCGTTGCTCGACCCGAACAACACACCGTCCGGTACGATCACCCCCGCTCGACCACCCACACGCAGCAGGTTCATGATCCGGTTCACGAACAGCAGCTCGGTCTTCGTCGTCTTGAGCCGCAACTCCTCGTTGATGTCGCCCTTGTCAATGCTTCCCTTGAAGGGCGGATTGGCTAGCACCACATCGTAGCGGTCGGTCTCCGTGAACCGCTTCGACAGCGTGTCCATGTAGGCTAGCTGCGGCTGGTCGATGCCATGCAGCAGCAGGTTCATCAGCCCGATCCGCACCATCGTGGTGTCGAAGTCGTAGCCGTGGAATGTCTTCTCTTTGAGCGCGGCCCACTGGCGCGGATCGGTGAGGCGGTCGCCCGCGAGTCCACGCTCGATGCCGTCCTCACCGACAAAGCGCTGCTCGGCACTGGTGAACTGGGTGAGGATGTGCTGGTAAGCGCCGAGCAGGAAACCGCCCGTGCCGCACGCCGGATCGCAGATTTCTTCGCCGAGCTTCGGGTCCACGAGCGACACGATCATCTGAATGATGTGGCGCGGCGTGCGGAACTGGCCGTTCTTCCCCGCCGTGGCGATCTCGGAGAGCAGGTACTCGTACAGATCGCCCTGCACGTCCTGAAACGTCTGCCCCGCCTGCTGCCGCTCGCGCTCGAGCTCGGCGTAGATCTCGTCGATGATCCCGACCGCCTCGACGAGTAACGACGCCTTGGGGATGATGAACACGGCGTCCTGCATGTAGCGGCTGAACACCTGACCGCCGTTCTCGAGCGTCTTGATGAACGGAAAGACGTTGTCGCGCACATGGTCCAGCATCTCTTCGGGCGGCAGATGGCGGAACTCAGACCAGCGCAGCTCCTTGCGGGGCCGTTTCTCGCCGCGGCGTGTCTCGTACTTTCCATCGAACAACGACGTGGCCTTCTGCTTCAGGAACTCGGCATCGCCGCGACGCTTTTCATCCAGCGCGTCGAGCCGCCGCATGAACAGCAAGTAGCTGATTTGCTCGATGGCGGTCAGCGGGTTGGCGATGCCGCCCGACCAGAAGCGGTTCCAGAGTTGGTCGACTTTCGAGCCAATAACTGGTGTCAGCATAGCGTCACCCTCGCGACAGTACGGGAACCCACTTCGCGCCTCGGCCCGCTCCCTCGATAGCCAGCTTCCCGTCGTCCCGAAGCCGCTGCAACACGTGCCGCACCATGTCCCGGCTGACGCCCGGACACTCGGCCTCGATGTCCGTGATCGCGAATGGACGCGTGCGACGCCCTACCGCCTGCTCGATCAGATCGGTCTTGGCTCCCCGCCCGGCGCGAATCGCCCCCACCCGGTCCTCGAACTCCCGGTACGCGCGCACCAGCACACCCCACAGGTAACTCATCCAGGGCAGCGGATCGTGCGCCCCCTCATGCCACCGCTGTGAGCTCGCTTCGAGCGCGTCGTAATACGTCTCCTTCGACCCCTCCACGATCCGCTCGAGGCTGATGTAGCGCCCCACCTCGTAGCTCGCATGGTACAGGAGGAGCAACGTGAGCAGCCGCGCCATGCGGCCGTTCCCGTCCGCGAACGGGTGGATGCACAAGAAGTCCAGTATCGCGAGCGGAACGAGCACCAGACGCTCCCGCTGCTCGTCCACCGCGCGCGCGTACCCCGCGACGAGTTGGTCCATCGCGCCGGGAGTCCCGACCGGCGAGACCGGAACGAAGCGGACACGGCGGACGCTCCCGTCGGCGTTGCGCTCGACGATCTCGTTCGGCGCCATCTTCCACCTGCCACCGAGGCCGGGATGGTAGCGGTAAAGCATGCCGTGGAGCTGGAGGATGACGTTGGAGGAGAAGGTCATGTGAGGCGCGGATTCGTGAATGAGATTGAGCGCATCACGGTAACCGGCGATCTCCTCCTCGGAGCGATCTCGGGGGGCCGTCGGTTTGAGGACCAGCGCCTCGATGCGCTCCCGCGGCGCCGTGACGCCCTCGAGACGGTTCGACGACTCCGCCGACTCGATCACGGCGGCCTCGCGCAGCGTGGCCAGAACGTCCGGGGCCTGCTTGCGGAACAAGTCCTCCCGCCCCCGGAACTGGCCCAGAGCCCGGAGCAAAGCGCCGTGCTGCGCGGTGAAACGGGGTTGGTCGAGGAAGGCAGGGTCGAACGAGGCCACGGACACCCTCAAAAGAGGCGTAACGATAGACGAAACGTGGTAATAACATATACTTATTACCACATTTCTGTCAACTCATTACCACGTTTCTCACGCTACCAACTGATGGGTGAGGCCGAGGATGCTGTCTATCTCCGCAGGTGGGAAGACGCCCCGAATCCCCTGGGGGTGCAACTGGGTAAACGGCGCCTCCACCAGATCCCGCCGCT
The DNA here is from genome assembly GCA_035637355.1 of Gemmatimonadales bacterium. Lineage (GTDB taxonomy): Bacteria > Gemmatimonadota > Gemmatimonadetes > Gemmatimonadales > GWC2-71-9 > 20CM-2-65-7. Next base: position 8,963 of record DASPXJ010000073.1, read on the forward strand.
CCACCCGGCGCCGCTGAAGAATGAACGTGCGCAGCGTCTGGAGGAAACGGATCTGCAGCGCCGTGTAGGCCGTGTGGGCCGCGATGAAGCGCTCGAATTCCCGGGTAACGACGGTGGACCAGCGCTCGAGCGGCGCCACGCCCAGTACGTGCCGGATGAGCTGTACGAAGCTCGCCGAGCGCACATCGTATGCTGTGCGCAGCCGCTCCTCGTCGATCTCGGGATCCTGGCGGCGCAGCAGCTCGGCGAGGTCCCGCAGGTCTGATTCCGAGACCGGCTCGCCCGCCTGCAGCCGCTGCAGCACCGGGTTTTCCGCGACCAGTGCCTGGACCGCCTGCTCCACCCGCTCCCTGTACGCGGCGATCGGCAGATCGCGACCATCGGGACCCACGACGATGCGCTCACGCACGGCGGTCAGGTCCGCCAGGTTCAGCGCCAGGATCGGCTCGGCCCGCTGCTGCCGGAAGTGCATCAACGGTCCGAGCCGTACGACGAGATCGGCTAGCTTTGCGTCGTCCACGCTGGTCCACCACGCCTCGCCCTGTACCGCGTCGATCAACTCGCGGTGAGCAACGACAAGATTCACGCCGAGCGGTAGCTCTGACACCTGTTCGACAACGGATTCACGCAGCGCTTGCGCGCTCTCGCGATTCCCCGCGAGCAACGCGGCGCTCAGCTCCACGACATCAGTTTCGAACCGCAAGGCCTTGAAGTCGGCGTCGGACTTCGCACGGAGCAGCGGTGCGATGGTCCCACGGAGAAACCGGATGTCGTCTGGACGTAGGTGCGTCCAGAACGCATCGTTTCGGACTACTGCCAGATGCGCCTGGTTCTCGAGCACCACCACGTTGTTCTGCGGTAGGGCCGCTAGGTCGGCGTGCAACTCGCGTTTCACCTGGTCCACGACCGTCTCGGCATTTCTCGCGAGCGCGACCTCCAGCTTGCCGAGTCTGGCGCGGAACAAGCGGACCGGCATCGGCACCTGCTCGCCGGGCTCTCGGCCGCGCGGGCGCATCTCGAAGTACTCGAAATTCCCCCAGCAATCGATGATGAGGAACTTGTCTTTTTCTGGGCACCACGGCTTGCGCACCCGGGGATCGGTCTCGAGCACGCGCGTGCCGCGGCCGATCATCTGCCAGAACTTCACGTACGAATAGACCGGCTTGGCAAATACAAGATTCACCACTTCGCGGATATCCACGCCCGTGTCCAGCATGTCCACGGAGATCGCGACGCGCGGCATGTCGCGCGTCTTGAACTGGTCGAGCAGGCCGCCTTTGCCGTGCGCCCGTGAGTCGTCGGAGACGATGACGCGCGCCAGCGTGCCGCGGTGCTCCGGATACATCTGGTCGAAGAGGTCCTGCAGCCGGCGGGCGTGTTTCACCGAGACCGCGAAGATGATGGACTTGCCTGGCAGCGTGCCCGAGGGGTCCTTGATGCACTCCTCCATGAACTCCCGCACGATCAGCGCGTTGGTGCCGCTGTTCGTGACCTTCAGCTCGAGATCGGTGCCTTCGAAATCGATCGTGTCGGGATCGAGACCCTCGATCGAGAGCTGCTCGCGCTCGGGCTCGGCGAGGTTCGGGCCACGAATCCCTTGCACCTGAAACTTGGTCCGTACGTTGAGGACTTCGTAATTGCACAGATACGGCGGCTCGTGGTTGATCGCTTCGTCGAATGTGTAGGCAAACGTCGGGTCACCCTGCTGGCAATCGAACAACGCGAACGTGTCGTGGTCGATCTGGTCGCGCGGCGTCGCCGTGAGACCGAGCGTAAGGCCGTGGAAATAGCTGACGACCTGCTTGTACGTGTTGTAGATGCTGCGGTGGCTTTCATCGGCAACGATCAAATCGAAGAAGAACGGCGAGATCCAGGTCGACGGCGTGGTCCCGGCGTGGATCAGGTTCACCATCGTCGGATACGTCGTGACGTAGATCCGGCGATTCCGATCGAAGACCGTTTCTCCTTCTTCCGGCCAGCGCGGCGCGGACGGCAAGTGCTCCTTGAAGGCGCCGAGCGCCTGCTCTTGAAGGGCCAGCCGATCCACCAGGAAGAGCACGCGCTTGACCCAGTGGGCCCGCATTAATGCATCAGCCAACGCGACGGCGACGCGGGTCTTTCCCGTGCCCGTCGCCATCACCATCAGAAACCGGCGCCCTCCGTGCTCGATCGCATCGAGCAGCGTCCGAACGGCCTCGATCTGGTAGTCGCGGCCCGCGATCGCCGCATGGATGAGCTCAACGGACAGCGCACGACGGGTCTCTCGGCGCTGCGAAAACCACTCCAGGTCCAGGCGCGACGGAAACCCCATGACACGCGCCGGCGACGAGCGCTCCGAGTCCCAGAAAAAGATGTCATGTCCGTTGGTATACAGAATGAAGGGCAGCGGGCCGCGATGAAGGCGCTGCAGCTGCTCGGCATACTGCTTGGCCTGCTCTTGGCCGAGTTGCGCGTCGCGGCTCGTCTTCTTGGCTTCGACCACCGCGGCGGGGGTGCCACGGAGCATCAGGGCGTAATCGGCGAAACGATGGCCCGCGTATTCCGTCCCGCGCTCGCGCCGAACGGCGGCCGTCGCCCCATCCAGGTGGATGTCCAGCTCACGGATCACTTGGGAGGGGTCCACGAGGTCCCAACCCGCGAGCCGCAGACGCGCGTCGATGAGCTGCTGGCGCGTGTCGGCTTCGGAGTATGGCAACGACGTCATCATCAGAGGATGGAGCATAACAGGCACTGCTGACAAGGGTGCAGGCGGAACTCAGGCGTCGGCGAGCGCCATCCAGGCTGCATAGGAGAAGTGGTCGAGGATTACGGGGGCTACATGCGTCGTGATGCGCTGCTCCACGGCGCGCTGCTCGGACTCGGAGACTTCGACCGGAATGATAGTTCGGAAGTATGGTTGATCATGAATGCCATCGAACCAACGCAGTCGAGCGAGTTCTCGACACTCAGAGTCGTTGAACACGAGATCGGGCATCAGGGAGTCTGGATTCCGTTCGGCACGGACTACGAATGGAGCCGCGGCAGCGGAGAGTTTTTGGAGAAGCTGCTTACCGCCCGAACGAGTCATGCCGCCCCCGGTAAGTGGTGTCGCGCTATCAAAAGATACGGTCCTAACCTTTGATAACAGACCCGGCTGTTAAAGGCTCGCGCCAGGCTTAGCTTATCCCCCCATGCCTGAGCGTCCCGCCGACCGCCCCATCGTTCTCGCCTCCGGCTCGCCCCGCCGCAAGCAGCTCCTCGAAATGTTGCGCATTCCCTTCCGCGTCATCCCGCCGGACGTGGACGAGCACGTCCTGCCCGGCGAGAAACCTGACGCCTACGTCACGCGCCTGTCGCGCGCCAAAGCGCTGGCGGTCGTGCACCGCGCTCCCGGAGAGGTTATCCTCGCCGCGGACACGACGGTCGTGCTCCACGGCAAGATCTTCGAGAAACCAACGTCCCCGGCCCACGCGGTAGAGATGTTGGAGCAGCTCCAGGGCAAAACCCACGAGGTTCTGACGGCGATCGCGGTCGCCGAGAACGGACGGCTGGAGCAGGCGCTCGATGTATCGCGCGTGACGTTCCGGCCCAACACGCGAGGAGTACTCGAGGAATACGTCGCCACCGGGGAGCCGCTCGACAAGGCCGGCGCCTATGCGATTCAGGGCCTGGGTGCGCCGCTGATCGAGCGCGTGGAAGGAGATTTCTTCGGAGTGATGGGGCTGCCGCTGCGGCTGGCGCTGGACCTGCTCGCGAAGTTCGGGCGGCCTTACCGCTTTAGGACATGAGTGAGGACTGGGGCCACGTCTTCAATGGTGAGGCGACCGTCAAGTTCTGGTCTCCGGCGGCCGCGCAGGTTCTCCAACAGCAACACATCACCAAGCTGCGGGTCCATGGTTGGAAACAACCCACCGTCGAAGCCTTGGGCCCCTTCGCGCACCAACTCGAGAGAATCTTTTGGGAAGTCCACGACCCAACGGACGTTCCAGATCTTTCCGCGCTCGCGCAGCTCCACCAGCTCAATTACCTCACGCTCACCCACGGGCTCGATCAGATCGATTTCTCGCGGCTCACGGCGCTGAGGACGCTCGGCGCCTCGGCCGACGCTCCGCAGTTCGGGAACGTGCGGAGCTGCCGCTCTCTCCGGACACTCTACCTCACGAACTGTGGACTGCGCGATTTGATGCCGCTCGCCGGCCTCGATCAGCTCACGGAGGTGAATGTCGGCGAAGCGCCGCTCAAATCGCTCGCCGGCATGAATGAGCTGCGGGGATTGCGCCGGCTCGCTCTCGTACAGGTGCCACTAGCCAGTCTCGACGGAATCGAGGACCTGCAGGCGATCGAGGACATTTACATCCACATGCTCGGGCGCCTGCAGTCGATCGCACCGCTCACTGGCCTGTCACGGCTCAAACGGCTCAAGCTTCTCCAGCTTGACAATGTCGGGCCGGTACCGTCGTTGGCCTTCCTGCGTGGACTCGACAAGTTGGAAACCTTCTATCCCTCGCAAGGAACCAAGATCGAGGATGGGGATCTGGCAGTCCTTCTGGAGTTACCGGCCCTGACTCGCGTGTTGTTCACCAATCGGAAGCATTACACACACACGTGCGGCGACATCCAGCACGCGCTGATCGCGCGCTCGACGAGGGATGTCGGTGCGTTCGATAATGCCGCGTCTCAAATCTGGTTCGAGACTCTCGGGCAACGGAACCCTGTGAGCTGGCTCGGAAACACCATTGGTACCGCGCTCGCGTTCCCCCCGCCCAAGGACGTCCCGGCCCTGATGGCCCAGTATGAGATAGCTGCCGTGGAGTTACTCGCGCTCCTCGCGGGACGCGCGGGACAGGGGATCAATTACCCGGAAGCTGTGACGACTTGGCTCGCGACGCACTCTGTGGAACCGCTCGGCTGGCTGATTGAGCGAGCTGTCCAGTCGTTGGATCGGATCGTAACGCCTCCCTCAGGCCTGCTTGAAATCTGGACCGACCGCGGCGAGGTGAAGCGCTGGCGTGCGGCGCTGCATGATCTGAAGGGACGAGTCCTGGCAATCAATATCTCGCGCTGAGGTGACACATGGGTACCTGGGACGTCGACAGTTTCGGCAACGACACTGCGTGCGATTGGTCGTACGGTCTCGAGGAAGCGAAGGACCTCGGCTACGTCGAGAAGACGCTCGATGGCGTCCTGCGCTACGGTAAGGAATCAGTGCCCGCAGACGAAGCGGAATGCGCGGTCGCCGCCGCTGAAGTGATTGCGCGGCTCAAGGGCAACTGGGGAATCGAGAACTCCTACTCCGAAGCGACGGACAACTGGGTGCGATCGCACCCGCAAACGCCCCCACCTGCACTCGTCGCCAAGGCCGTCGCGGCGCTCGAGCGGATTGTCGTCGAGCCATCCGAGCTGCTGAATTTGTGGACGGAGGGCGGGGAAGATAGCAACGGTTGGGTGGACACGGTCGCCGAGCTGAAGGCGCGCGTCGCGCGCTGATTACCGCTTCACGCGATAGACCGGCACCTTCTTTGCTTTGCCCTTCACCTGAATCGGCTCCAAGGCCTCCACTTTGGGCGGCTTCTTGAGCGCCTTGTAGAACGGCTCCGAAATCAGAATCTCATTGAGCCCGGCGGAGGAGCAGAGTCGGCTCGCGGTGTTGACCGCGTCGCCGATGACGGTGTACTCGAGTCGCCGGTTGGAACCGATGTTGCCCGCAAACACTTCGCCGAAATTGATGCCGATCCCGATCGCGAGCGGCTCGCGGCCGGACTCGGCCCACTTGGCGTTCATCTTTTCGAGTGTCTCGATCTGGTCGAGCGCGCATTGCATGGCGCGGTCGGCGTCGTCGGCATGCGCGATCGGCGCGCCCCACAGCGCCATGATCGCGTCGCCCATGAACTTGTCGAGCGTGCCCGAGTGCTCGAACACGATGTCCACCATCTCGGTGAAATAATCGGTGAGCAGGCCGGCGATCTCGTCGGGGTTCATGGTCTCGGACATCGGGGTGAAGCCACGAATGTCCGAGAAGAAGATGACTACAGGTCGTTTCTCGCCCTTGAGCTGCACCTCTTCGCCCTTTTGCGCGATGTCCGCGGCCACGTTGGGCGAGAAATAGCGCTGGAAATTCGAAAGCACGAGCGCCTCGCGGCGAATCCGCTCGGAGAGTTGTGAGTTTTCGATGGCGACCGCCGTCAATCCGCCGAACGCGATCAAGAACTCGAGATCCTCGTCCGCGAACGAATGCGTCGCCGTGAGATTATCGACGTAGAGAATGCCGAGCACCTTCGAATCCGAGCCCATGAGCGGCGTGCACATGGCGCTGCGCACGCTCTGGATGAGGATCGACTTGCCCTTGAACCGCTCGTCGGCGGCGGCGTTGTCGGACAGAATCGCGACCCGCTCCTCGACCGCCTTGCGCGCGATCGATTGCGGCACGTGCTTCGCGGCGCTCGCGTCGCCCGTGCGGCTCTTGGAGATGCGGGGAATCAGCTCGTTGGATTTGCCGTCGAGCAGCAAGATCGACACGCGGTCCACGTTCATGATCTGGAAGGTGAAGTCCACCACTTTGTCGAGCAGGCGGTCCAGCTCCTGCTGCTTCGACAGCTCCTTGGAGATCTCGAGCAGCAGCGACAGCTTCTTCTCGCGCCGCTCCTCCTGATTGTCGGCCTTGACCTTGAGATGGGACGATCCGCCCTGCGGCTGGTCGATGACGATCGCTGGCACGCCACCGGACGCGCTCACGGGCAGCTGCCGGACGATCGTCCCGCCCACGACTCCGCTCTTGGCGCTACTCGGCTTGGGGCTCGTGAAATCCGGCGGGGCGACGACCTGCGGGCGGGAGACCGGCGCCGTCACCTCTCTGACGCGGAACGCGACCTTGCCGAAGGTCACGACGTCGTTGGCGCCCGCCTCCGCCTCGGTGATCTTCGCCCCGTTCAGGAACGTGCCGTTCGAGGAGCCGAGGTCGGTGACGCGCACACCGTTTTCGGTGAGGACGATTTCGGCGTGACGGCGCGAGATGGTCGGATCGTAGATCGGCACGTCGCTGGTGACCGCCCGACCCACCACCAGTTTGCGCCCGAGCTGGAGATCGATCGACTGCTCGCCGGAGGTGCTCATCAGCTTGAACACAGGC
>DASPXJ010000074.1:0-8146 GCA_035637355.1 Gemmatimonadales bacterium
GTGACCGGTTCGGCCCCGGACCCATCCGGGTGTTCTGCGAACGCTGGTGGGCGCGGCTGGCGCTGCCGCTGACGGCCGCGGACCGGGCCGCCGGCTACTGGTGGGACCTGTCGATGCGGCAGGTCGAGCTCTCCCGCACGATCGTGTTCACCGCGCCCCGCCACGCCCGAACGTTCTTCGAAACCCTCATCGCCGACAACCTCGACCTCGGCCGCCCCGACAACATCGAAATCATCTTTGGGCGGAGGATCCCTCGGCAACGACGGTCGACGAAGCGGTCGAAGCGGGCCCGCCGGCCCGTCCCGGACACGTTCAAGACCACCATCGACCGCGCCAACCAGGGCGTGACCGTCAACATCTGCTACAAGCACTCCCGGGCCAAGCAGTACCTCAAAGACGGCCGGGCCATGCGCATCGAAACCGTCGTCAACGACACCACCGACCGCGGCGTGCTCCGCCGCCTGGAACACTTCGACGAACTATCGGCCAAGGCACCTGCGATCAACCACCGGATCGTGGAAGCTGAACGCCTCGGCCAGGGCGCTGTCCTTGCGAGCCCAGCCGTTGAGCGGATCGCGCACCCGTCCGTCGAGGACGGGCGGAGGGCCCCGGCCCTACGGTTCGGCGACCCTCGGGTCCAGGCCCTGGCCGGCGCCCTCGCCCACACCCTCACCGCCGCTGTCGGCATTACCAACCGCAGCCTTCGCGCCCAGATGCCCGCCCTGCTCGGCGGTGGCACGTACAGCACCTCCCAGGCCAGCTACGACCTAACCCGGCTACGCACGAAGGCCTAATCGAACGCCTCCCCGGCCGCAATGCCTACCACCTCACCCCCGCCGGCCAACGCTTCGCGGTGTTCCACACCAACCTCCACAACCGGCTGCTCCGCCCGCTCATGGCCGCCGACGCGCCACCAGCCCCGCTGCCGTTGCGTCAGGCCCTACGCACCATCGACCGACATCTCGACGACTATCTCGACCTGGCCGGAGTCTGCCCAGCTTAAGACGTTCCTTGCTCAAGAATAGAGAAGCCCATCACCAAGCTGGGCTAGAAGGAGTTGGACGCTACTTCAAGAACGAAGCGCAGCGAGCCGCTGGCGAAATACCAACCGCGTAGGCGGCGTCTGTCAATCGTTCCGCTCGTCCACATGTTGCGGCATCGCCCGTAGACGCCGCGTCCCGCGCGCCTAAGGGCCTGCCGCCGTCCCGGCAGCTACCCTCAGCCGGTCGTCGGCCGAGCGCACCGGGAGTCGCAGCATGAGCCAAGCCAGGGAAATCGAGGTCAAGTACCGCGTCTACGACCTGGCCGAGCTTGACTCAGTGCTGCGCGTTCGAGGCTTGGTGCTGTCACCACCCGTCCACCAGGACGACCAGGCGTACGCGGAGGACGGCTGGCGGTACGGCATGAGCAAGCTGGGCGTCTCGTTCGCCCGGCTTCGTACGCAGGACAACCGCCATTTGTTCACGCTCAAGCGGCCCACGGACAACGAGTTGGCCTGCCTGGAGTTTGAGACCGAGGTCGCCGACCGCGACCAGATGCACGAAGCGATCTTGCACATGGGCTTCTACCCCACAGTCAGGATCGTGAAGACCCGTCGCACGGCGCAGCTCGGCGAACTGTCGCTGTGCCTGGACGAAGTCGAGCAAGCAGGCGCCTTCCTGGAGATCGAGAAGGTCATCGGGCCGGGACAGTCCGGGGAAGCCGTGCAAGCTGAGCTGGACGCCTTCGCGCGCTCGCTGGGCGTTGAGCTGGAGCGCACAACCGAGACGTACGACTCGCTGATACGGGCTGTGCTGGCAGGCGTTTAGAACAGGCTCAGCACGTCGTTTGCGGTCGGATCGCTGGTCTCCAGCCGGTCGACGGCGTCAACGGCCAGGTGGAGCGACACGGCCGCGTGATCGGTCAGCCGTTGTTCCCGCGTCTCGTGTAGGTACGTACAGTCCGTGATCCGCTCGGCCAGCTCCGGTCCGACGTGGAAGTAGTCGTAGCGGTAGCCGTCGCCCGTGCGCCCGATCCAGCTATATGGCTGCTCGCCCGGTGAACAGCGCTCGTGCGCGTCTACGAAGCCATGTGTCTCCAAGGCTTCGAGCATCCCGAACTCGAACGGCAGGAAGCCGGGGTGCAGCGGCCGGTGTGTGCGGGCAATGACGTTGTAGTCCCCGCCGATTGCCAGCCGACCGCGCAGCTCGTCGGGCAGGTCGTCAAGCGCCGTGAGGAGCGAGGTGACGAAGGTCTGTTTCTTCTCGGTCTTGTCGATACTGCGATCCCGTGAGGGCACGTACACGCCGAGCACGGCAACGGCCGGTGTGGTGGCGAGCACCGCGGCTGCCACCCGGCCAGGGATCGTCACGGCAGCGAAGGGCTTGGACAGTGGCTCGGCGAGCCGCACGCGGCTCACGATGGCCGTGCCTCGATCACCGTTGCCGTCCGGCGTATGCACCACCGCGAAGCCAGCCTGGCGGAAGCGCTCAAGCAGGTAGGTCGTGCCCGCGCCTGAGCTGGTCTCGGTCAGGATGAAGACGTCTTCAGTCCGACTGGCCAACCAGCCCAGCATGACCTCGGCCCGTTCGCGCGAGGCTGCTCCGATGTTCACAGTCAAGATCGACAGCATGATCCTCTTACTTTGATCTACTCGGCGTACTTGTCAAGGTGTTTGAGGATACGGGCGACGATCTGCTCGGGTGTCTGGCCGCGACAGTCGATCTTGACCTGCTCCCAATCATGCCGGCGCAGGAAACCCAGGGCTTCGTCGTAGAGGGTCAGCTCGCGTAGCGGTGAACCGGTCAGCTCCAGCCGGGACAACTCGCCGCGCGAGGCCAGCCGTTCACGGATCACCTCTGGCTCATCTTCGAGGTAGAACGTCACCGTAGGCGGCAGCACGTAGGCGTTGTAGCGCCAGATCTCCGCCAGCGACAGCCCGTCAACCCGTTGCAGCACAAGGGAGGATTGGACGTAGCGGTCACTGACGACGTGTGTGCCGGCGTCGACCAGCGGCACAACCTCCGAGTCCAGATGGGCGTAGCGGTCAGCCGCGACCGCCAGCGCCAGGGCGCGACCGGTCAGCACGGCTTCGGACGACCGCAGCAGCCGTCCCAACGGTGTGTTGGACGGTTCGGTGGTCAGATGTACCGGCGCCTCCTGACGCTCGCGGAGGCGCGTTGCCAGCAGGCCGGCAATCGTGGTCTTGCCGACCCCGTTCGGGCCTTCCACGGCGATGAACAGGCCGTTCACGCCACTCGCCGACCGATCTGGAGCAGCGGCAGCTCGTCCGGCACCTGGCACTGCTCGCTGTCCACGTCGCCAATGACCCCGCCGCGCGAGATGATGGCCGCCGGACATCCCTTGCCGCACTGGCTATTCATGCCGCAGGCACCGCATTTATCGTTGCTGCCAACGGCATAGCGGCTGTGAAAATCGTAGCTGTCAAGCGCCGGGCCAACTTCGTGCTCGAAGATTTTGCCGACCAGGAACTCGGTATCGCTGTGCTTGGACTGCGGTGTACGAGCCGCGAACACGATGTACGGGCACACGGCGAGCTGACCATCGGCGAAGACGTAGATGAGCTTACCGATATCGCAGCCGCCCAAAGGCTTGTCATCGTTGGGGAAGCGGATGTGCGTCAGGTCCAGCCCGCGCTCGCGGAATCGCTCGGTGACGGCCTGGATGGCGCGCATCTTGTCATCGTCGGCCGCCAGCCGGCTTTGGCTCTTGACGCCGCGCCCGAACGAGCTGAGTGGGTTCATCAGCACGTACTCGGCCCCGACTTCCACGGCGAACTCGCACAGCGCCACGAACTCGTCAACCTCCGTCAGCGCGTTTGGCGTCGACAGCAGCCCTTGCAGCAGGCCCGCTTCTGCGAATTTACGAGTGGTGGCAACGGTTGTGGCGAACGAGGCTTGGTTGCCCCGGAACTTGCCGTGACTCTCGGGCCGGAAGCCGTCGAAGCTGACGTTGATGTGGATGTTGCCGAGCTGGGCGAGCTGTTCGATCTGCTCATCGGTCGTCTGGGTGGCGTTAGTGCAGATGCCGAGCGGCATCCCAAGGTCAGCTACGACCGAGCAGATTTCCATGATCGCCGGATGCACGAACGGCTCGCCGCCGGTCAGCGTCAGCCGCTCGACCTTCGCCCGGCGCAGCCGAGGCAGCACCCGCTCCACGATGTCCTCGAAGCGCATGTGGTCGCCCCAGTTGCCGGACGATACGAAGCAGTGGGCGCAGTGCAGGTTGCAGCGCTCGGTGATCTGGATGAGCGCCTTGCGCCCGTCGCCGCCAACCGAGGTGCGGAAGTAGCACGAGCTGGCGTGCGTGTCGACGATGAGGGATCGCCTCATGTCAGCCTCCTTGTTGCTTGACGAGCCAGGCGCGGTACTGCGCCACGGCCTCGCGGGTCTTCTGTGTGGCGCTGACGAATGTCACCTGAAGCGCCTGGATGTCTCCGCCGTGCGGACTGTCTGCCATGAACTGCTCGGCCACCTGTTCGGAGATCCGGGCGAGGCGTTGCCAGTCCTCGTTGGCCTGCTCGCGCAACGTCAGGTAACGCTGGTACTCCAGCTCGACTTCGGCCCGGCTGCTCATGGCCGCTCCTTACTCGGGCTGGCCATGACCTCGCGCGGTACGCCGCTGGACGGATGGCGGCAGGCATACCAACCGTCGATGTGCAGCCAGCCGTGCACCTCATCCCAGACGATCTGACCGCCGCAGTGTCCGCAGTCGGTCACGCTGTCAATGCGCGGTTGCGGGTCGGCCAGTCCTACCGCATAAACCATCCGTCGAACCTCCTCGGCTTGAAGTTGTGCGCCCGGTTGGCGCCGGGGCAGCGGTCGTCTCTCCACGCGCGGCAGCTCGCGGGTAGCGTCGTCCACCGCCGCGTTCACCACGCTCGGCGGCTCGATAACCTGAGCCAGAAACACATCGGCGAACCGCCAGCACGGGCAGGGCATCCGGAGGCCGCACCCGGCGCAAGTGGCATCGCCCGTCAGCGGATCGGGCAAATGAGATCGCCAGAGCACCGCCGCCAACTCCCAGCCGATGACCACCGGGCAGCCGTGCGGCGCTTGCACCGGAGGCGGGCGCTCGACGGTGAACGGGCTGCGCGGGTGCCGCACGCTCAGCGTCCCAGCCACTCACGGCTTGCCTCGCTGATCAAGACGTCGTCGGCCCAACGGTGATACTCACAGCGACCTCGCGTGCCGCAGGTGGCACACGACCGGCGCAGCCACGGCCCGACGAGCTGGTGCCTCGCGGCGTAGACGCCGGCGAGGTGCCAGCGCCGCTCCTTGTCGAGCTTCTTGACGACGCCCAACCCAGGGACGTGCTCCATATCGAAGGGCAACTCGGTTGCCAGGTCACGCGAAGCCCTGAGCCACATTCGCCTGCCCTCCTCGTCCCGTAACGGCACCGAGGCGGACGGGACCGATCCAACGGCCGCCCCGGTGCCTGCCTATGGCGCCCCCTCGTTCGCCGCGTTCGGTGGTGACAGATCGACCTTCCCCGACGACAATGCGTGTCGAATACCGCTCAGCGCGGTCTGCGACAATTCCTGAACATCCCGACACCTCGAAGGGCACGGCGGCATGATCGATCCGGAAGCGATCACCGAGGCCAAGCGGGCGCTGGGCGTCAGCTCGCGGCCTGCCGGGAAGCTGCCGGGTTCAATCAGCACCAGCTCGCGCCGCTCATCCACTTCGGCCGCAGCACCATCGCCAACGCCGAAACCGGCTACTCGACGTGCAGCCGTACCTTCTGGGAACGCTGCGACGGGGCAGTACAGGCGGATGGCGCGCTGCTCCGGGGCTATGACGACCTGCAAGCCCTGGTCCACACGCAGCGGGCACAGGTAGCGGAACTGAGCGAGGCGAAGCGCGTTTCAAAGTTCCGCGAGCTGCAAGATCGGCAAACGGACAACGCGCCGGACGCCGAGATCACGGCTGGCGTCGTTCAGCCACTACCAGCGTTCACGCTGTCGCTGGACGGAGCGTCGCCCGAGCCAGGGCCGGATACCGTTGTACTGCGTTTACAGCTCGACGGCCGGGAGGTGGTTGTGCCACTCAGCCGCCGCCTCCTTCTGCAAGCGGGCATCGGCTCGTTCGTGGAGGCGTTCGCGCTCGGCCAGCAGTTCGACATGCTGCACGAGATTGTGACGCAACGCAGACAGGTTGATCGCCTGGTCGTCACCTCACCGGCTCACCTGCGCGAGATCGTGGCGCACCTCCGCGAGCAATGGCACGTCCTGGTCAAGACCGACAACTTGCTTGGCCCACGCTTTGCGCTGGCGGGCGTCCTGAATCAGATCACGGTGGTGGAGGCGCTGCGCTCGGTCCTCCGCGATGAACAGCGACTTGAGGTCATCCGGCTCGGTGCGCAGTACGCCGAGTCCGCCGCCTGGTTGTACGAGGACGCTGCCAACATGGCCCAGGCCCGCTACTGGACGAGCCGCGCAATGGAGTGGGCCTACGAGGGCGACGACGAGCGCATGTTGGCCTGGACAATATTCCGGCGCTCCCAGCAGGCTGCGGCCACGCCCGACGCTGCGCAGGTCATCGGGCTCGCCCAAGCCGCGCGCCGCAATGAGGAACAACTGGCGACACCGACGCGGGCGGCGATCCGTGTTCAGGAAGCCTACGGGCACGCGCTTGACGGCAATGAGCAAGCCTCACAACGGCTGCTTGACGAGGCGCACACCTGGGCGGCGAGCGATACCGCAGGTGACGCGCGAGGCGGCCACGGCTCCTACTGCACGCCGGGCCACATCGAGATCCAGCGCGCGAGCTGCTGGCTGACGACCGGCAAGCCGAAGAAGGCGATCACGCTGTACGAGGCGGGTCTTCGTACGCTGCCGACGGTTTACCAACGAAATCGCGCGGCTGCACTGAGCCGTCTTGCGGTGGCATACGTTGCGGCTGGACAGCTCGAACAAGCGGCTAGCACTGCGCACGCCGCCCTGCCTGTCGTTCGAAGCAGTGGATCACGACGCATCCTTGAGGAGATCAAGGGCGTGAGCGCCGAGCTGGTGCCACATCGTCCCCTGCCAGCCGTTGCCGCCCTGCTGGACGAGCTGGACGCCGAGGATCACTGACGTGGCGAGCCAACAAGAGACCGAGGCCATTCGGCTCACCATTGCCTTGAGCCGAATCAAGAACACACCAAGCGCGATAAGACCGATGAATAGTCCTCCGGCCAGCTAGGCTAAACCGATGCCAATCAAGTTCTACACGCCCGAGTTTTACGTCTTCAACAACTTCTCCGCGCATGCCATTGAGTTTAGAGGAAAGCTCTACCCAACTTCCGAGCATGCCTACCAGGCCGCAAAGTGCACCGATCCCCGAGGCCAGGAGGCAATTCGTAACGCTCGCAGTCCGCTTCAGGCCAAAGTGCTAGCCAACGAAACGTACAAGGCCGCTAAAGATCCTGACTGGGGAAGTAAGAAAGTAGCCGTCCTGGAAGAAATCTTGCGAGCCAAGCTTGCGCAGCATCCAGAGGCTCAAGAAGCCTTGCGGAAGAGCGGCCACGAAGACATCGTTGAGGATTCACCGACCGACTATTTCTGGGGCGAAGGTGCGGACGGCTCCGGGCAAAACATGCTTGGCAAGCTCTGGATGAAGATACGCGAGGAGAAATAGGTTGCTTACGTCCATGCTAAGATACTTGTGATGTCCACCAATATTAGAAATGCTGACGGCGAACTGACGAATCTCTTGCAGGCGGCTGATCCTACGCTCGTGGTGCTTGCGTCTGCGATCTCAACAATTGATTTCGCAGAACTTTTGATCCTTACGCCTCGGACTCCTTCCGCAGGTGAACTCGTCCGCAGTTGCCGCGAGAAGCGCCGAGGAATATAGAGCCCTATTCAGGGCAGCCATTTCGCGGGTGACATCGGCGTGTTGAAATGAACGACGGTCCGTTTACTTCGAGAATTGGGTTACCACACTCACTTCTCAAAGAAACGGACCGTCGGACGTGTATCATACCACCGGCTTCTCCCGGGACCAGGAGCGTTATTCAGAACCCCTGACTGTCCACTGTGATCGAATCGCGGCGTGTCACTACGGGTGACGGCGGCCGTCCTGCGGTAGATCACCTGGGTTGTGTGGACCAAAGAGATCACCGACGGCCGGCCGCCGCGGTGCGAGCGTATGACCGGCCTGGC
>DASPXJ010000075.1:0-8100 GCA_035637355.1 Gemmatimonadales bacterium
CGCTCACGGCGTTTGGGACGTACGATCAGCTCTTCACCTACGTCGTGTTCGCGCAGTTCGTCTTCTACGCGCTCTCGGCGGGTGCGGTCATCCGCTTGCGCCAAACGGCGCCGCAACTGGCGCGGCCGTATCGCACGTGGGGCTATCCCGTCACGCCGATCGTCTTCATCGCGTTCGCGATCTGGCTGGTATACAACACGATTGTGGAGACACCGCGCGATTCGGCCATCGGTGCAGGGCTGATTCTGCTCGGGTTGCCGGGCTATTACTACTGGCGTCGAACCCGCGCCGGCCGGTAATCGATCAGCTCCGCCAGCGACGGCGGGATTCGTGTCCCCCACACATCACGCATCGGCACCGTGACGATCTGGGGTCGCGTGCCCGGTAGGCCGTCGCGGCCGTCTTGACCCTTTGCGCCGGGGGGCCCGGCGGCTCCGGCACTTCCTGCGACGCAGCGGGGGTCATTCGCAGGCGATGCTGCGCCGCCCTTTCCACCAGCGCCGCCTTTGCCGCCCGATCCTCCGTCGCCGCCCTCACCACCGGGGACCTGCGCGTCAACCAGGCCGGCGAGGAACGGCTCCTCGGATGGCGCGATGATCGTGATCTGCCCACCACGACCGCCCGGCCCGCCGCCGCTGCCGTTGCCACCAGCGCCTCCAGGGCCGCCGGCGCCGCCGGGGCAACCGGCCTGGCCGGCTGTTCCTGCGACGCCTGTCGCTCCATCCGCGCCACGTGATCCGTGGGAGCCGCGTGCCTCGATGATGAGCCAGTCGGAGGGTGGGACAGCGCGGGCGTCGGCGAGCACGTAATACGGCGGCGCGTCTTCCACTTCGATGCCGGCGACGAGCAACCGGTCGTAAAACGGCGACTGGAGGATTCCCAATCGCACCGTCACCTGGGGTCCACTGGCGCCGGCACCGGCGCCACGGAACCCGAAGGCGTGCTGCAGGCAGCTGTAGTCGGGTGCTACGACCGTGGACGTCGTGATGCTGGGCTTGGCCCGGAGCACGGCCGAGAGGCGAAAGCCCGTGATCGCGGTGGCGAGGGGATCGCGGTAGGCGTTCCAGCCGCCGCCCTCGAGCGGCGTCGCCTCGGGACTCGAGCGCTCCAGGAAGATGACGTGCAGCCGCGGCGGATGATCCTTGTCGTAGCGACTTTCGAACGGAACGAGAGAGCCGTCGTTCAGGACCGCGGTGTAGACCGCGCCGAACGATTCACCGGGACAAGCCCGTGTGCTCGTCGACATGCGCAGCTCGCGGATCTGCTCGACGAGCCCGGGATCGGGAGCGAAGGATGGCGGCGGCCGCTTGGGTCCGCATGCCGCGGTGAGGACAACCGCTGCCAGAACCGCACGTCTCATGGATTTTCCTCGCGCAGGAATCGATTGGTGTCGACGTCGTAGATCCGTGTCCGAATTACGAGGCCCGCCTGGTGCGAGTCGACTTCGCGCACGTACACCAGCTTCCGGTTCTCGGACGGCCGATAGATGATCCAGCTACCGGGGGGGGCGAAGGCGCTGATGCCGGCGCAGGGGCGGGACCTCGGCCGGGGCTGATGACCGGGCGGCGTGCCCGGAATCCAGATGCGGCATTCGCCCATTTGTGGCAACTGGCCAGGTGGCAGGCCGAGCGTCGCGGCCGTGCTGGGTCCGGGCCCGGGGGGCCCGCTTTGGACATCGGGATTCGGTCCCAGGATGACCGTCCGTGTCGTTCGACTGCAGGCGGTGACGGACAGTACGCCCGCGATGGTGCAGGCGAACGCGCGATTCATGGGGCCTCCCCTAAAAGGTCGGACCAAATGTAGTATTTCATCTCATCTCGCGCGTGGGGGCGCCGGTCCAGGTCGGATTGATCGAGACGATGCGAGCGAGGGAGGGGCGGATCCCCTGGCTCGGGCGCCATGTCGCAAGACTCCGCGCAGCCAGCGCGGCGCTCGACCTGGTCGAGCCAGCGGATGGCCTAGAGGATCTCGTGCGGCTCACCGCGGGTTCGGGAGACCGCGTCGTGCGGCTCGAGCTGCGCGACGGGCGCGCCCAAGTCACGACCCGCGACGTCAACGCTGAACAGTCTCCTGCCATCGTCGTTTCCGAGGAAGTGCATCGACCGTACCGCCACAAGACAACTCGGCGCGAGCAATTCGGGCGGGCGCTGGCGAGCGCACGGCGGATTGGCGCGCAGGACGCGCTGCTCGTCACGGCGAACGGCACCGTCGCCGAGGGGACCGCGTGGAATCTGTTTTGGTGGGATGGGCCGGCACTGTACACGCCGGCGGCCGAGCTCGGCATCCTGCCGGGACTGGGGCGCAGCCGTGTCATGGAGCTGACGACTGTCAGGGAGGAGCAGGTGCCCGTTGCGGCGCTCGCCGGCCGCAGCCTGTTTCTCGTGAACGCGGTGCGGGGGATTGTGGAGATCGGGATGCTGCAGGGAGTGCGCGTTCTCCGGGATCCTCGAACAGCTGAGCTTTCATCGGCGTTCTGGCCCGATTAGGTTACCTTGGCGCCTTAGCGTCTTGGCGTCTGGCGTGGTGGCTGTAGCTCAATTGGTTAGAGCGCCGGACTGTGGCTCCGGAGGTTGCGGGTTCAATCCCCGTCAGCCACCCTCTCGAGACTAGTTGCAAAGTTGCGCAGGCGCCAAAGTGAGCCTCTCGTTC
Source organism: Gemmatimonadales bacterium (assembly GCA_035637355.1). Taxonomy (GTDB): domain Bacteria; phylum Gemmatimonadota; class Gemmatimonadetes; order Gemmatimonadales; family GWC2-71-9; genus 20CM-2-65-7. Next base: position 2,650 of record DASPXJ010000075.1, read on the forward strand.
TCCTGCACGGGTGGCCGCAGCACTGGTACATGTGGCGCCATCAGATCCCACGGAGCGCAACCCCGGTCCCTCCAAGCCCTGGATCAGCAGGGTCATCCATCCGGCGGACCGGCGCCCCGCTGGGATTCGTCGCCGAGGCATCCCGCCGGCAGCCCATCGCGACGAGCCGGCGCGGGCAACCTCCCGAAGCCAAGCCAGCCGGGGCGGCGGGGGGAAGCCCGTTCGTGCAGGTCGTCGAGCAGCGGCACGAACTCACCGCGAATCAAGTGCCGTTCTTGCCACGCGCGGTGAACCCGAGAGAGCTCCTCGCGGAACTGCACGAGTTGCGCGATCTCCGCGTCAAGCTCCCCGAGCTTCTGCTCGAGCAGCTCGCGGACCGTGTGGCACGGCGCGACGCCGGTACGGTACATTTGAAATACCCGCGCCAGCTCGCGCAGCGTGAACCCTGCACGCCTGGCACGCCCCACCCATTTCATGTACTCCACGTCGCGGCGACGCCAGACACGGTAACCCGCGCGCGAGCGCGCCGCCTTAGGCAGGATCCCGATTCGCTCGTAGTGCCGGATGCTGTCCGGGCTCACCCCCACGAGTCGGGCGAGCGTACCAACTGTCCAGAGGTCTTCCGACATTGCTCATCCCCCCGCCTCAATTCTCCACCCTGGAATCGTTCCAAGGTCAAGGCATTCCGTGCGTCCGACCCAGGGAAAGGTAGCCCTTGCGCTCGGAACGATTCCAAGCGGTACCGTAGGGGGTGAGGAGCCTCAAACGACGCTCTCGCCAAGAGGTGTCGAATGAGATCGATTGGCCTTCTCGTGCTCATGGCTGCGTCGCTGGCGGCCGCCCCGTCGGCCCCCGGGATCCGGGTGCCAGCACCGGCTCGACCCCCTGCCTCACCCTCGCTGCAGCCTCCCTCGACGGCTCATGCACCCAGCCGTACGTTGGGAGGCCGATTGAAATTCCTATTCCGAGGAGCGGAAAATGAGAATCCATCGGCGGTTGGCGACGATTGCCTTTATTTTGCAACTGTCCGCGTGCGTGTCGGTGCAGCAGACGGTACGCGCCGACGCCGCGCCCGTGCCGACCGCGGGCTATGTGGCTGGCAGCTTCACGACGGACAAAGGCAGCGCCTTCGGTTTCGGCCTCGTCAATACCGAGACCGGCGAGGACTATGTCATGCCCTTCGGACAGGAGAGGAACATGCCTTCGGTGCGCGACAACGAGCTCGGCATGATTCAGCTCCCTCCCGGCAATTACAAGATCGCGTACTGGGTGACCTACGCGACGCTCACGAAGCAGCGCGAGGTTAAAAAGGCCATCGACAATCCCGTGTTCGGCGCGCCGTTCACGGTGGCGCCGGGGGCCGTGGTGTTCCTGGGCAGTTTTTCCACCAGAACCGATTTTTTCCCGTACAGGCGGGCCGAGTGGTCGTTCCGGGCGAACCGGATCTCGCGTCGGGAGGCGAAAGACATGTTCGCCAAGACGTATCCGAGATTCGCCGACCTGCCGTTCTCGTGCAGGCTCTGCCTGCCGTGAGCGCTTCCCGAGCGCCGCGCGCCGCCTTAGGCAAGATCCCGATTCGCTCGTAGTGCCGGATGCTGTCCGGGCTCACCCCCACGAGACGGGCGAGCGTGCCAACCGTCCAGAGCTTTTCCGACATTGCTCATCACCCCCGCCGCAATTCTCCACCCTGGAATCGTTCCAAGGTCAAGGCATTCCGTGCGTCCGACCCCCGGAAAGCTAGCCCCTTGCGCTTGGAACGATTCCAGACCGTACCATAGGCCGAGAGGAGCCTCAAACAACGCTATCCCCAAGAGGTGTCTATGCGATCGATTGGCCTTCTCGTGCTCATGGCTGCGTCTCTGGCGGCCACCCCTGCAGTGGCCCAGGTCAAGTTCACTGGCCGGACTCTTCTCAAGAGCAGCACCGCGATGGATGGGTCGCCCGTAGCGTACCCCAAGACCGACAGCGCCGAGGTGACCGCGATGCTCATGGAGATCGCCCCGGGCGGGGAGACGGGGTGGCATATGCACACGGCACCGACGTTCGTGTACGTGCTCGAAGGAGCGGTGGAGGTCGAAGAGCGACCCAGCGGGATGAAACACACGCATGCCGCCGGGGAGGCGTTTCTCCACGCGCTGAACACCTGGCATAACGGTCGGAATCGGGGGCGGACGCCGGCACGCATCGTGGTCGTTTCCACCGGCGAGCGGGGCCGGCCCGTCATGGTGCACGAGGCGCCCGGGCACTAGCGAACCGGTGCGTCGCAGGAGGTTTGAATGCTCATCGCGATAGCCAGATTCGTCATAAATGTGGTGCCGGAGGCGATGGCAGATTCCATCACCCGCTCCCTGGCTGCCATGACGCAGCGGCCGCGCGTTTCGTCTTTCGAACAAGCAGCGATGGCGCAAGCGAGCAAGATGAGATACGGCGAAGAGAACACGAATGTCGCTTGGGTTTGGGGCGAGGGGCCGCTGGTGATCTTTGTGCATGGATGGAGCGGCCGTGCTGCGCAAATGGCTCCGCTAGCCCTTCATGTTGCCAATTTGGGCTTTCGGTCGGTGGCCATCGATGTGACGGGACATGGAGACTCGCCCAAACGCCATACGCGGTGGGACTATTTTTTCAGAGACATTGCCGTCTTATCCCAATCGCTGCATGAGGAAGTCTATGCCTATATAGGGCACTCCGCTGGCGCTCTGAGTATGATGGCCGCGCGCGCGCTAAAGGGCATTCACGCGCAACGCTACGCCTGCATTTGTGCACCTTCGTTTCCGTTCCCCCCGATTAATGTCATTCAAAAGAAATTGAATCCCAAAGAAAGTGTGGTGGAACATTACAAAGAGTTTATCGCGGGGCAGTTCGAGACCACTTGGGAGGAACTTCAGGCCGGTTGTTCCTATGCCAATGCGGGATCTGATACGCTGCTGTTCTACGATGAGACGGACCGGTTCGTTAATCATCGCGAAGGCGACAAGATACAAACCATCTGCCCTGGTGCGCAGGTGGTGAAGACTCGTGCGTACAGCCATCAGCAGATTCTCGCGGCCCCCGAGCTCGCCCAGACCCTGGGGGCGTTCCTGCAAAAAGAAAGGTTGAGTCCTTGAAGCTCGGGAGGCCGACGAAGACGAATGATCCAGTCAAATTTGTGAAAGGAGTGACCATGCCCGACGACCGAGAACGCGAACGACGACGAGCGCTCGTGCACGCGCACTACGCTGCCGAGAATGACCACGATCTGGAGCGGATCATGGGTACGTTCTCCGAGGATGCCGTGATGCTCTACAACCGCCAGTCGTTTCCCAGCGACGCAACCATCCGCTTGGCGCACGGCTACTTCGGAATGAGCGCCGCACCCGGCGCGTTCGGCGGCTTTCGATCTATCGTGGACCAGGAGCACTTCACCGACACCGAGACCGTGATCGAAGGTCGGGCCTGCGGAACACACATCAGCGAGTTCCTCGGCTTTCCACCGACAGGGCGCGACGTCGAGCTCCCGTTCGTCGCCTTCTATCGCTTCGACGCCAACGGGAAGCTGACCTCCGAGCGCGTCGTGATGAACCTCGGCCCGCTGCGCGGCTGAGCGCGCGCGGTACCTTGGGAGATCGCAGATGCACCAACTGATTTATGTAAAGAAGCGAGTTCTGGAATGGCGCGAGGCACCCGAGCCGACGCTCCAATCGCCGCAAGAGGCGATTGTCCGGCCCTTCGTCGCGGCGCGCTGCGATCTCGACGTCGTGCCGTTGTTTCACAACGTCACCACACCGATGAAGCTCGGCCTGGCCCTCCATTACTTCGATCCGTTGGTGCGCGACATGCTGGGGAGCGATCCGTTCAGGGGACCGTATCCGTTCGGACACGAATGCGTGGCGGAGGTCGTTGAATGTGGCGGCGACGTCAAGAACGTGAAGCGCGGCGACAGGGTCATCGTGCCCTGGGCGATCTCATGCGGACATTGCTTTAACTGCGAGCACGACCTCACTTCCAAATGCACGAACAGCGGCGATACGCTACTTGCCGCCTATGGTTTCGGAAGCGCGATGGGTCCGTGGGGCGGTGCCATCAGCGACAAGCTGCGCGTTCCGTACGCCGACGCCATGCTCGTGGCGGTTCCGGCCGGCGTCGACCCGGTTGCGATTGCCAGCGCCAGCGACAACATCCCCGATGGATGGAGAACGGTCGCGCCGCATCTCCAGCGCTATCCCGGCGCGCCGGTGCTCGTCGTCGGCGGTGCCGCGCGCAGCATCGGACTGTACGCAGCCGGGATCGCCGTGGCCTTGGGATCGTCGCGCGTGGATTATCTCGACAGCAGCCCCGCCCGGCTGGACATCGCGCAATCCCTCGGCGCCAATCCGATCCAGATTCAGGGCGGGGCCGGATGGCATCGAAAGCACGCGCCGCGCCGGTCCGGGCCGTATTTGATCGGCGTCGACGCCAGCGCGAATATCGCCGGGCTCAACTATGCCCTGAGGTCTCTCGCGCCGGGCGGTATCTGCACCAGTGTCGGTTTCTATTTCATGCGCAACGCCGCGCTGCCGCTGCTGCAGATGTTTACGAACAGCTCGACGCTGCATATCGGCGTCGCGCATCCACGCGCCGATCTTCCGCGGTTGCTCGCGTTCCTTCAAGCCGGAAAGTTCAAGCCGGAGAAGGTCACGACGCTGGTGGCGAACTGGGACGATGCCCCGCGGGCGTTTCTCGAACGCACGACGAAAGTGGTCGTGAAACGCGATGAGCTTCCTGTCAATGGGCCGGCATTGAATCGAGGAAAAGCATGCTAGAGAAAGCACCAGTCAGGTATCATGAGAAAAACGGCATTGCTCGAATTAGTCTAGATAGACCGGAAGCCCTCAATGCCATGAACAAGGCATTACTCCAAACACTGGCATCGGTCCTCGATAAGGCAAAGGTGGATGATGCGGTAAAAGCCGTCATCATTACCGGAACGGGGGAAAGGGCCTTTTCAGCTGGAGCGGACATCAAGTTCTTGAATCAGGCCTCACCGCTCGAGGTGTGGGAATTCGCCCAGATGGCTGTTTCAATCAATCACAAGATTGAAACGTTGGGAAAAGTCGTCATTGCCGCGGTGAACGGGTTCGCTCTTGGGGGCGGACTGGAATTAGCGGAGGCTTGCATGCTCCGCGTCGTTGTTCGGAACGCCATGTTGGGACATCCTGAGGTTCGTATCGGAGCGATTGCCGGGTTTGGAGGCACGACGAGACTTCCCAGACTGGTTGGGAAAGGACGCGCTGCGGAACTTCTTCTTACGGGACGTCTCGTAACGGCTGAAGAGGCTCTCAAGATCGGACTCGTCAACAGGGTCGTTGAGCCTGAAAACTTACTTTCCGAGACGGAAAACCTGGCCCTTGAGATTATTTCGCAGTCGCCAGTTGCCGTAAGGATGACCTGGGAAGCCATGCATCGCGGCATGAATCTGACCTTGGAAGAGTCAAC
>DASPXJ010000076.1:0-10173 GCA_035637355.1 Gemmatimonadales bacterium
ACGATTTCGGCGTGACGGCGCGAGATGGTCGGATCGTAGATCGGCACGTCGCTGGTGACCGCCCGACCCACCACCAGTTTGCGCCCGAGCTGGAGATCGATCGACTGCTCGCCGGAGGTGCTCATCAGCTTGAACACAGGCCCGAAGCTAATCACCAGCTTTCGCGAGCGCGAGCGCGCGCAGCACCGCCTGCGCCTTGGCCTCCGTCTCCGCGAATTCCCGCGCCGGCTCGGAGTCGGCGACGATGCCCGCACCCGCCTGCGCGATCACGCGGTCCTTGAGTACGAGCGCGGCGCGAATGGCAATGCAGGTATCCATGGTCGCTGCGCCCCAGCCCACGTAGCCCACCGCGCCGGCATACGGCCCGCGCCGCTCCGGCTCCAGCTCGTCGATGATCTCCATCGCCCGTACCTTGGGTGCGCCGCTCACGGTCCCCGCCGGGAAGCAGGCGCGAAACACATCGAGGGCATCGTACCCCGGGCTGAGCTCGCCGCGCACCTCGCTGACGAGGTGCTGGACATGGGAGTACCGCTCGATCTGCAGCGATTCCGTCACCCGCACCGTTCCATACCGCGCCACGCGACCGATGTCGTTGCGGCCGAGATCGACGAGCATGCGGTGTTCGGCCAGCTCCTTCGCGTCGGCGCGCAACGACGTCGCGAGCTCCTCGTCCTCCTCGGGCGTGGCGCCGCGCGGCCGCGTGCCGGCGATCGGCCGCACCGTGACCTCCTCACCTTCGACGCGCACCAGCACCTCCGGCGAGCTCCCCACGAACGTGACGTCGTCGAGGGCGAGATAGAAGAGGTACGGCGCGGGATTCAGAGCGCGCAGGTAGCGATACAGACGCAGCGGATCGACAGCGCCGGGGACGACCTGGCGGCGCGACAACACGGCCTGGAACACGTCGCCCGCGGCGATGTACTCCCGGATCTTCGCGACGTCGCGCTCGAACGCCGCGCGGGGGTATGTTGATTCGGTCGGCAGCGCTCGGTCGTCGCCCTCGAGCATCAGCGGCGCGAGCTGGTGCGTTGCGCCGAGCCGGCCGATCAACGTGTCGAGCCGCTCCTGCGCCGACTCGTACAGGCGCAGCCGCTGCGCCGGCGTGGCACCGGCCGGTACCTCGACGTTCGCCACCACGATGGCCCGCCCGAAGACGTTGTCGAGGATCACGAGCGAATCGGCGATCATGACGATCGCATCGGGCACGCCGAGCGTGTCCGGCGGCGCGTTGGGAAGGCGCTCGATGGAGCGCACGACGTCGTAGCCGAGATATCCCACGGCGCCGCCGGCGAACCGGGGCAATCCCGGGACCGCGACGCTGGGCAACGCGCGCATGCGGTCGGCGAGATGCGCGATCGGCTCCTGCGTTTCTCCTGCGGGTGCCCACCCGCTGGCCGGTGTCCAGCGGTCGATACGCGTGCCCCGATAGCGCCACGCTTCCCGCGGCTCGGTGCCGAGGAACGTGTAGCGCGCCCAGCGCTCACCACCGACGAGTGATTCGAGCAGAAACGCGAACGGCGGCCGCGCGATCTTCGCGAAGGCCGCGACCGGCGTATCGGCATCGGTGATGACCTCGCGAATCACCGGCACGATCCCCCCCGCGCTGTGTTTGGCGCGCTCGAGGAATGCGTCGCGTGGATCGATCATCTAGATTTCGCCATGCGATGGTCCGCCGCGCTGTTGCTCATCGTCGTGCCGGCCGGGGCGGTCGCCCAGGCCTGGAACAGCGACTCGGCGCTGGCCCTGGCGCGGCGCGCGATCGAGCGGCGAGCGCACGCCGCGAGCGATACCGCGTTGCGCGACTACAAGGCCCAGGCTCACGGATTTCTCTTTTTCCTCGGGCAGTTCGGCGAAGGGCTCACCGAACCGCCGCGGCTCGTGAAAGCGGATCAACTGGAGCTGGAAGTGTACTGGAAGGCGCCCGAGCTCAGCAAGCAGCGCATCATCGGCTGGCGCGACCGCGCCGAGCTCCCCACCGACATCAATTACCACCGCGATCACCTCGGCATTGTGCAGAATAATTTCGGCAGCGCCATCCGGCTCGGCGAGGGCGACGAAGTGCGGGACGTGCCGCATCCGCTGGCCCCGGGAGGGGCGGGAGGGGCGGGAGGGGCGGGAGGGGCAGGGGGGGCGGGGGGGGCGGGGGGGGGCGGCATCGATCTCTATGACTTTGCGCTGGGTGATACCACCACGATTGTGCTGCCACAGCGTGCGGTACGCGTCGCGGCGCTGCGGGTGCGGCCGAAGAACTTCAACACCGCGGCCATCGTCGGCACGCTGTACGTGGATCTCGAATCCGCGGAGCTCGTCCGCATGGCGTTCAATTTCACGCCCACGTCGTATCTCGATGCCCAGCTCGAAGACGTCAGCATCGTGCTGGACAACGCCCTCTGGGAAGGCCGCTTCTGGCTCCCCTACCGCCAGGAGATCGAGATTCGCCGCCGGGCCACGTGGCTCGATATCCCGGCACGCGGCATCATCCGCGGGCGGTGGGAGATCGACGGCTACGTGTTCAACCTCGGCCTCGCCGCGAGCTGGTTCCGCGGTGAAGAAATCACGGCACTGCCCAAAGCGGAGCGCGACTCGTTCCCCTGGCCTGGCCCGTTGAGTGCCGCGATCCAGGACATCGCGGAGCCCGTGCGGCAGAATGACCTGCGACGAGTCCGTGCAGAGGTCAGCCGCATTGCCGGCCGCCGCGCCCTCACGGGCCTCAAACGCCAACGCCTCGGCGCCCGGTCGCTGAGCGAGCTGGTGCACGTCAATCGTGTGGAGGGGCTCGCGGCCGGCGCGGGGTTCGTGTGGCGCACGCCCGATGACGGGTTCGAAGTCCGCGGACTCGGCAGTTACGGGTTTGCCGACCGAGCCGGCAAGGGAATCGTCGCCATCACGTCCATGGACGGTCTGGAGCTGGCGGGATACCGCCAGGTGCGCGACATCGGCGACGCGCCCGTGATCGCTCCGCTGCTGAATTCGATCGCGTCGCAGGAGTTCGGCGACGATTACGGGGATTACTATCGCGCGACCGGCGTACGGCTGGGGATGCGGCGCGGGATCGGCGCGCGCGGCGAGTGGCATCTCGCCGCCGCCCACGAGCGCATCGCGTCGCTCGCGGTCCGTGCCGCGCCGGCGACGGGAGAGTATCGGCTCAACCCGCCGGTGCGCGACGGGCACAACACCGCCGGCACGCTGACGGTGCGGCGCCGCAGCGAAGGATTCGCGGTCCGCCGCGACGTCGCGGGCGAGACGACGCTGGAGGTTGGCAACCACTACGCGCGCGTCAGCGGTGCGGCGCACGTGCTCGTGCCGCTCGGCGCGAGCCGGATACTGACGCGCGTGCAATTCGGTCTGGCGAGCGACGGCTTGCTGCCCCATCGCGCGTTCGTGCTGGGCGGCCGCGGCACCTTGTTGGGAGACGGATTCCGCAGCTGGGGCGGGCGGCGGGCCGCGCTGCTGCACGTCGAGTGGCGCACAGCCGTCCCCTTCTTGCGCCTCAGTGCGGGACCCGCCCGCACGCCCTCCACCATCACGCTCACACCGTACGCGGCGTTGGGCTGGGTCGCGGAGCCGATTCCCGGGACGCCCTGGCGGGCCACGCCGGGCACGCGCGCCACGCTCGGACTCGGCGCCGAGTGGCTGGGGTTGTTTCGCGTGGAAGCGGGATATGGCGTGCAGTCCCGTCGCATCCACGTTGCCTTCGATGTGACCCGCGATTTTTGGGACATCCTGTAGACTAGACGTCTAGGCGCCCAGACGGCGAGGAACTACCTTGGAGGCTGCCTCATGGCAGTGACCGCGTTCCCCGACGAATGGCTGGCCCAGTCCCTCGAGGGCCTGATCACTCCCGAGCTGCTCCAGAGCATGCGGGAGAAGTCGGAGTCCGGCCGCACGCTCTGGGAGTGCATCGTCGCCGACAAGATCGCGACCGACGCCGAGATCATCGAGAAGCTGTCGCACCGCTTCCGCCTCAAGCTCGCCGACCCGTCCAGGATCGATCCCACGGTGCGCGCGGGCGTCCCGGAGCAGCTCGCCCGGCGCTATCGCGTACTGCCGCTGCGGCTCACCGACTCCTACCTCGAGCTCGCGACCGCAAACCCGTTCGATCTCGACGCCGAAAAGGCGTTGGCGTTTGCGACCGCGCGCGAGATCCGCCTGTTCCTGCTCGCCCCGTCCAAGATCAGCGAGAAGCTGGACGAGATGTACAAGCCCGAGAAGGCGATCAACAAGCTGCTCGAGGGGATGGGCGATCAGGAGGTGTTGACGACGCTCTCCGATGCGCCGGCGCCGGAAGAGCTCAACATCTCCGAGGCGGATGCCAGCCAGAAACCGGTCGTGCGTCTCGTGGACATGATCATCTCGGAAGGCATCCTGTCGCGCGCGAGCGACATCCACGTGGAGCCGGAAGAAGGCGGCGTGGCGGTGCGGTACCGCATCGACGGCGTACTGCGCCAGGTCATGAAGATCCCGCGCCAGGCCGGGCTGCCGCTCATCTCGCGCATCAAGATCATGTCGTCGCTCGACATCGCCGATCGCCTGCGGCCCCAGGACGGCCGCGCGCGGGTCGCGGTGAACGGCCAGCCGATCGACCTGCGCGTCTCGACGCTGCCGGCCCAGCTCGGCGAGAAAGTCGTGATCCGCATCCTCGATTCTCGCGCCACGGTCAAATCGCTCGACACGCTCGGTCTCAACGCGGGTGAAGCGGAAGCGATCAAGCGGCTGCTCGAGAACCACGAGGGTATCCTGCTGGTCACCGGACCGACCGGTTCGGGCAAAACGACGACGCTCTACTCCTGCATCAACCAGATCAAGAGCGAAGGCGTCAACATCGTCACGGTCGAAGATCCCGTCGAATACCGGATGCAAGGCATCGTGCAGGTCCAAGTGCAGGAGAAGGCGGGACTGACGTTCGCCGCGGCGTTGCGATCGATCCTGCGCCAGGACCCCAACGTCGTGCTCGTCGGCGAAATCCGCGACAAAGAGACCGCGCAGATCGCCGTGCAAGCCTCGCTCACCGGGCACCTCGTGCTCTCGACACTCCACACCAACGATGCCGCGAACGCGGTCACGCGGCTCGTGGACATCGGCGTCGAGGCGTACAAGATCGCGGCCTCGCTGCGCGGCGTCGTGGCGCAGCGCCTGATGCGCAAGCTGTGCCCCACCTGCAAGGAAGTCTGGATGGAAGCGCCGCCCGAGCGGCTGCGGCGCTGGATTCCGGCAGGCACGCCGCTGTACCGTCACGCGGGCTGCCCCGACTGCGCGATGACCGGGTACCGGGGGCGGTTCTCGATCCTCGAAATCCTCACGATGACGGCGGAGCTGGAGCGGTTGATCGCCGCGGGCGAAGCGGCGGACAAGATCGCCGACGCCGCCAAGCGCGGCGGCATGAAATCGCTGTGGGATTCGGGGCTGGCGCACGTGACGCGCGGCGAGTCCACGATCGAAGAGCTGACGCGCGTGGTGGACATCCCGGCCGAGGAGGAGGCCCCGCCGCCCGCGGAGAGAGCCCCCGCCCGGGTGTCGGGCGCCGCGCGGCTGTCCGGCGGCGCTGCGGCGCTGCGCTTTACGGAACCGCCCGAGCCGGCCACTCCGGTCTCGACCCATTTCGATCTCCTCGAGGAGCACGCCACGCCTCCCGCGCGGCGCTCCGGTGCGTACGGCCAGCCGGCGTCGAAGGTGCTGCTCGTCGATGACGAAGACAGCCTCCGCAAAGTCATGAAGGATCTGCTGGAGCGTGACGGCTACGTCGTGACGGAAGCCCGCGACGGCGTCCAGGCGCTCGACCAGGTCGATCGCGTGGGGCCCGACATCATCGTGCTCGATCTCAATCTTCCGGGCCTTGACGGGTACGGCGTGCTGTCCCATCTGCGGTCGCGTCCGGCGACCGCCAACATTCCCGTCATCGTGCTGACGGCGAAGGGCGACGAGGACAACGAGGTCCGCGTCTTCGAGCTCGGCGCCGACGACTTTCTCACCAAGCCCTTCCGCGCTCGCGCGCTCTCGGCGCGGCTCGAAGCGGTGCTCGGCAGACGCCGTTAGTTGACTTCCGTCCGCGTCAGCTTCGTGGACACGTACGCGCTGCGCGGCGCCGGCGAGCGACTCGAGGTGCTCGCGTTGCGCCGCGGCCCCGCCGGCCGCAATCCGGGATCATGGGAGACCGTGCACGGCACGATCGAGCCGGGCGAGACGCCGGTGCAGGCGTCGCTGCGCGAGCTGCGCGAAGAAACGGGGCTCACGCCGGAAAAATTCTACAATCTGAGCCGCACCGAGGCGTTTTATCAGCACCGTAGCGATGAGGTGGCGCTCATTCCGGTGTTCGCGGCGTTCGTCGCGCCCGGCGCGACGGTACAAACGTCGGCGGAGCATGATCGCGCCGAGTGGCTGCGCATCGCGGACGCCGCGCGCCGCTTCGCCTGGCCGCGCGAGCGCAGAGCGGTGGAGGACATTTTGTCAATAGTGGGGGGTGGGGACGCGGGCTTGCTGGAAGATGTCCTGCGAGTAAGCTAGTAGCGGGCTCCCTTGTGAATCCATTCTATCATCGGATCTACCGCGTGGTCCGTCACATCCCCAAGGGACGGGTGGCGACGTACGGCATCATCGCGCGGCTCGCGGGCCGGCCCGGCGCCGCGCGCACGGTCGGATGGGCGCTCTCCGCACTCCCCGAAGACAACGATGTGCCGTGGTGGCGCGTCATCAACGCGGCGGGCCGGATTTCGTTTTCGGGTCAGGATCACAGCGCCGTGCTGCAGCGCGCGCTGCTGTTGCGTGAGGGCGTGCGGTTCGCGCCCGGTGGAGCCGTCAACCTCGGGACGTACGGCTGGCCGTCGGAAGCCTACGACAGCGCCGTGGCCTCCCACAAGCGCGCCGCCTCGACGCGCAGATCGCGCAGGTTGAAAGGCTTGCGCACGTAGCGCACGCCGAGACGCGCGAGCGTCTCTTCCGTGGCCGGGCGCACGTCTCCGGTGGCGACGATGATGCGATCCCGCAGCGCCGGCAGCGTCGTCACCAATTCCTCCGCCAGCAGCACGCCGCGTTTCCCGGGCGCCATCGCGCGCGCATCCGTGATCACCAGGTCGAAGCTGCCGCGCTGCGCGAGATCGAGCGCGTGCTGCGGATCGCCCGCGACTTCCACGTCATGACCGTCCCGCGCGAACAGCGCCTTGATGGTGCGCTGCACGGCGGGATCGCCGTCCACCAGGAGGATGGTGCGCTTCACCGCCGGCGCCCCCCCCGCCCCCCCGGCGTTGACGGCCGGCGTGCCGTGGGCGGGCGTCAGTGCCGGCCGCACGGCGTCCGCCGGCGCCGGCGGCAGATCGACGCGGAACGCCGCCCCGCCGCGCGGCCCGTGGGGTTCGAGCGAGATCTGCCCACCGTGGCTTTCCACGATCGAGTATGTGATCGACAGGCCGAGGCCCGTCCCCTTGCCCGGCTCCTTCGTGGTGAAGAACGGCGTGAAGATGCTTTGCGCGATCTCGTCCGAGATGCCGGCCCCGGTGTCCGCGACCCGCAGATGCACCTGGCCGTCGAACCACGTCGAGACCGTGATTTCCCGGGGCCGCTCCCGCGGATTGTCCGCCACCGCGTGCGCCGCATTGGTCACGAGATTGAGGACGACCTGCTGCAATCCATGCCGATCGCCGAACACCTCGGGCAACGCGCCGCTCAGCTCACGCTCCACGGTGACGTCCTTGAGCTTCAGCTCGTATGCCGTGAGCGCCAGCGTCCGCCGGATCACGTCGTTCAGGTCCACGGGAACGCGCTCCGCCGATCCCTTGCGCGCGAAGGTGAGCAGATTGCGAACGATGCGCCCCGCCCGCTCGGCCTGCTCCTGAATCACCTGCAGGTGCCCGCGGTCTTTCTTGCCGAACTCCTTCTGCTCGAGCAGAAACTCCGACAGTCCGGCGATCGACGTGAGCGGATTGTTGAGCTCGTGCGCGACGCCCGACACGAGCTGGCCGACCGCGGCGAGCTTCTCGCTCTGCACGAGCTGCGTCTCCAGCGCCTGCTGCTCGGTGACGTCCTCGATCAGCACCACCACGCTCTGCTCGGGCGTCGCGCCGGAGATGAGCGCGGCGTTGACGCGGACGGTTCGCCGCAGCTGCTCGGAGCGCGCGATCAGCGGGGCGGGGCGGTCGCCGCGCCGGGCGGCGTCGAGCAGCTCGAGCAGCGCGTGCGACTTGCCGAGCAGCGCGGCGCCGAGGTGCACGCCGACCACGTTGGGCAGCGGCGCACCCAGCAGGTCGGCGAGCGCACGGTTCGCCCGGCGCACGCGGCCCTCGTCGTCCACCACTGCGATGCCTTCGCTCAAGGCGTCGAACGCCGTCTCCCACTGCTCCTTGGCGCGCCGCACCATCTCGAAGAAACGCGCGTTGGCAATGACGACCGCGGCGTGCGTCGCCAGGGTCGAGAGCAGGCGGATGTCCTCGGGGACGAACACGCCTGCGCGCGGGTCGGCGATCACGAGCGTCCCGATCACCGCCCCGTGCGAGCGCAGCGGCACCGCGGCGGCCGAGGCTGCCTGAACGTCTCCGACGATCGCGGTGGGCTCGGGCCCCGAATTGCGTACCAGCTCGAGGTGCTCACGCCCGGTGGAGCGGGCGACCAGCCCGACGTCGTTCGCGGGGATCTTGCGCCCGCGCAGCGCGGCGAGCGTACCTTCGGCCGCCGCGACACGCAGGGGATCGTTGGGCCCTTCCCCGACCAGCGCCAGCAGCGCGCCCTGGGCGTCGAGGAAGCGAACGGCGTAGCGCGCCACCTGCTCGACGATGCGATCGAGCTCCAGCGAATCCGACAGGACGTACGACAGCTCCTGGAGCGAGAACAGCTCGGACAGGCGGCGATTGAGCTCCTCCGCCGCGCGCCGCCGCTCCTGCTCGGAGCGGAGCAACCGCTGCCGCAGGCGCCACAGTACGCCGCCGACGCCGAGCATGATCAGGGCGAGGGCGGCGAACAGCAACGGGTGTTGTCGCACCAGGTCCATGCGCATCTATATTCACCAATCCCACTTGAGAATCAATCTTCTGCTCTGCCTGAGCCTCGCGAGTTGCCGCGCGGAGCCACGCCCGGCCGTGTCGCGCGTGTGGCCCGAGCTGGGCGCGATGCTGTCGGCGGCGGCATGGAGCCCTGATACCGCGCGTGTGGCCCGCGCGTTGGCCGCGGCGCACGCTGCGGTCGATCGCCTCGATTCGCTGCTGCATCGCCGCGTGCGGATCGCGCCGCTCGATTCGGCGGCGCGCGACATGCCCCGGCGTACGGGAGGGGGCGTCGCCCTCAGCGCCGACAGTTTCGTGGCCGGGTACGCGCTCGACCGTGCGGCGCAGGTGCTCGCGCCCGCCGTCGACAGCGCGCTGCTGGCCCTGGGCGCCCAGTACCTCTGGATCGGCCCGGCCACGCGACGCTCGGTGGGCATTCCGGATCCCGCCAATTCGCTGCGCATGCTGGCGACCGTCGAGTGGCGCAGCGGATCCATCAGCACCAGCGCGCTCCGCCCGCAGTCCGTTACCGTGCTCGCCGCGGACGGTGTGACGGCCGCCGCCTGGTCGGCGGCGCTTGTGGCGTTGAGCTGTGACAGCGTGTTGGTACTGGGGAGGGCCATGAACGTCGTCTGCGCGGACTCCGCGGGCGTGCGGTGGACTACGTCCCTCCAGAATCGGGTTTCGCTTCCAGCTGCGCGCGCGCCTTGACGCGCGCGCGCTCCTGATCGAGCAGCCGCAACGAGCGGCTCCAGGCGTCGGTCGCGAGCCCCTGGTAGCTGACCGTGAGCTGCTCGCGGACGCTGATGCCCGGCTCGAACAGGTAGATCGCAACCGCCTGCTGCCGCGCGTCGAGCTGGAAGGAGCTCCACGTCGGGGACAGCGCCACGATGCCGATCGGGCGAAACAGCCGGCCGCGGGAGGTGATGTTGAGGTCTTCGGGATTGAAACGAGCATCGGGAACGACGCCGAGAAACGTCACCATGACCAGAGTCGGATTCTGCGTTGCGCCGCGGCCCGCGGCATCGGCGATGTCGGCGGCCCGACTCTGCACGAGCTGGGAGAGCGAGCGGTAGGTGTCGGGTGCGAGGAGGCGGATCAGCTGCTCGTCGAGCGGCAGGACCTGGATCTCGATCGTGCCGGTGCTGAACCGCATGACGACGTCGTCGCGGCGGAGCGTACCGTAGCCGGGTGGCACGGTATCCTG
>DASPXJ010000077.1:0-7669 GCA_035637355.1 Gemmatimonadales bacterium
CACAGACACGACGCTCGATTGCGACGCGGTCATCGTCGGCTCCGGCGCGGGCGGCGGGGTTGTAGCCGCTGAGCTCGCGGCGGCGGGCAAGGACGTGATCATCCTGGAAAAAGGCGGCTATCGCAACGAGGCCGACTTCACGCATGAGGAGGGCGAGGCACTCGCGACGCTGTACGACGCCGGCGGTTTGCTGGCGACGCGCGACCTGGGGCTCGTGATCCTTCAGGGCGCGACGCTGGGCGGCGGCACCGTCATCAACTACACCACCAGTTTCCCCACGCCCGACGCGGTGCGCCACGAATGGGCGCGCGAGCACGGCCTCCCGCACTTCGAATCCGCAGAGTATGCCCGCTCACTCGATGCCGTCGCGCAACGGCTCGGCGTCAACACCGATCACGCCGCACCCTCCGGCCGCGACCGCGTGTTGATTCGCGGTCTCGAGCAGCTCGGTTGGCATCACGGGTTGCTGCCGCGTGACGTGCGCGGCTGCCCGCAGGACGATGCGTGCGGCTACTGCGGCTTCGGGTGCCGCCGCAGCGCCAAGCAATCGACCTTGATTACGTACCTGCAAGATGCGGCGGCGCGCGGCGCGCGCATCGTGGTGGACTGCGACGTGCGTCGCGTCACCCTCGAGCGCGGCATGGCGACCGGTGTCGAGGCGCGCGCCGGCAGGTACGCGGTGCGCGTGCGTGCGAAAACCGTGGTCCTGGCCGCCGGCTCCGTGCACTCGCCGGCCCTGCTGCTCCGCTCGGGCGTGAGGCTTCCGGCCCTGGGCCGCCATCTGGCGCTGCATCCCGCGACCGCGGTGCTGGCCGACATGGAGGAAGCGGTGCGGCCGTGGACCGGCACCGTCCAGGCGCATTACTCGGATCAATTCGCCGACCTGGACGCGGGCTACGGTTTCAAGTTCGAGACCGCACCGATTCATCCCTCACTGCAGGCGCTCGCGGCGCCGTGGGAGTCGGCGGTCCAGCATAGCGAACGGATGGCCAGGCTACCCCACACCGCGCTCGTCGGCATTCTGTTACGAGACCGTTTTGGGGGGGGGCAGGTCAGCGTGGATCGCGACGGCGCTGCGGTGGTCGATTATCGCCTCTCGCGCTACGACCGCGCACATTTGTGGCGCGCCATCGCCGGAGGGGCCGAGCTGCTCGAGGCCGCGGGCGCGCGCGAGATCTGGTTGCCACTCGCCCGCGCCGTCACTTATCGACCGGGCCTTCGAGGCGCGCGCGAGGAGTGGCTGGCGCGGGTCCACGCGGCGGGCTGGGGCCCGAACGAGCTGCTGCTCGTCACCTTCCATCAGATGGCGTCCTGCCGCATGGGCGCGAGCGCCAAGACGTCGGTCGTGGATGCCGAACACCGCGTCTGGGGTATACGAGGCCTGTACGTCGCCGACGCGAGTACTTTCCCCAGTGCTTCCGGCGTCAATCCGATGCTGACCATCATGGCCATTGCGCATCGGGCCGCGGGGATGATTCGGTAGTCGGTCATCGGTCGTCGGCCTTCGGTCCTCCGATTACCGATGACTGATGACCGACGGCATTTCCATCAGGAGAGCTGAATGTTCGTATTGCTAACCGTCACAACGCTCGCGCTGCAGCAGTCAGTCGCCGACTCCTCGCCGTTCCGCCCGCTGCCACTGCCCGGTGCCACGCCCATCCGCAGCGCCGCGGGCGCGCCCGGGCCGCGCTACTGGCAGCAGCGGGCCGACTACACGCTCGAGGCAACACTCGACACGGGGAGCAATGTGCTCCGCGGCCGGGGACGGATCTACTACGTCAATCGCTCTCCCGAGACACTCTCGTTCGTGTGGGTGCAGCTCGATCAGAACCTGTTCGCCCCGGGGTCGATTTCGGCGGTGCTGAACCAGCCGCCGCTGCTGTTCGCCGGCGGCGTCGTGTTCGATTTCAGCGGCACGGGGTTCGTCGGCGGGATCACGATCGATCGCTTCGCGGCGGGCGGGCGGCCACTTGCGACCAAGGTCTTCGGCACGATGATGCGCGTCGCGCTGCCGCGGCCGCTCGCGCCCGATCGCGGCATCACGTTCGACATCGCCTGGCACTTTCCGATCCCGCCGTACGGGGGCGGCCGGATGGGGCGCGTCGGCTCGCGCTTCTACGAGATCGGCCAATGGTACCCCCGCATGGCGGTGTACGACGACGTGCACGGCTGGAATACCCTGCCCTTTCTTGGCGCGGGCGAGTTCTACCTCGAGTTCGGCGACTTCGATGTGAGCCTCACGGTGCCGGCCGGATTCCTCGTCACCGCGACGGGGGCCCTCGCCAATCCCAGCGCGATTCGTACGGCGCAAGAGCGCGCCCGCCTGGCACGCGCCTTCACGTCTCCCGGACAGATCGTTTCGGTCATCACACGACCGGAAGCCATCGCGAATGCCACCCGTCGTGTGTCGGGCACACGCACGTGGCGCTTCACCGCGAGCGGCGTGCGCGACTTCGCCTGGGCGGCGGGCGCAGGTCTGCGCTGGGATGCGAGCACGGTGAACGGCATTCTCGTGCAGACGTTCTACCACCCCGACGCCACGCCATGGGAAGAAGCCAACGCGATGGTGCGGTTCGCGCTCAGGCATTTCTCCGGCGCGCTCGGCCAGTATCCCTGGCCACAGGTCTCCGCGGTCGAGGGGCTGATCGAAGGGATGGAGTACCCGATGGTGATCTTCTGCCCATCGCTCCAGAAGCGCGAAGATCAGTATTGGGTGCTGATGCACGAGCTCGGCCACCAGTGGTTCCCGATGCAGGTCGGCTCGGACGAACGGCGCTACCCGTGGATGGATGAAGGCTTCAATACCTTCGCCGACTACGACGCTGCCGAAGCGTTCTTCAAAGGCACCGCGTATGGCGACACCGTGCGTCGCGAGCTGCTCAGTGCGTATGCCGCCACCGCGACGCCGGGCAGCGAGCAGCCCATGATCACGAAGCCCGACGAGGTGCGCCAGCTCTATTGGACCGCCTACCAGAAGCCGGCCCTGATGCTTTCCATTCTCCGGGACGTCGTCGGACGAGACGAGTTCGATGCGGCGCTCCGCGAGTACGCCCGGCGCTGGAAAGGCAAACATCCCCAGCCGGCGGACTTCTTCCGCACGCTGAGCAATGCGACGGGGCGCGATCTCGACTGGTTCTGGCGCGGCTGGATCTACACGACGGCACGTCTCGACCAGGCGGTGGATTCCGTGCGCGCCCGCGACGACAGCACCTTCCTGTATTTATCGAACCGCGGCCAGATGGTGCTGCCCGTCACGGTGGAGCTGCGCTACGCCGACGGCACGGCTGAAACGCGTCGCTTACCGGTCGAGATGTGGAATCTCGGCAACCGCTTCACCTATCGCATGGCGACCGCGAAGCGATTGTCAGGCGTGGTGCTCGACCCGCGCGGCATCTACCCGGATATCGCGCGCGACAACAACACCTGGCGGCGGTAGGGCATTCGTAGGCCGCACACGTTTGTAGGGGCGCAGCATGCTGCGCCCCTACATATTCCTGCCCGTCTACCGTTTTGATGCCCTACTTATCCGGCCGATTCTCGTCGTCGATGATCTCGTCCACCGGATCCTGGCCACCGCCCGGACCCCAACCCTGCTTGCCGGGATGGTCCGTAATCGTGATCACGACTTCTCCCACGTTGTTCGTGTAGTCCGATTCCTGAAGGGCATGGCACAACCCCGTCGCCGCATCGAAGAAACGACACGGGTTTTTCCGGCTCGGCACATAGGCCGGGTTCACTTCGATCCGAATGATGTACTCACCAGGCGGAATGACGGCTTGCCCATCCGAGCCGTCCAGCACGAAGTACTGGCCACCCAGCCATTTCACGTACGTATCGCCGTAATTCACGCTGATGCCCTGGTTACCGGGAATCTCGGGCAGTCCATCGCGCGCCGGACGGCCGCAGGCGCGATAGTACCACGGCTTGATCCCGCCATCGTTGGTGTTGTAGGGCGTGATGTCGATCATGCAAAACCCACGCTTCGCGGCAATCCACGTCTGGGCACGATCGGCCGACAGCAGGGAATACGTCGCGTAGTTGCGGAAATGGTAATGGCGATGACAGGCATCGTTATCATAGAGTCCGTCGGAGTCGCTGCCGTCGCCATCGCCGTTAGGATCCCAGTGTCGATTCGGGTCACCCAGGTTGACGTCGGCGTCGCCGATGTTGGGCGTCGTGACGGTGAAGCGCAGGACGCGATGCTTCCCGGGCGGCACGCCGCCCTCCTGCAGCGTACAGAAGGTTTCCTTGAGCTCCTGATCGTACACGACCCATGAGGTAGCGAGGGCTTTGGAGTCGACGATCAGGTCGGGCGTACCCGTGAGATCCGTGGTGTGTGCAAACTGCGGAGCGGAGACGACCGTCCGGTCGAGCGAGGAACACGCCGCTGCCAGCAGACCGGCGGCAAACATAGGAGTGAAGCGACGCATCGGGAAGGCTCCGGATAAAGAGAGGCAGCGAACGTGGAGCGCGTCTTGGACGGCCGCAAGTAGGAATAAACCCTAAACGGTCTGCATAAAAACTCAGTGAATCCCTCCACCGCCGAACTGCTTGACCAGATCGCCCAGCACTGCTTTCGCATCGCCGAATAGCATCCAGCTGTTGTCCTGCACGTACAGCTCGTTGTCGATCCCGGCGAACCCGGGATTCTTGCTGCGTTTCACCGCCAGCACCGTCTTCGCTTTGTCGGCGTCGATGATCGGCATACCGTAAATGGGCGTCGCTTTGGCATAGCGGGCCGCGGGATTCACGACGTCGTTGGCGCCGACCACCAGCGCGACGTCGGTTTGCGGCATCTCAGGGTTGATCTCGTCCATCTCGACGAGCGCCGAGTACGGAATGTTCGCCTCGGCGAGCAACACGTTCATGTGTCCCGGCATCCGGCCCGCCACGGGATGAATCGCGAACTTCACCGTAACGCCGCGCTTGGTGAGGGCGTCGTACAGCTCGCGCACCTTGTGCTGCGCCTGCGCGACCGCCATGCCGTAGCCGGGGATGATCACGACGTTGCGGGCCTGCTCGAGCAGCTGCGCCGCGCCCTCCACCGTCTCCTGTTTCCACTCCTTCTGCTCACCGGCGGCGATGGCCGGCTGCGCTTTTCCAAAGGCGCCGAACAGCACGTTGGTGAACGAGCGGTTCATGGCGCGGCACATGATGATCGAGAGGATCAGGCCGCTCGAGCCGTCGAGCGCGCCGGCCGTCACGAGCAGCTTGTTGTTGAGCACGAAGCCCATCGCCACCGCGGCGAGACCGGCGTACGCATTCAGAATCGAAATGACGGTCGGCATGTCGGCGCCGCCGATCGGGATGATCAGCAATACGCCGAACAGCAAGGCGAGACCGGCGATGCCCAGGAACGCCTGGCCGGCCCATGAGGCACCGGGATACAACACCAGCAGCACGCCGAGCGCGACCGCGATGGCGAGCACGCCGATGTTCACGAAGTTCTGACCGGGATAGGTGACTGGGCGCTGCGGGATCCAGCGCACTTCCTGGAGCTTCCCCGCCGCCATCAGACTGCCGGTGAACGTCAGGAACCCCAGGATCACTTCGGCGACCAGGGCGCTCATGCGGAATGGCGTGAGCTGGACGGCGGCCGTCGCCGGCCCGCCGAGCCAGAGGAAATACTCCGCCGTGCCGACGAGGCCGGCGGCAAGACCGCCGAACGCATGCGAGAGCGCCGTGCGTTGCGGGACGGCGGTCAACGGGACCCGCGACAACGGCACGCCCACCAGGAATCCCACGGCGATGGCGCCCACGACCCACGCGTGATGCACGATCTCGGGCTGAAACCAGGTCGCCAGCACGGCGACGGACATCCCTGTCACGCCGGCGATCACGCCGCGCCGCGCCGTCTTGGGATCGTTCATCCAGTACAGCGCGAAGATGAAGAGCGCCGTCGCGAGGACGGCGGAGAGCTCGCCGACGAGGGGCATCACTGCTTCTTGAACATCTTGAGCATGCGGTCGGTGATCATGAAGCCGCTCACGATGTTCGTCATCGAGGCGAACAGCGCCACCGCGCCGAGAATACGGATCGTGAGCGGATGATCGGCGCCCGTCACCACGATCGAGCCGACGACCGCGATCGCGGAGATGGCATTCGTCAGCGACATGAGCGGCGTGTACAGGAGCCGGGACACACGGCGGATGACGCCGAGCCCGATGAATGTCGCCAGCACGAACACGAACAGCATCGATCCGAAGTCGGTCATGATTTGCGCACCTCGCCCGCGTGCGTCACGCAGGTGTCGCGGGTGATTTGGTCTTCGAAGTCCAGGCGCAGCTTCCCGTCTTGCACGACGTGCCCCAGAAATGCCGCCACGTTCTTCGCATACATCTGGCTCGCGTCCAGCGGCAGCGTGCTCGCCAGGTTCAGCGGGCCGAGGATGGAGACGCCGTTCCGCACGATTTCAGAGCCGGGCTCGGTCAGCTCGCAATTGCCGCCCGTTTCCGCCGCGAGATCGACGATCACCGATCCTGGCTTCATCCCCTGCACCGCGGCGGCCGTGATGAGGATGGGGGCCTTCTTCCCCGGAATCGCGGCGGTGGAAATCACGATGTCGGCATCCTTCACGGCAGCGGCAAGGAATGCGAGCTCCTTGCGGTGCGTCTCCTCCGAGAGCTCCTTGGCATAGCCGCCCGCCGTCTCGGCGTGCTCTTCGATCGCCATCTCGAGGAATGCCGCGCCCAGGCTCTGGACCTGTTCCTTCACAGCCGGCCGCACATCAAAGGCCGAGACGATCGCACCGAGCCGTCGCGCCGTGGCGATCGCCTGCAATCCCGCGACGCCGGCGCCGAGCACCAGCACCCGCGCGGCGGGCAACGTGCCGGCCGCGGTTACCAACATCGGGAGCAGGCGCCCGGTTGCCGACGCGGCCAGCAGCACGGCCTTGTAGCCCGCGACCGTCGCCTGCGACGACAAGACATCCATCGGCTGCGCCCGGGTAATGCGCGGCAGGAGCACCAGACTGAACGCCGTGATTCTGCGTTGCGCGAGTTGGCGCAACAAATCAGGCGCGGGTTGGAAGAACGCGACGAGCGCGCTGCCTTCAGGGATTTGGGTCAGGGACTCGGGATTGGGAGCTTGCACCTGAAGAATGATGTCCGAGTGTCCAAGCACCAAACCCCGATCCCCAACCCTAACCCCGGCCTTCGTATAGGCTTCATCCGGAAAAAACGCGGCCGTTCCCGCACCGCGCTCGATAACGATCTCGAAGCCGCCTTTGATCAGGCGACCGGCGACGTCCGGCGTAAGCGCGACACGCCGTTCGTTCGCGGCGACTTCCTTCGGCACTCCGACGCGCATGTGGGCTATGACCCGCGCGGCAGTTGTGGGCGGGGAGATTCGCGGTGTTGTGCCAGCATCCGCTCCGCAAAATCCACGCGCTCTGCCAGATCATTGAACTGCTGGCGTAAGGCGTCGAACTGCTCCTCGAGCTCATTCACGCGCTGCTCCGCGCGTCCGACGAGACGGTGCTGCGTGAATGACGGTTCCGAGATCCCCCAGTTGCGCAACGGCAGATCCTCGCTGTCGCGGAACTCACCCGCCGCGATCAGCACGAGATCGTAGAGGTACCAGACCCCACAGCCGCCGAATGTGAAGAGCATCGCGATCGCGGTGCGTGGCTTGTCGACGTAAAAGCGATGCAGTCCAAAGATTCCGCCAA
>DASPXJ010000078.1:0-13906 GCA_035637355.1 Gemmatimonadales bacterium
TGCACGCGGGCGCCCGGCGCACGCTACGCCACGCGCCTGCGCGGCGCCGTCCCGCGTGGTCCGACGGTCGTGGGCGTGAGACTCAGTGCGCTGCGTGACCTCGCGAAATCCGCGCCCCGGCCGGGAGGCGCGCGCCATCCACAAGGCAACCTCGAGGGAGAGCTGCGACTGAGCGAGCGTCCGTGCGACGTGGCGGTGTCACCCGAAGGCGCTGTTTTCGCGACGCGCGCCTACGCCGCGACCATCGAACGACTCGACGTCCGCGGCTTGCGATCGGTCTCCTCAGTACCCGTGGGGTGCATTCCCACCCGGATGGCCTTCGACCACTGGGGCCGTCGGCTGTACGTCACCAATCAGTTCAGCGACACCATCACTGTGGTAGACGTGGCGACCAACCGACGTATCCGCGAGATCGCGGTGCAGGGCGATCCCGCACCCCTCGTGCTCGCGCCAGATGGCGTGACGCTCTACGTCACGACTCACGCGGACCAGCTACACGCGATCGATCTCCGGACCGACCGTGTGACCTGGTCGTTTCCGCTTCCTGCCGCGTCGCACCATCTCACCGTGCACCCCAACGGCCGGCTGCTGTACGTCGCCACCCGCGCCGCCGGGAGTGTGATCGAAATCGACATGCAAACCGGAAAGATGGTGCGGACGTTCGTGCCGGGAGGGCAGACGCAAGCGCTCGCGGTCGAGGCGCACGGCGCCGAGCTCTACGTCGCCAATGAAGCGGGAGGGCTGGACGTGGTGGATCTGACGACCGGGACGGTGAGCGCGTCGCTGCAGCTCGACGGCCTGGCGTTCGGCCTCGCCTTGAGCCCCGACAACGCTCAGCTCTACGTGGGCCTGGTGTCGAGCGGTCTGGTGCAGGTGGTGGACCGCGCCACGCTGCGGGTCTTACGGACGATTCGCACGGGTGGGAAACCCCGGGAAATCGCCTTCGATCCGCAAGGCACCACCGCGCTCATCGCCAACGAGGCCGGCTGGGTGAGTGTTGTGACCTAAGGTCCGACTTGCCCCGACTTCCGGAGCACGGGTGGTAGATCAGTAGCCAGCGCGTCCGCGACCGTCTCCGCCGTCTTCACATCCATCCCCTGTTTTTGCGTCAGCTCGAGCGCCGCGCGCCCGAGCGCCCGGTACAGCTTCGCGTCATCCACCGCCAGCGATTGCAGATGCCGGACGATCGTCGCGGTATCGCCGCGGACGACCGGGCCGGTCAGCGCCTCGCGCGGCTCGTGCCGGGTGAGATTCTCGAACGTGCCTTCGACCAGCGGCCGCAGCGCCGCCCAGGCGTCGGCATCGGATAGCCCGGCGTGGCGCAGCAGCCGCTGCGCGACGGCCTCGACGACGACCAGATAGTTCGAGGCGAACACCGCCCCGGCATGATAGATCGGTTTGGCCTTCGTCGCGATGCGGAACGGCCGCATCCCGAGCTCCTGCGCGATCCGCTCGCCCGCAGCCACGGCACGCGGCATTCCTTCGACGGCGGCCCACGCGCCCTGCAAGCGAGCGGGCGCGAGCTCCGGTTCGACGATCGTTTGGAGCGGATGCAGGGAGCCGAGTGCGGCGCGGCTCGTGACGAGGGGACCGAGCGCTTCCTGGCCCTGGCTCCCGGAGAGATGCAGGACGACGTGGCGCTCGGCGATCGCGCGCGCCTGCGCCAGAGACTCCGCCAGCGGGGTGATCGCATCATCGCGGACCGTCAGGATGACGACGTCGGTGTCGCCGATCCACGGCGGCGGTGTCCCCCCGTCGCCGACGGTCAGTTTCAGTGGTGCCGGTACGTGCTTCTTCTTACGCCCATGGATGAAGACGGAGTAGCCTGCCTGGGCGAGGGCCAGCGCCAGTCCTACTCCCGCGCGACCGGGACCGATGATCCCGATCGCACGGGAAGACTGTTGGATCACCTATTGCGTTCTGCCGTAGGGCGCGGGGTAGCGAGCGTGAGCAGGTCCTGCGGCGACCGGGCGCGATCGGCCAGGGCCAGCGCCCGCTTCACCTGCTGGTCGTCCGTCATGCGACGGCGGAATTCGGCCGAACGCCCGAAGACGTAGCGCGCCGCTTCATAACCGATCTCTTGCGAAATCAGCGTGCGCGCCCCGGCGACAACGGAGTCCGGCAGCTCGGCGCCCTTGGCCCGCACGCGACGCACGATCTCATCGACCATACCGTCCGTGACGGTGAAGGTCGCCGACGGCAACCGGTTCCCATCCTTCAGGTCGATGGCGTAGGCCGTGAGCGCATCGCGGTACAGCGGAATCTTGTCACCCAGCGCCTTCACGAACCTCCGCTCGGCCGTCGTGAACGTATCGGCAACGACGTAGATGTCGGGCCGGATGCCGCCCCCACCGTAGATCGACCGGCCGGCGTCGGTGTGGAAGAGCAACGTCGAGTCGGGCTTGGTGTCCTGGCCGCGCTGCGCCGCGATCACCTGCGCCTCCTGCTCGGCTTCATTGCGCGTGACGCGTTGAATCGTGCGGCCGCTCGGCGTATACCAGCGCGCCGTCGTCAGCTTGAGGCCCGTTTCCGGCGTCAGCCGCCAGAACGATTGCACCAGACCCTTCCCGAAGGTCGGCGTGCCCACGAGCACGGCCCGGTCGTGATCCTGCAACGCGCCGGAGATGATCTCCGCCGCGCTCGCCGTTCCGCCGTTCACGATGACGACGATGGGCAGGCGCGGCCACTGCTGTGGGATTTTATCATCGAACTCGTGCGACGAGCCCGGCGCGCGTCCACGCGTCGCGACGATCTCCTTGCCGGGATCGAGGAACAAGTCCGAGACCGCGACGCCCTGATCGAGCAGGCCGCCCGGATTGTTGCGCAGGTCAAAGATCAGCGACTTCATCCCCTGCTTGCTCAGCGTGTCGATCGCCTGCGCCACGTCCCGGGTCGAGCTCTCGCTCACCGGGGAGAGCGCGATGTATCCCACGCGATCGTTGAGCATCATCGTGATGCGCGGATCGACCGAGCGGATGTGAATCGTGGCGCGCGTGAGCTTGTAGGTGATCGGCTTGTCGACCCCGCTGCGCCGGATCGACAGCTCCGCCCTCGTGCCGGCCGGACCGCGCAACTCCTTCACCGCCTGATCCTGCTTCCACCCTTCCGTCGAACGGCCATCGAGCTGGACGATGCGGTCGCCCGTCTGCACGCCGGCGCGCTCGGCCGGGGTATCGGGCAGCGGCGCGACGACCGTGATCCAGCCGTCGCGCACGTCGATCTGGATGCCGAGGCCTGAGTAGTTGCCGGTCGTGGCTTCGGAGAGCTGGCGAAAGTCGTCCGGCTTGAGGAAGACCGAGTACGGATCGCCCAGCTGATCGAGCATGCCGTCGATCGCCATCTGATAGAGCTGGCGCTCGTCCAGCGAATCGACGTAGTAATCGGCGACATGGGCCAGCACGTCGTCGAACAACCGCGCCTGCTGATAGACCGAGCCTTCCGGCTCCGTTTGCCGCTGCAGGAACCAGCCGCCGCTCACCAATGCGGCCAGGACGACGACGGCGACCACGGACCCTTTATGACGAATCATCATGCACCCCTTAGCGATAGTGCCGTTGCCGCCGCAACTTCCCGCCAGGCGGCTTCCTGGACGGCCTTCTTGGCTCCACTGGCATCAATATGAACAATTCCGGGCCCGGATGCGCTGCGATAGGCCTCACGGACCCGTGTGTGAAATGTGTCATCCTCGCGCTCGATGCGGTCTTTGACCTTGCCGGCGGCCTGTTGGCGCTCCCGCCCGACGGCCACGGGGACATCGAGCACCAGCGTGAGGTCCGGCGTCAGCCCGCCCGTGGCAACCCGCAGCGCGGCTTCCACATCCTCCCGCGGCAACCCCCGCCCCGCGACCTGATACGCCATCGTGGACAGGCCGAAGCGGTCGGCAATGACGATCTGGCCGTCCGCCAGCGCGGGCCGGATCACCCGCTCCACCACGTCGGCACGCGCGGCCAGAAAGAGGAACAACTCCGCGCCGAATGCGCGATCGTGGCGCGACTTCAACGCCAGCTTGCGGGCCGCTTCGGCGATCGGCGTACCGCCGGGCTCGCGGACCGTCACGACCTTTTGACTGTCAGCGCGGAGCTGGCCCGCAAGCCAACGCACGAGCGTCGACTTGCCGGCCCCCTCGGGACCTTCGACCACGATAAACGGATTCACCCGAGTGTAATGATGGGGCTCGCGGCGCCCTTTTTGATGCCTTCGTAAATCCGGGCGTTGATTTTGGCCATCAGTTTTTCAAAGTTCGCCTGCGCCGCGACCATCTGCTGATACACCGAGTTTCCCTGCACGCCTTGGAGTGCGCGGTCGTACTGTTCGACCTGCTCCTTCGTCGGCTCTGTCCCTTGCTGCGCGACGCGCTCGATCTCCTGCGCGAGACGCTCGGCTTCCGCCAGGACCTTCTGCACGGCCTGATCCTCGCGCAGCGCCTCCGTCGCACGGCGCAACGCCTTGTATTCGTCGGTCTGGCCGAGCACGCGCCCCAGGTCTTCAGCCTTCTCTTCGAGCACTAATCCTCCTTGATTGAGAGCGCGTAGCGAGGACAGTTGAACAGATCATTGTAGATGTCCACGATCCAGCCATGGTCGCGACCCAGCGCGCGTACCGCATCGTCTCGCCGTTCGTCGATTTCCAGCGCAAGCAAGCCACCCGGCTCGAGCAGCGGGGCCGCACGCGCAAACAGCGCGCGAGTCGCGTCGAGCCCATCCGCACCGCTCACCAGGGCTTCGCGAGGCTCGTAATCGCGGACCGACCGATCCAGCGCTTCATACTCCGCGGCGGTCAGATAGGGCGGATTCGCCACGATCAGGCGGAAGCGGCGGCCCTCGTCCACCAGCGGCGCAAGCAGGTTCCCCTCACGAATCTCGACCGGCGCCCTTGGGTCAACACGTTTCACATTCTCACGCGCGAGCGCAGCGGCGGCCGCGGAACGCTCGACTGCGACCACCTTCTCGAACTGTGCTTCCACAGCCAACGCGAGCGCGATGCAGCCGCACCCAGTGCCGATGTCGGCAGCGAGACCACGTTTCCCGTTTCCCGTTTCCCGTCCCTCGTGTTCCAGCACGAGCTCGACGAGCCCCTCGGTCTCCGGTCTTGGGATGAGGGCCCGCGGATCGATGGCGAGGTCGAGTGTGCGGAAGCCGGCACGTCCGACCGCATAGGCGAACGGCACACCACGTTCCAATTTCGCAACCGCATCCCGATACCTGGCAACGAGGTCGGGCGACTTCGGCTCGTCACGACGCAGCCAGGCCTCGCCGATCGTCGTCCCGGCAAGTGCTGCCCAGACCGCCGCAGTCGTTTCTCGACCGCCGCCGTTGCGTCTTGACCGCAGCTCAGGCACTCACCCGCTCCTTCTCCTGCGCCTGCCGCACGGCCGCGATCAGATCGTCGAGGCGCCCGTCCATCACTTCATCGATGTTGTGCGTGGTGAAGTGGATGCGGTGATCGGTCACCCGGTTCTGCGGAAAATTGTACGTGCGGACTTTTTGGGAGCGGTCGCCCGTGCCGACCTGGGAGCGCCGCTCGCGCGAGCGGGCCGCCTCCTGCTCCGCCACTCTGCGGTCGAGGAGTCGCGAGCGCAGGATCTCCATCGCTTTGATCTTGTTTTGCAGCTGGGACTTTTGATCCTGGCATTTCACCTCGAGGCCCGTGGGGAGGTGCGTGATGCGCACGGCGCTGTCCGTCGTATTGACGCTCTGGCCGCCGGGGCCGCCCGAGCGAAACACGTCGATACGCAGATCCTTATCCTCGATCTTGACGTCCACGTCTTCCGCTTCCGGAAGCACCGCGACCGTTGCCGCCGAGGTGTGGATCCTGCCCTGCTGCTCCGTCACCGGCACCCGTTGCACGCGGTGCACACCCGATTCGTAGCGCAGCGTGCCATACGCCTTGGGGCCGCGCGCTGCGAAGACGGCCTCCTTGAGGCCGCCGAGCGTGCCTTCCGAGAGCGACAGGATTTCGACCTTCCAGCCGCGACGCTCGGAGAAGCGCGTGTACATGCGAAACAGGTCGGCGGCAAACAGCGCGGCCTCGTCGCCACCGGTGCCGGCGCGCACCTCCACGATGGCATCACGGTCGTCAAAGGGATCGGCGGGGGTAAGGAGCTCGGCCAACTCGGTCTCGAGGCGGTCGATCTCGGGCCGCAGCCGTTCGACGTCGGCGCGGGCGAGCTGCGACAACTCGGGATCTTTGTCGGCGAGCACTTCGCGCGCCTGCGCCAGCTCGGCCTCGAGGCGCTTCAGGCGCTGGTGCACCAGCCGGATGGCGTCGAGTTGGGCGTGCTCGCGGCCGAGCTGCTTGAGTTTCGCCGGATTCCGCGCGGTGGCGGGATCGGCCAGCTGCCGGGCGACCTCCTCCGCCCGCGCGAGCGCCTGGCGGAGTCGGGTCTCCACGGGATCAGCTCGCTTTGGTTCCGTACTTCTGGCGGAACCGCTCCACGCGGCCGGCCGTGTCGAGGAGCTTCTGCTTACCCGTGAAGAAGGGATGGCAGCTGGCGCAGACTTCGACGTGAATCAGGGGCGTCGTGGAGCGCGTGATGAAGGTATTGCCACACGCGCACTGGACGGTGGCCCGCTGGTATTTGGGATGAATTCCGGGTTTCACTGCACACATCCTTGCCTGAAAGTCGGACAGAACGAAGTGCGGAAATATAGCCAGCACACCAACTTGGGGGCAAGGCTTACCCTCGCGGTTCGATTGACACCGCCGTGGACAAGGCGTAAGCTGTTCGGCGTGTCGGCCACCGAAATCCTCCAGAAGGTCCCGCTCTTCAGTCAACTGTCCCCCGCCGACCTGCAGCGGGTGGTGGAAGTCGCCCGCGACAGGGCCTACCCCAAGAATTCCGTCATCCTGTTCGAGGACGATCCGGGCGACGCGCTCTACGTCGTCGCCAAGGGCCAGGTGAAAGTCGTGCTGATCGGCGAAGATGGCCGCGAAGTCATTCTCTCGGTGCTCGGCGAAGGAGAGTTCTTCGGCGAGATGGCGCTGATCGACGACGAGCCGCGCTCCGCGCACGTCATCGCGATGGAAGACTCGACGCTGTACGTCCTGCGGCGCGAAGACTTCCAGGGCATCCTCGAGCATGCGCCGGGCATCGGCCTCGCGCTACTGCGGGAGCTGTCGCGCCGGCTGCGTCGCGTGGATGAGAAGGTGGGCAGCCTGGTGCTGCTCGACGTGCACGGGCGCGTCGCGCAGCTGCTGCTCGATCTCGCCGACGAAACGGACGGCCAGCGCATCACGCGCCGCCTCACCCATCACACCATCGCTCAGATGATCGGCTCGTCGCGCGAAACAGTGTCGCGCACGATGCGCGAGCTCGTCGACAAAGGAATGATCGACGTAAGTCGCAAGGACATTGTGATCAAGGACCGTGGCTCGCTCGAGCAGGCGGCCGGGCGTTCGTGACTGGCGTCACGGCTCTACGTCACTAATTACCAGTAACTTAGCCCGAGTTTCTGGGTGCCGACACGCATGGCCTACACGGTGACATTCTGGGGAACCCGGGGGAGCATTCCGACTCCCGGGGCGGCCACGTCGCGCTACGGCGGTAACACGCCGTGCGTCGCGGTGGAAGGCGCCGGGGGGCAGCTGGTCGTGTTGGACGCGGGCACCGGCATTCGAGCACTCGGTCTCGATCTGGTGGCAAAACAAAATGGCGCCGCGAAAGTCGAGATTCTGCTGTCGCATGCGCATTGGGATCACATTCAAGGGCTGCCGCACTTCAAACCGTTTTTCGCGCCGGGCAACACCGTGCGCATTTGGGGATCACGACAGGGGACGGCCTCCCTCGAGGCGATCCTGCGGCAACAGATGGACCCGGCGGTGTTCCCCGTCCCGCTCGACGCGCTGTCGGCGTCGCTCACCGTGCAGCAGGTGGACACGGACGAGTTCTCGGTCGGGGAGTTCCGGGTTCGCAGCATGAAGCTGCGGCACCCTGGTACGACATTGGCCTTCCGGCTGACTCCGGTAAAGGCGCCAAGTGGGCCGAGCATGGCATACGTGACGGACAACGAGCTGGGCGCCGGGGGGCAGTACGACGTCCCGGCGAGCTGGCGCCGCGATTTCGTGGCGTTTCTGAAAGGCGTCGATCTCCTGATTCACGACGCCATGTATACGCCGAAAGAGCTGGAGCAGCACCGCGGCTGGGGGCATTCGACATATGAAGAAGCGGTGACATTGGCGCAGGATGCCGGCGCGAAGCAGCTCGTGCTGTTTCATCACGAGCCCGAACACAGCGACGAGGCGATGGATGGCTTGGTGGCGGCCGCGCGCAAGTTTGCTACGGCGCGCGGTGGATCCCTGAAGGTCGAAGCCGCCCAGGAAGGCATGCAGGTGACCCTGTGACCCGAGGAGTAGCTATGCGTTCGCGTGCAGTGATGACTGTGTTGAGCCTAGTTCCGGTGCTCCTGGGGGCGCAGCAACGTAGCCAGGATACCCGCCCGGGCATCGCCGTCTTCCCGTTCAACAACGGCGGCTCCTACGGTCAGGGCAAGGAAGACTTCGACGCGCTCGAGCGCGGCATCGCCGGCATGATGATCTCCGAGCTGGCCCAGAATCCCGCGGCGCGCGTGGTCGAGCGTCAGGAGATCCAGCGGCTGCTGGACGAGCAGAACCTCACCGCCCAGAACCGTGTCGATCCACAGACCGCCGCCAAGGTCGGCAAGCTGGTCGGCGCCCGCTACGTCGTCGCCGGCACGTTCATTGATTTCTACGGCGACTTCCGGGTGGACGTCCGGCTCGTCAACGTCGAGACCGGCGAGATCGTGAAGACCGAGTCGGAGCGGATGCAGCGCGATCACATGTTCGACATCATCCGCAACGTCGCCGCCCGGCTCATGAAGGACGCGAGCCTGCCCGCCGTGCAGCGGCCGGCGTCGGACCAGCGCATGAGCCGGCAGGTGCCGACCGAGGCGCTGACCTACTACTCGCGCGCCCTGCTCTTCCACGATCGCGGCCAGAAGGACAAGGCGGTCGAGATGTACACCCGCGCCCTGGCGATCTTCCCCGATTACACCGAGGCGCAGGAAGGCCTGCAGCGGGAGAAGGCGTCCTAACGGATCCCGTCACTCGCCTGGGTAAGTCGACGGCGCGCCGGCTCTCCCGACTGGGAGCGTTGGCGCGCTTCGGCTTTGGCTCCCTGCGCGCCGCTACGCGGCTCACCGCCGCGGGCCGCGCCGTCTCGTTGCGCGTCGCCGTCACACAGGTGCGCTTCACGGGCTTGAATGCCGTCGGCCTGGTGGCGCTGCTCTCCGGCATTCTCTCGTTTCTCGTGATCTCCCAGGCGACCCGTGAGCTGAAGGGCATCGGCGCGACGGAATTCATCGGCACGCTCATCGTCGTGGCCATCGTGCGGGAGCTGGGCCCGCTGCTGACCGCGTTAGTCGTCGTGGGCCGCTCGGGAACGGCGATCGCCGCGGAGCTGGCGACCAACCAGGTCATGGGCGAGGTGCGCGCGCTCGAGTCGATGGGCATCGACCCCAAGCAGTATCTCGTGCTGCCGCGATTCCTCGGCTCCCTGGTCAGCGTCTTCGCCCTGCTCGTGGTGTTCGACCTGGTCGCGATCATGGCGGGCTTCGCTGCCGCGCGCTTCAACGGCCTGCCGGGACCCCGCTACTTCCAGATCGTGCTCGCGTCGCTGAGCAACCGCGACGTCTGGCTGACCGTGTTCAAGGCGCTCGCCTTCGGATCGATCGTCGGTGTCGTGCCCAGCTACTTCGGTCTCTCCGTCAGGCGCGCATCCACCGAGATCCCCATCGCGGCAAGCCGCGCCGTCGTAGCAGCGATCGTCGGGATTTTCTTGTGCTCGGCCTTATTTGTGGTCTTGGGGTGAGCGTGAGTACCCTTCCCCCTTCCCTCGTCCCCCATCCCCTGATTTTCGATTCACTCCCGATCGCTCGCAACGCTTCCGTTCCTTTTTCGCTCGAGGTCGCGGAGCGCCGCACGATCGCGGTGCTGGGCGATGAGGACTCCGGGATCGGCCTCCTGGGGGGATATGCCCTCGGTCTCGAACGACCGGCGAGCGGCCATGCGCTGGTCTTCGGCACCGAGGTCGCCGGCCTCGCGGAGCCGGAGCGCTTAGCGTTCCGCCGGCGGGTGGGATACCTTCCGGCCGGCGACGGTCTGCTGCAGAATCTGTCCCTGCGTGACAACGTGGCGTTGCCCCTGCGGTTCGGCAGCGGCGCCGCTCCGCACGACATCGAGGGTCGAGTCACTGTGATGCTGACCGCCTTGCGGCTGACAGGCGCAGCGAAGCTACGACCGGCCCAGGCCAACGAAGAGGAACGACGCCGCGCGGCGCTGGCCCGCGCCATCGCGTTCGATCCGGCGCTGCTCATTCTGGAGCAGCCGTTCGACGGCCTCACGGCGCGGGTCGCGTCGGAGCTGCTCGAGATCGCGCGGGGCGGCGAATCGGCCGAAGGCGCTCGACGCACGATCTTCATCACGGGCCAGGAGATTCCGCCGATCATCCTGCGGCGGGTGGATCAGGTCTACCGGCTGACGCGGGCCGGCATGCTGGAACCGGAAGCTGTCTAGGAGCCGGGATCTAGGAGTTGGGATTTAGGGGGTACGAGGACACGTGGAGACACGGCAGGACTTTTACGTCGGGGCGCTCATTGTCGTCACGATTGCGATCGTGATCGGCGCGCTGATCGCGACCAGCGGTTGGGGTGAGCGGCGCTACGATCTGTACGTGCGCGTCGGCAGCGCCGACGGGATTTCGCAGGGCACGGCGGTCGTCATCGAAGGCCTCGACGTCGGCCAGGTGACCGGCATTTCCCCGCGCGTCGATTCGGCGACGCGACGGATCTCCTTCGTCGCCAAGCTGTCGGTGAAGGAACGGTTCCAGGACGGCTCCAGCCTGCAGCTGCCAATGGGCACGCGCGCCGAGCTGGTGCAGGCCAGCCAGATCTCTCCCGCGGTCGCCATCCGGCTCATTCTGCCCGATACGGTGCGTGTGCGGACCTATCTCCACGCCGGGGACACGCTCGACTCGCGCCGCCGCGGCAGTGCGCTGGAAGCCGTCGCCGAAGTGGCGGACGAGCTGTCCCAGCGCGTGCAGGAGATGGTCCGGACCGCCACGCAGACGCTGGTGCGCGTGCAGTCCACCCTGCGCGACGTCACGCCCGACGTCGAGCGCACGCTGAGCGGCGTCGCCACCACGATGGGCCGGCTCGATTCGATCGTGAATCGATTCGGGCAACGGGGCCTCGCCGACTCGATTGCGACGGCGGTCGCGAACACGAACCGCTTGCTGCTCAGGCTCGACAGTCTGGCGCGCGATGCCCACGCCCTGGCAACCGAGAATCGCGGTGACCTGCGCGCCACCGTCACGAACCTGAGCGAAGCATCGCGGCAGCTCAACAACTTCGTCGATCAGATGTCGCGGCGCCCATTCCGCGCCCTCACCGGCGTGAAGCCTCTCCCTCCGCTTCCTTCCACCGACAGCGCGCGCGCCCCCGCCCCCCCTCCCGGCCCGGTAGGCGCCAAGCCGTGAGATACCTCCTGCTGCATCCGCCGCAGTGGCGTCCCGATGCCGTGGCGCCCGCGCTCGAGACGTCGCAGGTCGAAGCGCGCGCCGTCCGGCAGGCCAAGGATCTCGCCGTCACCGACGACCGGCCCACGGTCTTCCTGCTCGACGCCGAGAGCCGATCCGCGTTTCCGGTCGACGTCATGCGCGGCTTCGTGGACGCGGGGGGCGCCATCGTCGCGCTGGGGCGCGACGGGGAGATCGACGTTCCGGAAGCGCTGCCGACCGAATTCCTGTCGGGCTTTCTCACGCACCCGACGAGCCCGCGCCGGCTGCTGGTCGCGATCCGCGCCGGTTTCCGCGAAGCCGCCGCGCGGGCGGAGACGGCACGCGCGCGGGGCGAAGCGGCGCAGCGGGCCCGCGAGATCGGTGAGCTGACGCGCATCGGCGTCGCCCTGGGCACCGAGCGCGACATCAAGACGCTGCTCGAGCTGATCCTCACGCAGGCGCGCCGCATCACACAGTCCGATGCCGGCAGCCTGTACCTGGTCGAGCTCAATGAGGAAGGGACAAAGCGGCTGCGGTTCCGGCTGGCGCAGACGTTTTCCAAGCCCGAGGCGCCGTTCGTCGAGTTCACGATTCCGGTCGACCGCACCAGTCTTGCCGGCTATTGCGCGGTCACCGGCGATCCCCTGGTGATCGACGACGCGTACTTCCTCCCGCCGGACGTGGAATACACGATCAACCGCACGTTCGATGAACGCTACGGCTATCGCACGAAGTCGATGCTCGTCATCCCCATGAAGGATCACAAGGACGAGATCATCGGCGTGCTGCAGCTCATCAACCGCAAGCGCAACCTCGACGCGGTGCTCGCGACGCCCGCCGATGTCGAGCAGCAGGTCGTCCCCTATTCCAAGCGCACCGTCGAGCTGGTGACGGCGCTGGCCGGCCAGGCCGCAGTCGCCATCGAAAACAGCCGCTTGTACGAAGACATCGAGAAGCTGTTCGAAGGCTTCGTCCTGGCCGCCGTGCACGCCATCGAGCAGCGTGATCCCACGACGTACGGTCACAGCGGCCGGGTGGCCGGCATGACCGTGGGCTTGGCGGAAACCGTGGACCGGGCGGGGGACGGGCCGTTTCGCAGCGTGAAGTTCTCGCGCGAGCAGATCAAGGAAATCCGCTACGCCGCGTTGCTGCACGACTTCGGCAAGGTCGGCGTGCGCGAGGAGGTGCTGGTCAAGGCGAAGAAGCTTTACCCGTCCGATTTGGGGTTCGTGCGCCATCGCCACGCATTCATCCGCCGCACGGCGGAGCGCGAGTTCTGGCGCAAGCGCGCCGAATTCCTCGAGTCGAACGGCAAGCAGGGCTACGAGAGCTTCATCACGGAGCTGGAGCAGGCGCACCAGCAGGAGCTGCAGGAGCTCGATCGCTTTCTCGAGGTCGTGCTCCAGGCGAACGAGCCCAGCATTTTGCCCGACGGCAGCTTCGAGGAGCTGAAGGGGTGGTCGAAGCGCACCTACCTGGCGTTTGACGGCGCCCCGGAGCCGTTCCTGTCACCTGACGAGATGCGCTATCTCACGATCCGCAAAGGCAGTCTCGATGACGCCGAGCGGCACGAGATCGAGAGCCATGTCACGCACACGTTTCAGTTTTTGCAGCGGATTCCGTGGACGCGTGAGCTGCAGCAGATCCCGCTGATTGCCTACGGGCACCATGAGAAGATGGACGGCCGCGGCTACCCGCGGCGTATTACCGGCGAGGCGATTCCGCTCCAGACCCGCATGATGACGATCAGCGACATCTACGACGCGCTCACGGCGCAGGACCGGCCCTACAAGCGCGCCGTGTCCATCGACCGGGCGCTCGACATCCTCACGATCGAGGTGCAAGAGGGACAGCTCGACGCCGAGCTGTTCAAGCTCTTCATCGACGGCAAAGTGTTCCAGCGCCAGGCGGAGGAGTCGCCCTAGGAAACCAACAGTTTGATCGACACGAGCAGCAGGAATCCGCCGAACGCCTTCCGCAGGGTCGCATCCGGAATGGTGCCGGCGAACCTGGCACCAAAGTAGGCGCCGATCAACAAACCCACCGCGACGACCGCCGCGTACGCCCAATTCACTTGCTGTCGCTTGGAGTACTCGAGTACGCCGAGCAATCCGACCGGCAGCAGCAGCGCGGCGAGCGACGTCCCGTGCGCCGTATGCTGCGGCATCCTGGTGATGAGGACGAGGCCGGGGATGATGACGACCGCGCCCCCCACGCCGAACAGTCCCGAGACGACCCCCGCCAGCAGGCCCAGCAGTGAGACCAAAAACCATGTCATGTGTCGTGTCCTTTCCCCCAGCCGCCGCCGCCCGGGGTTTCGATGCGGAGCACGTCCCCCGCCCGCAGTCGTAGAGTAGCCTTGGAAGGAATCAGCTCACCGTTCAGCAGATTCGC
>DASPXJ010000079.1:0-19002 GCA_035637355.1 Gemmatimonadales bacterium
TGGCCCACCTCACTCAGCACGAATGCAATCGGATCGCTGCGAAACTGAACCGCCGGCCGCGCAAGCGACTCGGCTACCGGACGCCGGAGGAATGCTATGCGCGATGAGACTCAGTGTTGCACTTCAAAGTTGATATCAGACGGCACCGCGATGAAGCGCTGCGATGACGGCACGAGGTTGCGCGCCGCCACGCGCAGGAGCGCAAGGGCCGGTCCTTCCGGGACTCGGCGACCCTGCTCCCAGTTGCGCAGCGTGGCCACGCTGACCCCGATCATGAGCGCGAAGTCAGTCTGTGACTTCTTGAGCTTCGCGCGCACCGCCTTTACGTCGGCGGGACGAAACGAGAATGCCCGCGAGGGCTTACGCGTCCTGCGCCGGATCTGGCCCGCCTGCCGCACGCTCGCGACCAACTCCTTAAAGGCTGCCTCTTTCATCGGAACTCCTCCTGCACGACGCGCCTGAGCGTCTTCACCTGGGCGGGGGTGAGATCACCCTGCTCGTTCTTGGCGTACACGTAGAGTATGTAGAACGTCTGCTCGCCCAACGCCCAGTAGTAGATTACTCGTAACCCACCGCGCTTTCCCCGCCCCCGCCCACCCCAGCGCAACTTGCGCAACCCTCTGGAGCCGGGAATCACGGGCCCTTGCTCCGGTCGGAGCAATAGCGCGAACTGCAGCGTACGGTACTGGTCCTCGTCGAGACGCCCGCGCAGCCGCGCCGGTCGGCACCAACACAGGGTTAGAGGTCCATTGCCATTGCACAATTACAGCGCACGGATGACACCTCCTGCTCAACTTCGATGAATCCGTACTTCTTGTACATGCCTATGGCCTCAACCAAGACCCGGTTTGTCTCCAAGAAAATATGACGGAAACCACATTTTCTGGCGATCTCGAGAGCGTCCTCTATCAGCATTTTGCCGTAGCCTTTGCCTTTGCACGAGGGGTCCAGATACATTTTTCGAAGCTCTGCTACGGCATCGCCCTTATTGTAGAGTCCGCACATTCCAATCACCTTGCCATTCTCGACAAGAACTCGAAATCGTCCGCCTTTCTCCATGTAAGACGCCTGCACATCCATTAGGTCGGAATCTGTGGTGCTTCGATCTGGACGCAATCCGTACTCGGCAAGCCCTCGCTCAAGCAAACCCCAGAGTTGATCGGAGTCCGACTCACAAGAATCTCGAATCGTTGGCATGAGGAATCAGGACCTCTAACGTAGAGGTAACCGGCGCTGCGCGGCCTTATCGCGCAGCGTCCGGTTGACCGGGAAGTTATGCTTTGATAGCAAGAGCCCAGTGCTTGACTTCGTGGGCGAATAATTCCGGTTCTTCAAGCTCGGGGAAGTGGCCAGCCCTTTTGAAGCGTAAGTTCTTCGCACTGGGGCAGTAGAGCTTGCTTGACGATTTGTCGGTGTGACGGTGGGACTTGTCCGCTTCACCCCAAATCACCAGAGAAGGTTGGTTGATCACAGACAGGGGTTGAGGTGCATCGGTCAAATAGCGCTGAAATGCAGAAGCTAAGCAAAAACAGGCGCCATGAGAAAAGGCATCGTCTGTGGTTGCAACGAATTGAGAAAGCATTTCCCGCTTGCCGACGGCGGCATCAAACCACTTGGGGGCACGCCTGCGTTTAAGAATTTGCAGTGCCAATTGACCGATTATCGGCGTCGATAACAGCCCCTGTCTGTCTCGGCCATGTTTCCATTTTACTTCTTCGGTCCACGATGGCGCCTGTATGAGCACTACCCCGCTAATCAGTTCTGGAAAACGCTTAGCGATATCGACAGCACCATAGGCGGCGACGCAAGGAAAGGCGAGGATGTATGGCGCTAAACCTAGCTGTCGCAAGAACTCGGCTACCAAGTCGTTGAGTTGCCTAAAATCGAACCGAAACCCCGAGCTCGGCATAGAGAAGCCAAAGCCGGGAACCTCAAATACGATCACCCGGAAGCTTTTCTCCAGGCATTGGAAGAGCTCGTCGTATTGCTCGATGACAACCGGAGGGTCGGCCGCTAGCACAAGCGTTTGCGGCCCGTTGCCGACCATGCGGTAACGTACGAGAGTCTCCGCGAGCCGCAAATACGCAATTCCTGCGCGCGAGCTGAAAGCCGCTGACTGAATGATTGAACGCGATCGGCTAGTGGGCCCAACCGTATCGATCCAGGTTGCAATTGCCGCACTAATCCCCATCGGCCTGTCCTCAGGACGCCTAACGGATCGCGCTTAGTTGGTATGAAGCGGTAGCTGGACCTCCACGGTCCCGTGGTGGCAAGCTGAGCCCCACACGCTTTTCTCACGCGCTCACCGTCTTGCGACGGGGCGCACACCGGGAGGCCAGCTACCAATGGATACGATAGGGCTCGATCTGCACAAACGCGAGAGCCAGCTCTGCCTCGGGCAGGCGGATGGCTCGATCACCGACCAGCGGATCATCACGAGCCGGGAGCGGTTCACGGCGGTGCTCGGGGATCGGCCGCGGGCGCGGATTCTGCTGGAGGCGAGTACCGAAAGCGAATGGGTGGCGCAGCACCTGGAGGCGCTGGGGCACGACGTGATCGTGGCGGATCCGAACTATGCGCCGATGTATGCGACGCGCTCGCGGCGGGTGAAGACGGACAAGCGGGACGCGCGGACGCTGATGGAGGCGTGCCGTCAGGGGACCTATCGGCCGGCGCATCGGCTCTCGGCGCCGCGGCGGCACGTGCGGGCCGAGCTGGCGGTGCGGGACGCGGTGGTCCGGACGCGGACGCGGTACGTGGCCCTGGCCAAGGCGCTGGTCCGGCGCGACGGCCTGCGGGTG
This sequence comes from Gemmatimonadales bacterium, assembly GCA_035637355.1. Taxonomy (GTDB): domain Bacteria; phylum Gemmatimonadota; class Gemmatimonadetes; order Gemmatimonadales; family GWC2-71-9; genus 20CM-2-65-7. The sequence continues at coordinate 2,802 of DASPXJ010000079.1, forward strand.
CCGAGCAGTGCCGCCGAGCGGGTGGGCGCCCACCTCCAGGCGCTCCCGGTGTCGTCGGCACTCGCGGCCGAGCTCGCCCCGCTGCTCACCTTGCTCCCGGCGCTTAACGCGGCGATCGCCGCGGCGGATCAGCGGGTCGCCGCGCTGGAGCAGACCGATCCCAGCGTCGCGCTCCTGATGACCGCTCCGGGCATCGGGGCGGTGACGGCCAGCGCGCTGGTGGCGACGCTCGATGACATCACGCGGTTCGCCTCGGCCCACCAGTGCGAGGCCTACCTCGGCCTGGTGCCGGGCGAACGGAGTTCGGGCGAACAGCGTCGGGTCGGGCCGATCACCAAGGCGGGCAACCGGCGGGGGCGCTGGCTGCTGGTCGAGGCCGCGTGGCGGGTGCTGCGCTCGAAGGACCAGGACAGTGCGGCCCTGCGGGCGTGGGCGCTGACGATTGCCGCCCGGCGCGGCCGGCGGGTCGCAGTGGTCGCCTTAGCCCGGCGCCTCGCGGGCATTCTCTTCGCGATGTGGCGGGATGGCGTGCCGTATGATGGAGGGCAGATCCGCGCGCCGCGTCGCACGCTGATGCCGCACGCGGGCTGAGCCAGGAGAGCTCCGCCACGATCGAGCGTGACTGAATCGGGAGCGGCGAGCGCGTCGCAGCTTATGGCCGCCACACGAGGCCGTCGCTTAGTTGGCGCCGTCCGCTCCTTCGCACCACCCCGATGCGCCGCTCCGGTGACAACCATAAAGGAAGGAACCACCAGAAAGTGTTACCTATCACCTGAGTACAACGTGTTACCTATCACTTGGACCGTTCAGGCGGGGGCGGACCATCTGACTCGTCAATCGTGTGGATCTCCCACTTGAAGGACGGGTCCGGCGCCGGGGGTAGGTTCGGAAAACTCACGCGCTTGACCGGTGGCTCCTCAGGCCCAATGCCGCCCTCGGTGAGGAGTGATTCCTTCACAGGCGCCACGATCTCCAGCGCGTAGCCAGCGGCAGCGCGGATCCTCCAGTGGTGTCGATCGGTGATGAGCTGAGGTTCGAGCTGGTTGCAAGCGCTCCAGAGCTCGTTGACACGACTGAGCAATCCCTGAAACTGAAGCACGATGTGAACGGTGGCTGGGCGGAAGAGAAGAACGTTTTCACCCAGATCGTCGAAAAAGCGAGCTGGAACCCGCCCGCCCCAGAGCGCGATCTCCCCGTCGTGATATGCGCGATACAAGGCGTATTCGAGGGTACGCAGCTCGCTGAGCAGCGCGGTGGCAAGTGAAATCCTGCGGCGTCTGGCACTCTGTCGTTCCTGGGTCTGGCTGAAGAGATACGCCAAGGCCGCGCCGATCATCACGCCGAGCAGTTCGGTCATATCTTGTGTGCCAGCGGCCTAACGGACCGCGCTTAAGCTGCGGCGCGCTGAAGAAAGATTCATTCCCTAATCTACGCGCGCCGCCAGCTTCAAGCGCTTGTTAGGCGGCGCTGCAGCCCATTCGCGCCGCTCATCGTCGCGGTTCCTCATAAAGGCCGAACTCGTTCCCCACCGGATCCGCGAACACTGCAAATGCGCCCATACCTGTGCCGATATCCGTGCGCGGCGTCAGGACTCGGCCACCTGCCGCCTCAATCCGCTTGAGTGTGTCCGCAATCGCATCGACCATGATGTAGGTCCGGGTGCGTTCGTCGGGGGTCCGATCACTGTCCTTTACCCACGTCCCGCTCACCCCACCAGCGTCATCGAACGCCAACTCGCCATCTCCACGTTGCCTGACCTTCCAGCCGAAAATCGTGCTGTAGAAGTCCGCGGACGCTTCGGCGGTCTTCGCTGGTATTTCCAGATAACAGATCTTGCCGTGGGCCATGATGTCTCCAACAAGAAATACAGGGGGGCGCCGCCTAACGCATGTTGAGAGCGCTCCCCCTGCTGCTACCATAGAGTCGACCAAGACCTGTGGTCCTCAGCAAGGAGCGGCTCTCATGAAACGGACAACGAAGTATGTCGCGTTCGACGTGCACCAGGCAACTACGGTGGCGTCGGTGCGGGAGGTGAGCGGGCGGGTGATTGCGCGAAGCGTGCTGCCGACTGACAGCGGCGCCCTGACGGAGTTCGTCCGCGGGATGCGCGGGGCTCGGCATGTCACGTTCGAGGAAGGCACCCAAGCGCAGTGGCTGTACGAGCTGCTGGCGCCGCTCGTGGATCGGGTGATTGTCTGCAATCGACGCGGGGCGCCGCGCCAGGGCAATAAGGGGGATCAGGTCGATGCCGACCACCTCTCCGAGCAGCTGCGCCGCGGGGCGCTGCGCGCAGTCTATCATGGGAGCGCCGATCGCGCGACGCTGAAGGAGCTCACCCGGACGTATCGGAATCTGGTCGAGGACGCGACCCGTGTGATGCTCCGGCTCAAGGCGCTGTTTCGGGCGCGGGGGATTGCGACGGCGGGCACGGCGGTCTACCACCCCCGCTCCCGCGCGCGCTGGCTCGCGCAGCTGCTCGAGGGCGGGGCGCGCTTCCGGGCCGAAGCGCGCTCTACGCCGAGCTCGACCTCCTGCGGCAGCTCCGCCCCAAGGCGAAGGCGGTCATGGTCACGGAGGCGCGGCGGGATCCGGCGTGGCGCGTGCTGCGGACCATCCCGTTTTTGGGACCGGTCCGGGTCGCCGTGCTGCTGGCCACGATGCAGACGCCGTGGCGGTTTCGGACCAAACGACACCTGTGGGCCTACGCGGGGCTGGCCGTGGTGACCCGCTCCAGTGCCGACTATACGCTCCACGCCGGCGCGCCCGTGCGGCGGCGACGCGCCCCGATGACCCGCGGGCTGAATCGGAACCACAATCGCGTGCTCAAGGATGTCTTCAAAGGTGCGGCGACGGCCGCCACGGCGCGGCCCGGCCCCTCCAGGATTTCTACCACGGCGTGCTGGCGCGCGGCACGCGGGAGGAACTGGCGCGCTTGACGCTCACCCGTAAGCTCGCGGCACTCACGCTCCGGCTCTGGAAAAAAGGAGAGCGCTACGATCCGACCAAGCTGACGACGCCAGCGCGCTAGCACCGGTACCGCGAAGCAGCGGGGGACGTCTCCGCGGCGACCGCTTCCGGTACCGGGACGAAGGGTGCGGAGGGCAGTCTCGCAATTCTCGTTCGCCCGGTCAGCAGTCGAGCCGAGGCACTCGCCTAACTCTAGGCCCCTTCGCAGAACCCGAACAAGCGTCAGGCCGGCCTCAGGGCCGAGTCTCAGATAGAACCATGGTTTGCGCGCGCGCGACCTCACGTGCTGGCCATTCGTCCAATCGGACCGAGAGCTCGAACGACGAGGAGAACGATGCGGAAGCAGACTGCCCAGCGGACCCGGAAACGACGCAAGCAACCGGGGCTGATTGCTCAGGACCTCAGCGCTCCGCAATCAGCGACGTCGGACTCCGTCCTAGACAATCACTCTCATAGAACAGAATTATTCCAGCGTGTCGGCGGGACTCCGCACGCCCAGGCCACCGCGCTTCAACTTTTCTAGTGACGTGTGGCTTTTATCTGACACTACCGTGCGAGTTGGACGACCACTGAATCAATTTGAGCAAGCATTTGCCGAGTCGGTACATCATGCGCATTTGCTTGAATTGAAAACGTGATGACCCGCCCGTCCGCCTTCTCGATGTACCCCGACAGGGTATTCACCCGATTGATCGATCCGGTCTTCGCCAGCACGCGTCCCTCGAGCGGTGTCCCGGCAAAGCGCTTGAGCAGCGAGCCGCGCTGCTGCGCCCGCGGGAGCGCGGCAAGAAACGGCGCCCGTTTGGGATGCCGGTACATGTAGGCGAGCAACTGCACGAAGGCGTGCGGCGTGACGAGATTGCCCGCCGACAGGCCCGAGCCGTCCTCGAGGTCGAACGCGGTCGAGTCGACCTTCACCGAATCGACCAGAAACCGCTTCTCGACATCCAGCCCCTTGGTCCAGCTGCCCGTGTCGCCAACCTGGCGGCCCAGAGTCTTGAGCAGCATCTCGGCGAACCAGTTCTGGCTCGTGTTGAGGATGGGGAAGATGATGTCGGGCAGTGGCCGGCCCTGATACTCGGCGATTGGACTGCCGCAACAGCGCAGCGCGCGGTACTCCATCGAATCCGTCGTGCTGCCCGCGCCGCCCGCGACGGAGATCCCCTTCTTCTGGAGCGATGCTTCGAGCGCGCGTGCGGCGAACAGGTTGGGATCGGGGAGCGCGAAGCTTTCAATCCACGGCGCCCGGCTCAGCGACACGGTGCCCTCGGCCCAGATTTCGAGCGTGCCGGGCTTTCGGAAGAAGTTGTCGCCGATCGTCGTGGCCGAGTCCGCGGGGACGGTGCGGGCGCGGTTTTCGAACGTGAACAGATGAAGATCGGGATTCCAGGTGATGGCCGGCGGCTGATCGACCGCCGCGCCCGGCGTGATCTGGAAATCCACGCTGTTGTCGTGAAAGCCGAGCCCGGACACCGGCGCCGCGTACCACCAGTTGAGATCGAACGAATTCCAGCCCCAGTGCGTCAGCGTCGGCTCGAAATACGATCCGTCGCCGATGATCCGTCCCGTGACGCGCCGCAGCCCGTGGGCCCGCAGCGAGTCGGCGATGGCGTCGACGGCGGTCCATGTCGAGTCGCAACCACCTGGCGCCAGCGTGTCGATCGTGTAGCAGCGCTCCGACCACGTCGGATCGCCCCGCCCGTACAACACGAGGTCGCCCTGGAGAATGCCGTTGGTGACCGTGCCGTTGGCGTACACGCTCGTACGAGCGCGATAGTCGGCAGGGAGCAGGACCGTCGCCACGGCGGAGACCACGAGCTTCGTATTGCTCGCCGGGACCGAGAAACGATCCCCGTTGCGATTGAAGAGCACCCGCCCGCGGTCGTCCTGCGCGTAGATGTTCCAGGTCGCGCGGTCAAAGGGCGCGAGGTCGAGAAGCCGCGAGACCCGCTGCTGCAACGAGCCTCGGCTTTGCGCCTCAAGGGACACCGCGGCGCTAATCGTAAGCGACGCGAGGATCAGCTTTCGCATAGAGCACGTCAGTGACAAGGTTGACGAGCACGAAGATCACGGACAAAAAAAGGATGCTGCCCTGGACCGCCGGGAGATCGCGTTTTTGAATCGCGAGCAGCACGTACCGCCCCACCCCGGGCCAGGAAAATATCGTCTCGGTCAGAATGCTGCCGGTCAGATAATTGCCAACATCGAGACCCAGCACCGTAATGATCGGCAACAGCGCGTTGCGCAGCGCGTGCCGCCCGATCACCCGCCGTTCGCCGAGCCCTTTGGCGCGCGCGGTGCGCACGAAGTCGGACGGCAGGATTTCGAGCATCGCGCCGCGCGTCATCCGGGCGAGAAACGCGATCGAACGCGTGCCGAGCGTGAGGGCGGGCAGCACGAGGAAGGCCAAGCCGCCGTAGCCGGACGGCGGCAGCCAGCGCAACGCCACCGCGAACAGCAGAATCAGCAGCAGGCCGACCCAGTAGACCGGGAACGACACGCCAACGTAGGCGATCAGCATACTGAAGCGGTCGACCATGCCGCCCGGGCGGACGCCCGAGAGCACGCCGAGGGTGATGCCGCAGGTTGCCGCCAGCAGCATCGCCGCGCCGGCGAGCTGCAGCGTCTTGGGAAAGCGCTCGGCCAGGTCGCCGAGCACGGGCCGCTGCGTGATGTAGGAGCGGCCCAGGTCGCCGCGGACGACACCCCAGAGATAGTGGCCGAATTGCACCGGAATCGGCTCGTCGAGATGCAGCTCGCCGCGCAGCCGGGCGATCGTGGCGGAATCCGCCCGCTCCCCGACCATCTCCGCGACGGGATCGCCGGGCACGACGTTCAATAACAGGAATGCGACAACCAGGACGCCGAACAGCGTCGGAATCGTTGCCAGCAGCCGCTTACCGACGAGCTGCAGCATGAGCCTTCGTCCAGCGCTGACCGTTGAAAATGACGGGCAGGTCCCACCCCTTGATGGCCGGCTCCACTGCCCAGAGATCGACGGGGAACCAGAGGTAGAGCCAGGGCGCCGCTTCAAAGACGCGGTTGTCGATGCGGCGGTAGAGCGCCTCGCGCGCCCCCTGGTCGACGGTACGGCGCGCTACCATGATCAGTGAGTCGGTCACTCGATCGCGGTAGAAGGCGTAGTTGCCCCCCGGTCCGAAGCTGGCGCTGTAAAACAGCGGATAGAGGAAATTGTCGGCGTCGGGGTAGTCGGCCCACCAGTCGGTGATGGCCATGTCGGTGTCGCCCTTGCGAACCGCCTCGCGCATGCTGGAGGCGTCGCGGGATACGATTTCGACCCGGATACCGACGGCGGCCAGCTGCGCCTGAATCGCCTGGGCGACGCGACCCATCTCCACGTTCGTTCCGGAGCGCCACAGTTGGGCCGCAAAGCCGTCCGGGTATCCGGCGGCCCGCAGCAGCCGGCGGGCTTCGGTCGTGTCGTAGCCATACGGTTTTCGTCCCGGATCGCTTCCCCCCAATGTCGGCGGAATCGCTCCTGCGGCCCGGACTCCGCGGCCGTTCCAAACGGTGCGCAAGATCTCGGGCACGTTGACCGCGTGATTGATCGCCTGGCGCACTCGCGGGTCGCGCAACGGGCCTCGGCCGTTGTTCAGCGGCACATACACGGCGCGGAGCGCCGCTTTGCGTTGCAGCCAGTCGGGGTGCTCGCGCTCCCACTTTCCGGTTTCGCCAAACGGGATCTCCGATACGGACACCCGGCCCGCCTGGAGCTCTGCGACGCGCGTCAACGGCTCCGGAATGATTCGGACGGTGAGCGTATCGCTCTCGGCCGGGCCACCCCAGTAGCTCGGGTTTTTCGCAAACCGCAGGTAATCGTCGTGCTGCCACGCCATGAAGCGCCACGGTCCCGTCCCGACGGGCCGCTGGCCGAACTCCGCGGGAACCGCTGCAGGCACGACGGAGGCGACCGGCATCGCCAGGAATTTGGGGAAGACGGCGAGTGGCTCGGTCAACGTGAAGGCCACCGCGGTGTCGCCCAGGACCGCGATGCCGCTGACGTCCCGCGCGCGCCCATCCGCGAAGTCCGCCGCACCGGCAATGGGGAGCAACGGCCACACGCGGCCGCCGCGCGTCGCCGGATTCAGCACCCGCAACAACGAGCGTTTTACATCCGCGGCGACGAGCGGACTGCCGTCATGAAAGGAGACACCGGGGCGCAGATGGAAGACGTAGCGTTGGGCGGTTCGATCGGCGGTCCAGCGGTCGGACAGTCCGGGCAGCAGCTTGCCGTCGGGGTCGAACTGCGTCAGCCCGTCGAACAGCAGCGTCACCATTTCGCCGGTCGGCACGTCGGTGGAGAGTGCCGGATCGAGCGAGCGCGGATCGTACGTCTCGTAGTAGATGAGCCCCCGCCCCCCAGCCTCGTTGCCGCCGCCGGAAGTATGACAGGCGGCGAGAAAACAGAGGAACAGGGCGTTCTTGGCGGTGTCGAAAAGGTTGACAGTACGGTGCAAGTGTCGCAACATAGCCGAGATTGGTAAACCACGTCAATTGCGTGTCATACCTCTTTTGCTGCTCGCTGCGCTGGCGGCGTCAACCGTCCTGTCCGCTCAAGACCAGGAGCGGGTCGTTCGGGGTCTGTCGTTCGACGGTAACCGAGCGATCGATGGTCTGACACTCGAGAGCGTGATCGCGACGACGAAATCGAGCGCGTGGGCCAGCAGATGGTACTTGCGGTGGCTGGGGCTCGGCGAGAAACGCTACTTCAACGAAGTCGAATTCCGCCGCGACGTCGTCCGTCTGATTCTGTTCTACCGCCAAAGCGGCTACATGAACGCGGTCGTCGACACGTCGGTGCGGCGCACGTCGCGCGACGTGTACGCCACGTTCCGGATTCACGAAGGTGAGCCGGTCCGGGTCACTCGGCTCGACGTCACAGGCCTCGACGGGATCTTCGACGTCGCAAAACTCAAGCGCGATCTACCGTTGCAGGTCGGCGATCCTTTCAACCGCTTCCTGATGCAGGCGTCGGCCGACACGATCGTCTCGCGGCTGCGCAACCACGGCTATCCCTACGCCGAGGTGCTGCGCAACTTCGATTCGGAAGCGGGGATTTTGCGCGCGGAAGTCGAGCTGGACGCGCAGCCCGGCCCGCGCATGCGCATCGGCGAGGTGGTCATCCGCGGGCTGCGCGACGTGGACACCGGCACCGTGCGACGCGTCATGTCGGTGCGATCGGGCCATGGGTTCAGACAGGACGCGCTGTACCAGACGCAGCGCGATCTCTACGGCATCGGCGTCTTCAACTCGGTGAACGTTGCGCTCATCGATTCGGTGCCGCCGTTGGGATCCGTGCCGAGCGATTCAGCAGTCCGCGTGCTGGTGCAGCTCCTCGAGGGGCCGCGTCACCAGGTCCGTCTCGGCGGCGGCTACGGCAGTGTGGAGTGCTTCCGCGTGCAGAGCGGCTGGGCGGCGCACGACTTTCTCGGCGGCGCGCGGACGCTGGACCTGTCCGGACGGGTGTCGAAACTCGGCGGCGTGCCCAGCGGATCGACGGGATTGGACCAGCTGTGCAACCCCTTCGGCGGCCGCTGGACGTTCGATACCCTCAACTACAGCGTCGGCCTCACACTCCGGCAGCCGGCGTTTCTGTCGCGCTCGCACGTCGCCTCAATCGGCTTTCTCGCCGAGCGGCACTCCGAGTTCACCGTGTACACGCGGGAAGCGATCGGCGGGAATGCGGACATCACGTTCAACGCGCGCGGCCGTTTGCCGCTCACGGTCGGATACGCCTACTCGTACGGCCGCACGCAGGCGAGCGCGGGCGTGTACTGCTTTCTGGCGGGTCTGTGCGACGCCGTCAGTCAGGATTTTCTACGCAAGCGGCGGGGTTTCGGCGCGATCACCGCGACGCTGGTGCGCGACCGCGTGAACAACGTCCTCGACCCGTCCGAGGGCACCCTCATGACCGCCTCGCTGCTGCACGCGTCGCGACTCGTCGGTTCCGATTCGACGTACGAATTCAACCGCGGCGAGCTGGAGATTGCGAGGTACTACCCGATTGGCCGCCGCAGTGTGTTCGCCTGGCGGATCCGCGGCGGGACGATTCTGCCGCGCAACATCAAGGTGTCGGGCCAGCCCGTGCCCTACGTGCCGCCGGATCAGCGCTTCTACGGCGGCGGGCCCAACTCGGTGCGCGGGTACGGCCGCAACCAGCTGGGACCCCAGGTCTACCTGTTCATCGGAGATACGCTGGCTCCCGACGCAATCGATTCGGCCGCGACCGCGCGAGCGGGGGGCGAAAAGGTCTTTCGCGGCGTCCAGACGAGGCCCACGGGCGGCAATACCGCGATCATCCTCAATGCCGAACTCCGCCTGCCTTCGCCGATCCTGGCATCGCGGATGCGGCTGGGCCTGTTCGTCGATGCCGGTCAGGTGTGGGAGCGCGGAACGGAGATCGTCTCCCTGAGCGGCATGCGCGTCACGCCCGGCGCCGGCGTGCGGTTCACCACCCCACTGGGCCCCGTGCGCATCGACGTCGCTTACAATGGATATCCCGCACCGCGCGGGCCGCTGCTCTATCAAACGAGCGCAACCGCCGACAGCGTCAGCGAGATCCGGTCGTCGTATCCCCCGGTGCGCGCCAACAAGACGTTCTGGCAAAAGCTCATCCTGCAGTTTGCCGTGGGGCAGGTTTTCTAGGTGATTCGCCGCTCGCTCGGTGTCGCGCTCTGGTCCCTCGTCGGACTGCTGGCCTGCTTCCTCGGCGCGCTGAATGCGCTGGTGGGAACGCACGCGGGCCGCACGTTGCTGGCGCGGGTCGCCAGCGCCGCGGTCGAGAGCGCCGTGCACGGCTCGATCGAAGTGGGCGAGGTGCGCGGTTCGCTGCTCACCGGCGTGGTGCTCACCGATGTGCGGCTGCTCGATCCCGACTCGACCCTGGTCGCGTTCCTGCCGCGCGCCGAGCTGGGTTATAACCCGATCGACTTCGCGGCGGGCCGGATCGTGTTCATGGAGGTGCGGCTCGACCGGCCGGTCATCAACATCGTGCAGCACGCCAACGGCAGGACCAACTTCGACGAGCTGCTGCGCCTCGGCGAGAAGGACACCGTCACGGTAAAGCCGCTCGGTCCCGCCGGCCCGCGCTCGCTCATCCTGCTGCGCAACGTCCAGATCGCCGACGGCTCACTCACGCTGCGGCTGCAGAAGCACGGCGCCGTGTCGAGCGCCAACGAGGAGATCGAATACTCCGGTGAAGACGGACGCTATCGGCTGCGCCGCTTCGAGCATCTCAACGCGCGGCTCGCCGCGCTGCGCATCCAGGCGCCGCGGGAGAACGGCATCCGGATCGACGTGCTGCGGCTCACGACCGAGAGCAGCGATCCGCGGCTGTCGATCGCCGACGTCGTCGGCCGGTTGACGATCGACGGCCATACGCTCGACGTCGATTTGTCCCGCGTCCGATTCCCCAGCACGCAGTTCAGCGCGAAGGGCACGGTGCAATGGCCGCGCGACACGTTGCTCTGGAATCTCGCGATGCGCGCCGACTCGGCGACGTTGACCGACATCCGGTTTCTCGATCCGCGGTTCCCGGAGCATGCGGTGCTGCACGGCGGCGTGACGGTCGCGTCCCACGGCGGGCGGCTGCTCGAGATTCAGCTGCGGCCGCTCGATCTCACCTTCGGCGAGGGGCGCCTGACGGGGCACGTGACCGCGTTCAGCGCCGCCGACTCCGGGCTGGTGGCGCTGCGCCAGGGCGACCTCACCGCGCAGGATCTCTCGCTCGATTTCGCCCGCGTCTACATCGATTCGCTGCCGTTCTACGGCCGCCTGACGGGACAGACGATCGTCGACGGGCCGGTGAACGCCTTGAAGATCGAGACCGCGTGGTCGTTCCGAGACTCGCTCGTTCCGGGATGGCCCGAGAGCCAGATCCAGGGGAAAGGGGAAATCAGCCTCGGCGGTCCTGATCTGGCGTTCCAACCGTTCGCCGTAGCAGCCGGCCGGATCGACATCGGCACAATCCGGCGACTCGTCCCCGGATTCGATCTTCAGGGGGAGCTCGACGCCACGGGCACGCTCACCGGGACGCTGAAGAACGCGATGTTCAGCGGCACGCTGCGTCATCACGACGGCATGCGGCCGGTCAGTCGCATCCGCGGCGTCGTCGGTCTCGACTCGCGCACGGAAGTCCTCGGCGTCTTCGCCGATGTCCGCGCCGATTCGCTCTCGCTCGACGGCTTGACCGGCCGGATCGCGAACTTCCCGCTGCGCGGCTCGCTGACCGGAACCATCCGCATGAAGGGCGACATCGCGGGGCTCGAGACGCACGCCGACCTCGACATGCTGGGTGGGGGCGGTGCGATCCGCGGTGACGGCACGCTGCTGCTCGGCGCGCGCGGCGTTCATCCGGGGTACGGCGCCCGCCGCTTCACGCTGCGGGGGCAGGACGTCAACCTGCAACGCTGGCTGCTGCGCAACGGGCCTCCCTCGCGGCTCACATTCAGCGCCACCGGGACCGTCGCAGGCGATAGCACGACCACGCCCACCGGAGCGTTTTCCGTGGCCGTCGCTCCCTCCCTGTTCTCGGGCACGATCATCGACAGCGGCGCGACGCAAATGCACTTCGCGGACGGCAAGCTCTACGTCGACTCGTTGCGGCTGCAGCAGCCCGGGCTGCTGACTCATGGGAGCGGATCCCTGGGTTGGCGGCGTCCCGACCGCGGCACCCTGGTGTTCGGTTTCGCTGCCGACAGTCTCAGCGTCCTGGATTCGCTGTTGACCTGGATTGCCGGCCCGCAGGCCACGGCAGCAGGGGAGGGCTCGACTCCCGAGGAGAAGCTCAAAGGCTCGGCGCAGGTGCGCGTGACGCTCGACGGGGCGCTCGATTCGATGTCCTTCGGCGGCGATGCCCGCGTCGCCGACCTGCAATGGCGCGGCTGGCACGTTCCCAAGGGGGAAGGATCGATTGCGTACCGGCCCGGCCCGGTGCCGAGCTTCGATGTCGAGGCCAGGTTCGACTCATTGGGATACGGACGGCTCGGGTTCGGAGCCGCCGCCGCCAGCGCCCGCGGCACGCGCGACTCGCTCACCTGGTTCGCCCGTTCGCGCGTCGGGGATCTCGGAGCGTTTCTCGCGGGCGGCCGCTACACCCGACAGAACGGGGGGGCGGGGGGCGGGGCGAACGCCGGCGTACAACATGCCGCCATCGATTCGCTGGCCGTGCTGCTGCCGAGCGGCGTCTGGTTCCTGGAGCGGCCCACGGCGCTGGCGTTCGGTGACTCCGTCCTGCACGTCGATTCGGCATCGCTCAGGAACGCTGCGGGCGCAGGTCGTCTGACGCTGAGCGGCGACCTGCCCGGGCACGGGCCGATCAATGCGCACGTGTCGCTGGACAGTTTTCCGCTGACCGGCATCTACGCGCTCATGGAGGATGACACGCTCGGTGTGGCGGGCGCGGTCACCGCGTCGCTCGCCGCGAACGGCACCCGCGCCAACCCCACCTACAGCGGGTCCTTCGCGTTCTCCAACGCCTCGTTCGGCTCGTTCAAAGCGCCGTTCATGGACGGCATCGTCGACTATCGCAACAGGCGGTTGAACGGTGAGGTCCATCTGTGGCGGTCCGGTCAGCAGGTCCTGAACGTCACGGCCCATCTGCCGCTCGACCTCGCGCTGGTCTCCGTCGCACAGCGGCAGCTCCCCGATACGCTTTCGGTCCAGGCGCGAGCGGACAGCGTTGACCTCGGCGTACTCGCCGCGGTGACGACGACCGTGCAGCAGGTCGAGGGCGTGTTTACCGCGGATCTGGGACTCGGCGGCACGTGGGAAGCGCCGCGGCTGCGGGGCGGTCTGGAGATCGGGAACGCGGCCGCCACGATACCGGCCCTGAACGTCCGCTACACCGGCCTGAACGGCAGCCTGTCGCTGCGCGGCGATACCATCCGCGTGGATAGCATCACCGCGGTGAGCGAGCGTGGCCGGGCGGAGCTGACCGGATTCATGCGGCTTGAACGGCTGACGAAGCCGGTGCTCGCGATGAACATCACCACGTCCGACTTCAAGGCACTCGACCTGCGCGGCTATCTCACGCTCACGGCGAGCGGCCGCGTGGCGCTCACCGGCCCGGTGTTCGGCGCGACACTGAGCGGCCGCGGGACCGTGACCTCGGGCGTGCTGCATTTCGCCGACCTCGTCAACAAGCGCGTCGTGAACCTGGAGGAGCCGTGGGTCCAGGACCTCATCGACACCTCGCTCATTCGCACGCAGCGCTTGGGGCCGGAGTTCCAGAGCCTGTTCTTCGACAGCCTGCAGGTGCGCAACCTGCAGCTCACGATGGGCGAAGACGTGTGGCTCCGGTCCAACGAAGCCAACATCCAGCTGTCGGGCTCGGTCACCGTCAACAAGGTGCGAGACAACTACCTCTTGAGCGGTACGCTGCAGGCGCCACGCGGCACGTATCGCTTGAACGTCGGTCTCGTCACGCGCGAATTCGTCGTGTCGAAAGGAACGGTGCAGTACTTCGGCACGCCCGATCTCGATGCCGCACTCGACATCGAGGCGAGCCACGTCGTGCACCCGCTTCCCGGGCCGGGAACGAATAACAGAGACATCACGGTCATCGCGCACATCCAAGGCACGTTGCGCGTGCCGAAGCTGACACTCGAGTCCGAGCAGAATGACAAGTCACAGACCGAGCTGATTTCCTACCTGATGTTCGGCAAACCGACGTTCGAGTTGGGAGGCGGCGAGGGAGTGTTCGTGCGCAGCACGGCCGCGTCGCTGCTGGCGGGCGAGCTGGAGCGCACCGTCGTGTCGGATCTCGGCGTCCCGCTCGATTACTTCGAGATCCGGCCGGGCGATCCGTCGAACCCGTTCTCCGGCGCGCAGGTCGCCGCCGGCTGGGCGATCGGCTCCAAGACGTTCCTGGTGGTGAACGCGGGTTTCTGCCAGCAGGTGCAAAGCCAGAACCAGTCGCGTCTGGCGAACCTGTTGGGCGCGAGCTTCCAATTCCGCTTCAGTCCCGAGTGGCGCACCGAAGCGAGCTTCGAGCCGGTGCGCGCCTGCGGCTTGGGGAGCCTGTTGCAGGCGCCGGTCTCGCGGCAGGTCGGTCTCGATGTGTTCTGGGAGCGGCGGTACTAGGTGACACGCGCGCTGCTGATCACCAATCCGTTCGCGGCGCGCGCCCATGCGCGGGCCGTCACGACCATCCGCGAGATTCTGAACAAGGGCGGGTGGAGCGTGGAGGTCCGATCGACCACCGGCCCCGGTGATGCCCGCCGCATCGCCGAGGAATCGCGGGGGATGGGATTCGACGTGCTGGTCAGTCACGGCGGCGACGGGACGGCGATGCAGGTGGCGGCGGGCATCGCGGGCACGGGGATCTCGCTGGGGTTGGTGCCGGGCGGAACCGGCAACGTGCTCGCGGGCAACTTGCGGCTGCCGCGGTCGACCGCGAGCGCGGCGCGCGCGCTGCTCAAGGCGCGCCGGCTGCACATCGACCTCGGCGTCGTGGAGCGGAGCGATGGCCCGCACTATTTCGCCGTCGCCGCGGGGACCGGCTTCGACGCGCAGCTCATGGCCGACACGGGCCTGCAGGCGAAACGGCGCTGGAAGGTCGGCGCATACGTCGCCCGCGCGGCGCTGACGCTGACGTCGGTGCGCAGCGCGCCGCATCGCGTGACCGTGGACGGCACGCCGCAGGAGGTCCGCGCCGCGATGCTGCTCGTGCTCAACTGCGGCCAGCTGCCGCCGGGGTTCCTCAAGCTGCGCGCGGATCTCTCGCCGGACGACGGCTGGCTCGACGTCGTGGCCCTGGATGCGGACGGTGCGTTGCAGAGCGCGAGCGCCGTCCTGGAGTTGTTCCTGGGAGGGGGGGGTGCCAGAAACGGGAAAGGGCGCCGTGTGTGGTGGGCGCGTGGACGCTCGGTGCGGGTGGAAGTTCTGGACGACGCGCCACGACCGGTCCAGCTCGATGGGGAAGTCACGGGCGAGACGCCGTTCGAGGCGCAGCTATTGCCGGGGGCGTTAGCGGTGCTGGTGGGCTCCGGGTTCAGGGCACACGGTGGCTGATACGCTCCTGATGGTAGACGACGACGCGAGCGTGCTGCGCGCGATCGGCGAGTACTTCGAGCGCCTCACCTACGAGGTGTGGCGTGAGAGCACCGGCGAGCAGGCGATCGAAACCTTCCAGCGGGTGCGGCCCGACGTCGTGCTCCTCGATCTCCATCTTCCCGACGCGAGCGGGCTCGTCGTGCTCGAGCGGCTGCGCCGAGCAGGCGCCGCGGTGATTCTGCTGACGGGGCAGGGAGACATCGAGACCGCAGTCAAAGCGATGCAGCTCGGCGCGGAAAACTTCCTCACCAAGCCCGTGGACATGACGCATCTGGCGGCGGCGATCGCGCGGGTCGCCGAGAAGGTGCGCTTGTCGCGCCAGAACGCGCGGCTGCGCGCGCTCGACCACGAAAGCGAGGGCGTGGGCTCGCTCGGCGTCTCGCCGGCGATGCAGGAGCTGGCGCGTCACATCGAGCTGCTCGCGGCGGGCGAGCGCTCGACCGTCCTGCTGCAAGGCGAGAGCGGCACCGGGAAGGGGTGGGTGGCGCGGGTGATTCACAATTTGTCCCCGCGTTCCGGCGGCCCGTTCGTGGAGGTGAACTGCGCCGGCCTGTCGGCGACGTTCCTCGACTCCGAGCTGTTCGGGCACGAGAAGGGTGCCTATACCGACGCCAAGGAACGCAAGGTCGGGCTCTTCGAGCTCGCCGATAAGGGAACGATTTTCCTCGACGAGATCGGTGAGCTGACGCCCGAGCTGCAGCCCAAGCTGCTCAAGGTGCTCGAGACCAAAACGTTCCGGCGGCTGGGCGGCACGCGGGAGTTGACGGTGGACGTGCGGCTCGTTGCGGCCACGAACCGCGACCTGGTGCGCGAGGTCGAGGCGGGGCGGTTTCGCGAGGACCTGTACTACCGGCTGAACGTCATGCCGCTGGTGCTCCCGCCGGTGCGCGACCGCTCGCGCGAGGATCGCCTCGATTTGATCACGCGCATCATTTCCGATCTCAAGACGCAGCTCCCCGGCTGTCCCACCGAATGCACGACGGACGTGCTGGACCGGCTGCTCTCGGCGGCATGGCCCGGGAACGTGCGCGAGATGCGCAACGTGGTCGAGCGCTCGATGATTCTGAGCCGCGGGCAGCCGCACATCGGCATCGAGCAGCTGCCGCCCGACCTGCGGCAACGGGCCGCGACCGACCGGCGCTACCAGGCGCAATCGCTG
>DASPXJ010000080.1:0-4639 GCA_035637355.1 Gemmatimonadales bacterium
GTACGTGCTCCGGTTCAAGACGCGTGCGGGGAGCGCTTCGCTGAAGCCGTAGTTGTGACACGTTCCTAACCGTCCGGGCAATGGTGAGCCGCGGCAGGCGGGCAGCATAATTACCCGACATGCTGCTCACCCTGCTGCTGCTCGGACAACTGGCGGACTCCGTCCTGATCTACTCCGGCCGGGACCGCCAGCTCGACGTGCGGATCCCGCGCGTCGAAGCCGACATCGTCATCGACGGCGACCTGTCCGAATCGGTGTGGGTGCATGCCGCCGCGTTGTCGGGCTTCTCGCAATACGCGCCCAACGACGGCGTCTCCGCTGTCGACTCGACGCAGGTCCTCGTCTGGTACTCCGCCAGCGCGATCTATTTCGGCATCCGCGCCTTCGAGCTACACGGCCGCCCCACGGCAACGCTCGCCGACCGCGACCAGATCTTCGGCGACGACAATATCCAGATCCTGCTGGGCACGTTCCACGACGGGAAAAAGGCGCTGATGTTCGCCGTGAACCCGCTCGGTGTGCAGGGCGACGGTGCGCTGATCGAAGGGGCCAACGTGACGGCCAGCGGCTTCATCGGCAGCGCCGTCGTCGGACGGGAGCAACCGGATCTGAGCCCCGATTACGTGTTCCAGTCGCGGGGGCGTGTCACCGAGTGGGGCTACGAAGTCGAGGTGCGGATCCCCTTCAAGAGCCTGCGCTATCAGCCGAAGCAGCCGCAGGACTGGAGCCTCAACGTCGTGCGGCAGGTGAAACATTCGGGGTTCGAGGATTCGTGGTTCCCGGCGCGCCGCGCCAACGCCACGTTTATCGGGCAGTCGGGGAATCTTGTCGGGCTCGCCGGGATGCATCGTGGCCTCGTGATGGATCTGAATCCCGAGGCGACCGCCAAACGGACCGGGACGCTGGGGACGAGCGGGTACGCGTACGAAACGGGCAATCCCCAGGTCGGCGGCAATGTCCGCTGGGGCGTGACCGACAACCTCACGCTGAACGGCACCGTCAAGCCTGACTTCTCCCAGGTCGAATCGGACGCGGGCCAGCTCGCGTTCGATCCGCGTCAGGCGTTGTTCTTCCCCGAGAAGCGGCCCTTCTTCCTGGAAGGGAGCGAGCTGTTTCAGGTGCCGCAGGGGCTGATCTACACACGCCGCATTGTGCAACCGGTGGCCGCCGTGAAGCTCACGGGCAACGCGTCGGGCACGGACATCGGCTTTCTCTCCGCTGTCGACGGCAGATTCGCGTCCGTGAGCGGCAGCGATCATCCCATCTACAATATCGTGCGCGCGCAGCGCAGCCTCGGCCACGGTTCGCGCGTCGGTCTGGCGTACACGGATCGCATCGAAGGCGGCAACTACAATCGCGTCGCCGAGTTCGACAGCCGCCTCGTCTTCAAGGACATCTATGGCTTGAGCCTGCAGCTCGCGGGCAGCCGCACTCGCAACGGAAGCGTGACGACCACGGCGCCATTGTGGCTCAGTCAATTCACGATCCAGCACCGGGTGTGGGGGCTGCGCAGCCTGTTCGCCGGCATCGCCGACGACTTCCGCGCCGCGAGCGGATTCATCGGCCGAGCGGGGATCGTGCATTCGTACGTCGACCCGAGCTGGACCACGTACGGAAAACCGGGCGCGCTGCTGCAGCGCTTCACCGGCGACATCGTCGTGGACGGGATCTGGCAGTATCAGAACTTCATCCACGGTCGTCGCATCCAGGACCAGAAGCTGCACTTCAACGGCAACGCGGCGCTGCGCGGTGGATGGAACATCGGCGCCGGGTACTTCGTCGAGTCCTTCGGCTACGACTCGGCGCTCTTCGCCGATTACCGGTTGGAGGTCCCGAACGGTGGCGGTGGCCTGGACACGATCCCGTTCGTCGGCCAGCCCACCATCGGGAATGGCGAGTACATCGTCCAGATCGGCACGC
The DNA here is from genome assembly GCA_035637355.1 of Gemmatimonadales bacterium. Taxonomy (GTDB): domain Bacteria; phylum Gemmatimonadota; class Gemmatimonadetes; order Gemmatimonadales; family GWC2-71-9; genus 20CM-2-65-7. The sequence goes on from DASPXJ010000080.1 coordinate 1,921, forward strand.
CGCAGTGGAAGCATTTCAGCGGCGGCGGCTTCTTCCTGCAGGGCCACGACGAAAACTTCTTCGAATGGGCGTCCGCTGATCTCCTGCTGCTGAGCGTGGATCTGTCGTACCGTCCCACCGACAGGATGCGGAATTCCGTCAGCTACTTCTGGCAGCAGGTGAATCGTCGTACCGACGGCAGCCTGGTGAATGTCGGCCGGATTCTGCGCGCCAAGGTCGAGTACCAGCTGTCGCGGCCGTTGTTCGTCCGGCTGGTCGGCCAGTACGTCCAGGATCAGACAGACTCGCTGCGCGATGATTCACGGACCGGCGCGCCGATCCTGCTTGCCGGGCCAACGACGGTGACCCGCACCCAGGCCAGCGCGCACAACAACTTCCACGTCGATGCGCTGCTCAGCTATCAACCGATTCCCGGAACCGTGGTGTTCGCGGGGTACGGCAGCGACATGGAGGATCAGGACGCGTTCCGGTTCCGCGGGCTGAAGCGTCAAGCAGACGCCCTGTTCGTGAAGCTGAGCTATCTGTTCCGCCTGTAACAACCTCGGCCGTTACGCGACTGCAGGGGTATTGTCAGGATCGCCTGGACGCGCTGGGAGCCATGCTCGGATGAAGACAGTCCTTTTCTATGCCGCATTATTGACACTCACCACGTCTCCGGCGGCGGGCCAGGTCGGCCCGCCGCTCGTCGATCATCATCAGCACTTGTTCAGCCCCGCCGCGGCCGCGCTCGTCACGCCGAATCCGCTTCCGCCCGGCGCCACGGCACTCCAGTCGATCGATGCGGACCGCGTCATCGGGTTGCTCGACTCGGCAGGAATTCGACGCGCCCTGGTGCTGTCGGTCGCGTACACCTGGGGCAATCCGAGCCGCCACGTCGAGAACGAATACGAGCAGGTGAAGGCGGAGAATGATTGGACGGCGCGGCAAGTCGACCGCTACCCCGACCGGCTGCGCGCCTTCTGCAGCTTCAATCCGCTACGCGATTATGCGCTCGACGAGCTGAACCGCTGCTTCGCCAATCCCCTGCTCCGCGCCGGGCTTAAGCTGCACATCGGCAACTCGGCGGTCGACTATCACAAGGCGCAGGATCGCGAGCAGCTGCGCCGCGTCTTTCGGGCCGCCGACGACCGGCACATGGCGATCGTCATCCACATGCGGGCTTCGATCTCGCGGAATCTGCCGTACGGCCGCGAAGAGGCGCGCATTTTCTTCGATTCGATCCTCCCGGCCGCACCGCATGTGCCCGTGCAGATCGCGCACCTCGCCGGGGCGGGCGGCTACGACGCCACGACGGACTCGGCGTTGTCGGTGTTTGTCGACGCGATCGCGCGGCACGATCCGCGCGCGCAGCGGCTCTGGTTCGACGTCACGACCGTCTGCCGCAACATGACCAGCGACGACGCGCGCCTCATCGCTCACCGGATCCGGCAGCTGGGGCCGGAGCGCGTGCTGTACGGCTCGGACGCGGCCGCCGGGGACAACCTGGCGCCGCGCGCGGCGTGGGCTGAGTTTCTCACGTTGCCGCTGACCGCAGCGGAGTTTCGCACCATCGCCACCAACGTCGCTCCCTACATGCGATAGGACATACCATGCGCACGATCCGCCTGCTTGCCCGCACCGCCTGGTTGTTGTCGCCGCTCGCGCCGCTCGCGCCGCTCGCCGCTCAGCAACGCCACCCGATCACCCATGAAGACGTCTTCCTGATGAAGCGCCTGTCGTCGCCGGCGATCAGCCCCGACGGGCGCTGGGTGGTGTTCAGCGTGACGGAGCCGTCGTATACCGAAGGCGAGCAAGTGAGCGATCTGTGGATCGTGCCGTTGGATGGCAGTGCGGAGCCCAGACGACTCACGAACAGCAAAGGGAGCGAGAGCGGCGTCGATTGGAGTCCGGACGGCCGGCGGATCGCGTTCAGCACGCGCCGCGAAGGCGACGAATCGGCACAGATCTACGTGCTGGACCTGAGTGGTGGTGGCGAAGCACAGCGCGTGACGAACATCTCGACCGGCGCTGCGAGCCCGCTGTGGCGTCCCGACGGACGCGCGATCCTGTTCTCGAGCATGGTCTACCCCGGCGCGGTCACCGACTCGGCGAATCGCGCCGCGGCGGCGGAGCGCAAAGCACGCAAGTACAACGCGCGCGTGTACGACGCGTCGCCGATTCGGCTATGGGACCACTGGCTCGACGACCGGCGGCCCCATCTGTTCGTGCAGCCGCTCGAGCCGAACGCGCCGGCGCGCGATCTCCTCGCTGGCTCGCGCCTCGCGCAGGAAGCCGGCTTCGGCGGGCAGCTCGGCACCAGCGGCGAAGACCTGGCCGCCGCATGGACGCCGGACGGCAAGCTCGTCGTGTTCGCCGCCACCACGAATCGCGGCGACTGGACGCACGGCGACGTGGTCCAAGCGCTGTGGGTCGTGAACGCGGCGGCGGGCGAACCGTTACGGCTTACGCAAGGCAAAGACGATTACGACGCGCCGCAATTCAGTGCCGATGGGAAGACGCTGTACGCTGTCACGACGCCGACCACCGAGAAAACGTTCAACAACCGCCGGCTCGTCAGCTGGCCCTGGCCGATCTCCGCGACAGCCGCGCCCCACGTGATCGCCGGAGGGAGCGCGCATTCGGTCGGCGGCTACAACCCGGCGCCGGATAGGCGCAGCGTGTATTTCCTCGCTGAGGACGCAGGCCACACGCGCCTGTTTCGCACGCCCGCTCCCGAAGG